>JAWVYO010000020.1:0-31942 GCA_033722675.1 Acidimicrobiia bacterium | reverse complement strand
TCGGGCTGGCTGTTCTATCTCCTGCTGGCGTACCCGCTCCTGTACCGGTTCGGGTTCAACGCCAAGCACCTCAACGAGGCCGCTCCCGACGAGCGCCCGGGTGTGGTCGTGCGGACGGTCGTCTACATCACGGTGCTCGTGGCCGTCAACGCGATCCTCGTCGCCCTCGGCCGGGCGGGACCCGACATCCAGACGGCCGAAGCGGTGGTGCTGGGGGCAGCGGGGGAGCAGTTTCTGCTCGTGCCGACGACCGCTCTCGCGGTGGCGCTGCTGATCCACGAGCGACGGACGGATCCCGGGGCCCGGAGCAGCCAGGACGCCCGTCGATGGTTCTGGGGGCGCATCGCCGGGGAGCCGGACGGCTGAGCGGTGCGGACCGGAACCGGGTCAGGCGGCGAGTGAGCGTCCGGTTGCGAGGACCGAGTCGACGAGGCGGGCGGCTTCGTCGATCCCGATGCGCGGGTTGATGAAGCAGGGCCGGAGGGCGAAGTCGTCCCCGACCCAGGTACCCGACGGCAGGTCCTCGCCCTCCCGTCTCAGTTCGTCGAGCAGGTGCTGATTGAGCGCGTCGAGGTCGGCGCCGGACCAGCCCGGAGGGACGTACCGAAAGCATGCGATGGACAGGTCGGGCTCTGCGAGGAGCTCGAGTTCGTCGCTGGCGCGAGCCCGCTCGGCCACGAGCCGGGCACAGTCGTTGTGGCGGATGACCCGGTCCCTCATCCCGGACGCCCCGATCTCCTTGAGGATCGCCCAGACCGCGATCCCGCGGGCGGGAGTGCTGAAATCGAGCCCCCAGTCCGGCGTCCCCCGCCCGGTCGACATCCAGGGTGACGACGGATCGTCGTCCGGCTGCGTCGGTTCGCGTTCACGGTCGTACCCACCGGTCTCGACGGTGAAGCTCCTCCCCAGGAGATCGCCGTCCCGGCACACGACGAGCCCGGTACCGACGGGAGCCGCGAGCCACTTGTGGGGATCGATCGCGAACGAGTCGTAATCGGCCGGGTCGCCGTACCGGTCGCGCACCCGATCGTCCAGGATCCCGAAGCCCCCGTAGGCGCCATCGACATGCAGCCAGATCCCGTGATCGTGGGCCAGATCGGCCAGCTCCCCGAGCGGATCGACCGTGCCCGTGTTGACGTCACCCGCATTCCCGACGATCGCCACGGGCGTGTCGCCGGCCGCCAGGTCTGCCTCGAGGCGCTTCCGGAGCACGGTGACGTCGATCCGGCCGTCGGGATCCAGCGGAATGGTCCGCTGAGCGGAACGCCCGAACCCCAGAACGCCCAGCGAGCGCCCGACGACGTGATGGGCCTGAACACTCGAGTACACACGCGGTCGGACGATTCCTGCCACCCCGTCCCGCGCCGCGTCGATGCCGAGGCGCTCACCGGCATGCTGGCGCGCCGCACCGAGACCGATGAGGTTGGCGCTCGACCCGCCGGCCGTGAACTGGCCGACGTGGGAGCCGGGAAATCCGATGAGCTGGAGCATCCACTCGACCGCCATCGAATCGATGTGGTTCCCCGGATGCACCCACCAGCGTTGGGCACTCGCGACGGTCTGGGCGAGATCCGCTGCCGTTCCGATCGTGGTGGGGGCCGTCGTCACCCAGCCACTGAAGCCGGGATGCCCGATCCGAAGGCCTCGTCGCACCACCACGTCCGCCAGCAGCCCGAGCACCTCGTCCGGCCCTGCGCCCTGCTCGGGCAGCCGCTCCTCGACGAGCGGCAGCCATTCGGAGCGGGGAACGGCACGATCTGGTCCCTCGAAGCGGGTGAACTCCTCGAGGGCCGGGAGCAGGTCTCGAATGGCGGCTCCGAGACCCGTGGTGGATGCGCGCTCGGTCACGCGGCGAGACTACCGATCGAACCCGGACGGAGTCGGTGCCCTCGGCAGGATTCGAACCTGCGACACCCGGTTTAGGAAACCGGTGCTCTATCCCCTGAGCTACGAGGGCGGGTTGTGGCGGAATGGTAGGAGAGAAGGGGTCCTGGAGGATGTCGGACAGACCGGAACCGTGGGCTCCTGCGACGGCTATCGCCTCGCCCAGCAGGCACTCGAAGGGGCTGGATCCTCGACGACTGCATCCGCTCCTTCACCGACGTGCTCCAACGGTTCCTGCAGCCCGGCTGAACGATGCCAGCGCGACACGGTCGGGGCCACGCCCGGTTCGGACGGCCAGCGTGCCGGTCAGTCCCTGATGTAGGTGTGCACCGTTCTCACGGGCCGTGGGCTGCCATGCTGCTCCCCGAGTGTGCCGGCTTCGAACAGGGGCATCATCCGCTCAGCCGCGAAGTCACCGCGCTCACCTGCCGAGTCCCAGACCGTGATCGTGGTGATCTGTCCGTCGTCCTCATGCCAGGAGAACATCGCTGCCATGGCCTCTGGCGGATCGCTGAGGAGTCGTCCTTCTCGGACCACATCTTCGAGTGCACTCAGGCTGGTGGTGACGATGTCGACGAACACGGTTCGGCTCCTCGGTTGGATCAGCGAACCCTACGCCTCCCCCGGGAGCCGAGGCGACGACAGCTACGGATCGCGCCAGAGAGTCCCTGCAACAACCCCCGATCACGGGCGAGAAGGACCAGCCTGGTACCGCCAGTCCTGACTGTTGCTGCGCTGCTGCGACCCGGTGCGATACCGACCGTGCGGGAAGGCCCCCAGCCGTGGTGGCGTCAGACGGTGAACCGGGGTGTGCGCGCCCTGTTGATGGGGCGGGTCAGTTGCGGGTTCGTGCTGCCGGCAGTGGGCCGGCCGCCGGTGGCGTGCTGCCGTGCGACGTGCCGGGTCAGCCAACTGCGACGGTCGCACCCGGGTCACCCTGCGCAACGTCGTCGAGCCGGTGGGGATCGGCAGGATCATGACGCCGATCCTGGAGGGAATGAGCGGGCGGATCGCCGAGCGGCTCATGCCCCGCCTGAAGGAGCACCTCGAGTCGGTCGGCTGATCGATCGTCGCCGGCCACCTCCGGCGCCCCCTCGGCTCCGGTCACGAGTCCAGGTCCGCCTCCACGAGGCGCTTCAGCTTCTCGAGCATCTTTGGGATGAAGAACCGGCCCCCCATGAACCGCATGATCGGCCGCATGATTCGTCCGACGAAGGTCCGTGCCGGATAGGCGAGGCGGATGCGGAACCTGGTCCCGCCGGACTCGGGTGTCAGCTCGTAGACGCCGTGGCCCAGGGTCGGGCCCTCGGCGTCGGTGGTCTCCCAGGCGATCCGGCGGTGGTCGTCGAGCTCGGTGACGACGTTCGTGTACGCCTGGGGCTTGCCGGGGCCGGCCTTTACCGTTCCGTGGAACCGGGTCCCCTCCTTCACGGGTCCGTCGTCCAGCTTCTCGAGGGTCAGCACCCCCGTGCCGTCGATGTTTCGCCACCGCCGTTCCCGCTCGACGTCCTCGACCACCCACGTCCACACGCGTTCGGGCGGGGCGTCGATGAAGATTCGTTGGTCGATGTCGTAGCCCATGGATGCCCCCTGGGTCGTTGCGTTGTGGTAATCTTAACAGCGTTCAGATGACGAAGCCGGCGCGCTCCACCTATCACCACGGCGATCTGCCCTCGGCGGTGCTCGACGCCCTCGACGAGACGATCACCCGACGGGGGGTCGCCGCCACCAGCCTCCGCGAGGTCGCCCGCCGCGCCGGTGTGTCGCCGGCCGCCCCGGCTCACCACTTCGGGAACAAGCGAGGGATGCTCACCGCCTTCGTGGCCCAGGGCTTCGAACGGTTCAACCGCTCCATCGACGAGTCCCTCGGCGACGTCGAGGGCACCGGCGAGCGGCTCGTCGCCTGTGCTGAGGCCTACATCCGATTCGCTCTCGATCGGCCGGGCCGCTTCTCGGTCATGTTCCGACCCGACCTGTTCGACGAAACCGATCCGCGACTCCGAGCCGCCGGCGATCGGGCCTTCGACACGCTCCGGGGCCTCGTGGCCGCCCATCAGGCGAACGGTTGGCGGTCTGCGGAAGACACCCGGGCCGTGTCGGTGGGCGTCTGGGGAGCGATCCACGGCCTGGCGGAGCTGTGGCGCAACGGCCTGGTGGATGAGGAACTGCGCTCCCTGGGCGTGCGGGCGATGGTCACCACCACCCTGGCGGCGACGGTCGGCATCGACGGGAACGGTGCCGATGCCGGAGGAGTGGACCGCATGCGTCGCCCGTAGGGGCGGGTCGGACGTGCCGCTGCTCCGATGGCTCCACGAGGGGCGAGGGCGGGTCGTGGCGTCATGGCGGTGCAACGGTCGTGACCGGACCGGACAGGCGGATGGCGGTGCGAGCAGTCGGTCGTCGCGGGGCCGAAGACCGATCCCGGGTTCCCGATCGTGACTTTCGGCCCTGGTGTGGCGGGCACTCCCGGTCGTATACCGGAGAAACGCATAGTTCATGACTCAGGAACTACGTGATGCGATTGGAGATCACGAAGCGAACGGACCAGGCGATCCGAGCCCTGCGGGTGCTCGACGGTCGCCGGGGAGCCGTCGTCCCGGGAACCGACGTGGCCTACGAGATCGGCGCCAGCCTCCACTACCTGCCGCAGATCATGAAGCCGCTGATCGGTGCCGGATGGGTGACCTCCGCCCCGGGACCGTCCGGCGGATATCGATTGGGCCACCGGCTCGATCGGGTCTCCGTGTTGGACGTCGTCGAGGTGATCGAGGGTCCCACCGACGATGGACGCTGCGTACTGAAAGGCGCCCCGTGCCAGACGATCCGGGCCTGTGCGATGCACGAGGCCTGGACGCGGGCACGGGGCGCGCTGTTGAAGGAGTTGGGCGCCACGCCTGTGCAAGCAGACGCCCCGCTCCCCGAACGGAAGGGTAACGATGAGACGACCGATGGATCGAGCACGGATGCGCCGGCGTCGGTTCCGGATCGCCGTGCTGGTCGCCGTGATCTCGATGGTCGCAGCGGCGTGCAACGCCAACGATGACGCCGACGGGGGCGTCGGCGCCGGCATCGGCGCCGACATCATCGAAGCGCGGGGGCTGACACCCGACGCCGCCGAGGCCGCACTCAAGACGTTCGTCCCCTCCGGGGAGATGGACGAGTACCTGATCTTCGCCTCGGGAGGCCATGGCGGACAGGTGCTGGTGATCGGTGTGCCGTCGATGCGGCTCCTGAAGGTGATCGGCGTGTTCACGCCCGAGCCGTGGCAGGGGTGGGGCTACGGGAACGAGGGTCAGGAAGCGATCTTCGCGAGCGGGAACGTCGACGGCCGCGAGGTGCTGTGGGCCGACACGCACCATCCCGCCCTGTCGGAGACCGACGGCGACTACGACGGTGAGTGGCTCTTCATCAACGACAAGGCCAACGCTCGCGTCGCCGTGATCGACCTCCGCGACTTCGAGACGAAACAGATCATCAAGAACCCCATCGCGATCAACGATCACGGCGGGACGATGGTGACGCCGAACACGGACTGGATCATCGAGGGCGGCCAGTACGCGACGCCCCACGGCTGGGAGTACGCCCCGATCTCCGAGTACGAGTCCGAGTACAAGGGCATGGTGACCTTCTGGAAGTTCGACCGGGATGCCGGCCGGATCGATCCGGACGTCTCCTTCGCCATGGAGCTGCCCCCGTACTGGCAGGACCTCTGCGACGCCGGGAAGCTCGTCTCCGACGGCTGGGTGTTCTGCAACTCGTTCAACACGGAACTCGCCACCGGGAGCGGCGAGGTCGGCAGCGGGGGGTCCCCCTTCGAGGCCGGTGCCTCGGCTCGTGACAACGACTACATGCACCTGATCGACCTGGATCGGGCGGCCGAGGTGGCTGCTGCGGGCAGCACCGTCGACGTCAACGGATTCGACGTCATCCCCCTGCAGACCTCGATCGACGAGGGCCTGCTGTACTTCATCCCCGAGCCCAAGAGCCCCCACGGCGTGGACATCACCCCCGGCGGTGAGTACATGGTCGTGTCCGGCAAGCTCGATCCCCACGTCACGGTCTACTCGTTCGAGAAGGCGATGACGGCGATCCAGAACGAGAACTGGGTCCCGGACCAGTACGGCGTGCCGGTCCTCGACTTCGATTCGGTCCTCGAGGCCCAGATCGAGGTCGGTCTCGGACCGCTCCACACCCAGTTCGACGACCAGGGCTACGGCTACACCAGCCTGTTCCTCGACAGCGCCGTCGCGCGGTGGAGCATGGGCCCCCCGTATCGCGACGAGTGGAAGCTCGAGGGGACCATTCCGGTCCAGTACAACATCGGGCACCTCGTGTCGGCCGAAGGCGACACGGTCAGCCCCGACGGCGACTACCTGGTGGCCCTGAACAAGTGGTCCATCGACCGGTTCCTGCCACCCGGGCCGCTGCTGCCGCAGAACTTCCAGCTCATCGACATCGCCGGTGAGGGCGACGACATGAGCCTGCTCTACGACAGCCCGATCGGCATCGGTGAACCCCACTACGCCCAGATGGTCAAGGCCGACACGGTCATGGAGCACGTGTTCGAGGTCTATCCCGAGATCGGGTGGGACCCCCACACCATGAGCGTCGATCCCGATGCGCCGGTCGCGGGCAACGAACGCGTCGTGCGTGACGGGAACACGGTCGAGGTCTGGATGACACTCGTCCGCAGCCACTACACGCCCGACCGGGTCGAGGTCAAGGAGGGCGACCGGGTCATCTGGCACCTGACCAACATCGACACGTCGAAGGACGCGACCCACGGGTTCGCGGTCCCCGGCTACAACATCAACCTGAGCCTCGAACCGGGAGAGACGGCCACCGTCGAGTTCGACGCCGACATGGACGGGGTGTTCCCGTTCTACTGCTCGGAGTTCTGCTCGGCACTCCATCTGGAGATGGCCGGCTACTTCCTCGTCGAGCCCTCCGAATAGGGCGCGACGATGTCGATGCTCGACCGGGTACTGGGGCCCCGGGTTTCCCGGGAGGAGGCGGCGACCCGCCTCGCCGCCCACCGGCTGCCGACGATTCTGTTCTCGGTGGCTGCGGGATTGCTGGTGATCAGCATCCTCCTGCCCTACTGGCACCTCCACCTGCAGGCGCCCCAGTTCCCGGACGGGCTCGACCTCCACGCCTACGTCAACCGCCTCGAGGGCGACGTCGTCGAACTCGAGGGCCTGAACCACTACGTCGGACTCGACTCCTTCGAGGATGGCGCCGTGTTCGAGCGGTCGGTGGCGGTGGCGGCGATCCTCGGCATCGCCGGCCTCCTGGCCGCCGCCATCGTCATCCACAGCCGCTGGGTCGTCGTGTTCACCGCCCCCGCGGTGCTCTTCCCGCTGGTGTTCGTCGCAGACCTCCAGTGGTGGCTCTGGCGCTACGGGCACAATCTGGATTCGGCAGCCCCGTTCGCCGACGCGGTGGGGGAGTTCACGCCGCCGATCTTCGGGCCGGCGGAGATCGCCCAGTTCGACACCATGGCGCTCCCCGGCCTAGGCCTGATCCTGGCGACCGTGGCAGCCGCCGTGACCGTGTACGGCCTCGTCCGGCATCGCCGGGTGTACAAGCCGCTCGTCGACGCGGCGAACGGGGAGTCCGCATGATGCTTCGTGTCGTCTCGCCGGCCGTCCTCCTGGCGCTGCTGGTGACGGCCGTGCCGGTGGCGGCCCAGGCGCCGGGCCTGCAGGCACGAATCGACGGGACCCCGTCCGGCGGCGAGCTCGTCCTCGAGGAGGGTGTCTACGAGGGCGGGATCGTCATCGATCGCCCGATGACGCTGCGCGGGCTCCCCGGCGCCGTCGTCGACGGCGGCGGGGAGGGGACGGCGATCGAGGTGATCGCGCCGGACGTCACGATCACCGGACTCGTCATCCGGAACACCGGAGACTCGCTCGACCGGGAGAACGCGGGTATCAGTGCGAACGCGCCCCGGGTGGAGATCACGGACAACGTCTTCGAGAACGTCCTCTTCGGCGTGTTCCTCCGGAGCGCAACGGACTCGCTGGTGGCCCGGAACGACATCGGTGCCAAGGACCTCGGGGTGGCGCGGCGCGGTGACGGCATTCGCCTGTGGGAGTCCGACGGTTCCACGGTCGTCGACAACGTCGTGGACGGCGGGCGGGACGTGGTCCTGTGGTTCTCCGACGACCTCACGATCCGCGGCAACGTCGTCACCGATGGTCGATACGGCCTGCACTTCATGTACTCCGATGATGCCCTGGTCGAACGCAACCGCCTTGCGTCGAACAGCGTCGGCGGATTCCTCATGTACAGCCGCGGACTCACCCTCCTCGACAACGTCTTCGAGGACAACTACGGCCCGAGTGGGTACGGCATCGGCCTGAAGGACATGGACGGCATCGTCGCCACCGGAAACCACTTCGTCGGCAACCGTGTTGGCGTCTACCTGGACAACTCGCCGTGGTCCGCAGGGGAGTGGCAGACCTTCTCCGGCAACCTCTTCGCCTACAACCGCATCGGCATCGAGTTCCTGCCGTCGGTGAAACGAAACGCCTTCACCGCCAACGCGTTCGTCGACAACGGCGAGCAGGTCGGTGTGGTCGGAGGCCGCGATTTCTCCGGCAACGCCTGGAGCGTCGACGGGGTCGGCAACTACTGGAGCGACTTCGCCGGGTACGACGCCGACGGCGACGGTATCGGCGACATCCCCCACCGGGTGACGAGCCTCTACTCGTCCCTCACCGACGAGCATCCCGCCGTCCGCCTCTTCGACGAGACGCCCGCAGCCCGGGCGCTGGATCATGCGGCGTTGATGTTCCCGATCATGCGGCCGCAGGAGAAGGTGACGGATGAGGCGCCGCTGGTGCGCCGCCCCGCGATCCGCCGGGCCGTCGACGCTCCGACGCCCAACTCCGGCCCGCTCGTCGGTGTCGGGCTGCTGTTCGTGGGCGGAGCAGCGGCCCTCATCCTCACGAGCCGTCGGGGAGTCCGCGGGGGGATGGCCGCATGATCACGATCGATCACCTCACCAAGCGCTATCGCTCCGTCGCGGTGGTGGACGACGTGTCGCTCACCGTCGAACCCGGCGAGACCGTCGCCCTCTGGGGCCCCAACGGTGCGGGGAAGACCACGATCGTGCGCTCCCTGCTGGGACTCCTGTCGTACGAGGGATCGATCACGGTCGCCGGCCTCGACGTCCGCGACCACGGCAAGGCGGTTCGCCGGATCATGGGCTACGTGCCGCAGGAGCTCAGCTTCTTCGACGACCTGACCGTGGTCGAGACCCTGGACTTCTCGGCCTCGCTGCGCCGGATCGCGGACGAACGGGTCGAAGCCGTGATCCGGCTCGTGGGTCTCGACGGCCACACCGGCAAGCGCGTCGGGGAGCTGTCGGGCGGGCTCAAGCAGCGTCTCGGAATCGCCCTCGCGCTCCTGCCCGATCCCCGTGTGCTGCTGCTCGACGAACCGACCTCGAACCTCGATGCCGCATCCCGGGAGGTCGCGGTGCGACTGCTCCACGACCTCCAGACCCCCGAGCGGGTGATGGTCGTCACCTCCCACCATCTCGAGGAGGTCGGCATGCTCGCCGATCGCGTGGTCGCCCTCGACGACGGTCGCGTGCTGCACGAGTGCCCGCCCGCCGAGCTCGCCGACCGTCTCGGCCTGCGCGCGTGGCTCCATGTGGTCCTCGACCCTCGGCACCGGGATCCTGCTGCCGCACTGCTGCGATCCCGGGGCTTCGAGGCGCGCCGCAACGGCTTCGGCGTGCTCGTCGAGGTGTCCGCCCAGGGGAAGGGTCGGGCGCTCGGCGTCCTCCACGACGAGGGGTTCGCCATCGAGGACGTGGAGGTGTGGCGGTGACCACGGTCCCCACGACCACGTCGCGCTTCGAGGTCGGACTCGCCGCTGCCATCGCCCGCAAGGAACTGCGGGACGCCGTGCGCGGCCGCTGGTTCTGGCTCTATACGGTCGGGTTCGCCGCGCTGGCCGGCGTCCTCGCCGGCGTCGCCCTTCCGGGGTCGGTCGTGTCCGGGACGTCGAGTTTCGGCCGGACCGCCGCCTCGCTCGTCTCGCTCGTGCAGATCGTGCTGCCGCTCATGGCGCTCACCCTGGGCGCCCAGGCCATCGCCGGGCAGGTCGAGCGGGGCACGCTGCGGTTCCTGCTGAGCCATCCGGTGAGCCGGTCGGAAGTGTTCGTCGGGACCTACCTCGGACTGCTCACCGCGACGATCACGACGGTCGGAGCGGGCTTCGGCGTGGCGGCGATCATGACGGGGGCCCGCGGCTCCTATGCCGACGTGGCGGTCTTCGTCCGAATCACCGTCCTGGCGATCGTCCTGGCGGCCGCCATGCTCGGTCTGGGCATGCTCATCTCCGTCTTGAGCCGACGGGCGGCGGCCGCCCTCGGATCGGCCGTCTTCGCCTGGCTCCTGCTGGTCTTCGTCGGAGACCTCGGACTGATGGGCACGGCGGTCGCGACCCGCATGCCGGTGGACGTGCTGTTCTTCTCGACGATCCTCAATCCGGTCGAGGCCTTCCGGCTCGCCGCGCTGTCGGCCCTGACCGGGTCTCTCGACGTGCTCGGACCCGCCGGTACGTATGCCATCGACCGGTTCGGGGGCACCCTCGACGCGCTGCTGTTCGGGATGCTCGCGGTGTGGGCCGTCGTGCCGGCCGCCCTCTCGTGGCGGTTGTTCGCGAGAGGGCGTGACGTGTGATGCGTCGGTGGCTCGTCCTGGTCCTGACCCTGGTCCTGCTCTCGGTCGCCTGCGGCGCCGATCCCCCCCGGACCGGACCCCCGGAGATCGCCTACGGCCGGGATCTTTGCACCGAGTGCCGGATGATCATCGAGGATCCACGGTTCGCGGCCGCCTATCGCACCCCGGACGGGGAGGAACGGCGCTTCGACGACATCGGCGGGCTCGTGCTGTACGGCGTGGAGACCGGCGAGCTCGATTCGGCCGAGGTGTGGGTCCACGACCACGACACCGAGGCCTGGATCCCGGCCGATCGGGCCACCTTCGTCGTGGCCGACCGCTTTCCCACCCCCATGGGCCACGGTGCCGTGGCGTTCGCCGATCGAGGCCGGGCCACCGCCTTCGCCGGCTCCGTCGACGGCGTCGTCGTGGAGTGGACCGCGCTCGCCGCCTGGAGTTTCGACGACCACGTGCATGCCGATCATCCATGAGCAACTCGACGACGAGGAGACCCGATATGAGACGTATGACGATCCTGGTGGCCGTGTTCGCCCTCGCCATGGTCGCGTGCGGTGGCGGCGAGTCCACGCCGTCGAGCACGAGCGCCGAGACGACGACGACGGAGGCGAGCGCCGGCGGTGACGCCGCATCGATCGCCAGGGGCGAGGAACTGTTCGTCGGGACGTGTTCGGCGTGCCATGGCCCCGAGGGCGGCGGTATCGAGGGACTCGGCAAGAACCTCGTCGGTACTCCCTTCGTCACCGACCAGACCGTGGAGCAGCTGGTCGACTTCATCAAGGTCGGGAGGCCGTCCGACCACCCGGAGAACACGACCGGGATCGCCATGCTCCCGAAGGGCGGGAATCCGTCGCTGACCGACGAGGACCTGGCCGACATCGTCCACTTCTTGAAGTCCCTGGCCGAGTGACGCCGACGGCTCCCGGCGACGCCGCCGGGGTGTCGGGGGTCGATACGGTGCGGTCCATGGCGGGTCCGAGCCCCTGGCGGAAGGGGCTCCGGGAACCGCGCGCCGAGGCCCATACCCTCGGGGTCGAGCGATGGAAGGAGGATCCCGATGTCCTTCGTCATGGAACGCAGCGTCGAGGTCGACACGCCCATCGACGAGACCTTCGCCTGGATGCTGGAACACGACGAGTGGCGCGAGCCGGTGGTCCAGTCGGTGACACCGCTGACGGAGGGTCCGCCCCGGGTGGGGAGCCGCTACGAGAACGTCGCGAAGGCGGCCGGCATGACCCTCCGCATCACGAACGAGATCACCGTTCTCGATCCGCCCCATCGCCTGGCCTGGACCCAGGTGGGCGGGAAGGGGCCGGTCCGGACCGTCGAGGGGAACTACCTCCTCGAGGACCTCGGTGGGGGCCGGACGAGGGTGACGCTGCGGAACACGATCGAGCCCGTCGGCTACGGGAAGCTGCTGACGCCGATCCTGAAGGTCGTGTCGCGTCGCATCGCCGACCGGCTCATGCCCCAGCTCAAGGAGCACATCGAGGCCGAGTCCGTCTGATCAGGCAGACATCGTCTCCTCGACGACCCGCAGGACGTCGTCGCCGTAGCGTTCGAGCTTCGTCGGTCCGACTCCCTCGCAGCGGGCGAGCGTCGCCAGGTCGGTGGGTTTGGCCCGGGCGATCCCGTGCAGGTGCTTGTCGTGGAACACGACGTACGCGGGCACGCCCTGGCCGGCCGCCGTCTCCTGCCGCCACGATCGCAGCGCCTCGAACAGGGCTTCGGTGGCCGCGTCGACCGGGGCCTCGGCGAGGACGGTGACGTCGGCGCCGGGCGGGACGCGCAGCGTCGCCTCGGTCTCCAGCCGGAGGACGAGTCCCTTGCCGTCGGCCTCCTCGACGATGCCCGTGTGCCCCGACCACGTCACGGTCGAGCCGACCGTGGGGAGGTCGAGCTTCTTGGTCGTGGCTGTCGCCGGTGTCGACGCCGGTTGCAGCGGGTGGCGCGGCTCGCGACCCTGCATCTCGTCCACGAAGGGCGAAGGCCGGGTCCCCGAGACGACCGCGACCCGCTCGGCCCCCCGGGTGAGGGCGACGTGGAAGACACGACGCTCCTCCTCGACGTCGTTCGACAGCCGGTGGGGCATCAGGCCGTGATCGGCGCGGAACACGACGACGCGCCGCCACTCCCGCCCTTTCACCCGGTGGATCGACGAGAGGGTCACCCCGTCGTCCCCGCCCGCCTCGAGGATTCGACGGAGCCAGGGTTCGAAGTCGTGGGCGTCGGGATGGAGGAGCGCCGTCTCGACGAGGGCGTCGAGGTCGTCGACATGGGACGACCGGTCGGCGGTGGAACGCGAGCCGTCGAGCAGCGTCATGGTCGACCCGAGACCGACCTCGTCGCGGATGGCGGCGAGGATGTCGGCGCTCGTGCCGTCGGCGGCGACGGCCGCCAGGCGGGCGAGATCGGCGACGTAGTCGGGCAGTCGCTTCGCGTCGCGCCCGTCGAGGTCGGCGGCGAACTCGTCGAGATCGTCGAGCCTCCATCGTCCCCGGCGGCGGAGTTCCGCCTGGTTGGCGCGGGAGATCCGCCGTGACGGCCGCTTGAGCGTCTCGAAGAGGTCTCCCCGGAGGATCTCGTCGGGATCGAGGGCGATCCGCAGGTACGAGAGGGCGGCGCGCACGCCGGTGCGGTCCACGAGGCCGGGGCCGAGCGTCGTGCGGAAGGGGGCACCGGACTCGACGAGCGCGGCGTGGACGGGGAGGAGCGCGTCGTTGACGCGGGCGAGCACGGCGATCTCGTCGGGGTCGATCCCTTCTCCCAGCCAATCGGTGACGAGGCGGGCGGCGGCCGCACCGGCGCCGTCGACCTCGGCCTCGACGACCTGGAGGTCGGAGTCCCGTGGGGTCCGGCCGGGGGCGGCCCGCACCGCCTTGTCGATCCGGCGGTCACTGTTGGCGAGGAGCGTCCCGGCCGCCTCGACCACGGCCGGGGAACAGCGGTAGTTGACCTCGAGGGCGTACTCGGCGGCACCGGGGAACCGGCGCTCGAAGTCGATGAGGTAGCCGGGGTCTGCGCCGGCGTATCCGTAGATGACCTGGTCGTCGTCGCCCACGCCGAACACCTGGAGCGACGGCAGCGCGACGAGGCGGAGGAGCAGCAGATAGGCGGGAGTCAGGTCCTGGAACTCGTCGACGAGGAGGTGGCGCGCCCGCGAGCGAGCGGCGTCGCGCGCCTCGGGGTCGGCCAGGAGGAGTTCGATGGCGCCGTGGACCTGTTCGTCGAAGTCGACGAGGCCGCGGGCGTGCAGGTGGTCGTGATAGGCGGCGTAGACGCCGGCGAGACCGGGGACGTCGTCGCGCTCGGCCTCGATCTCGTCGGGGTCCCGGAGGCCGATGCGGATCTCCTGCAGGGCTTCGACATAGGGCGCCATGACGTCCTGGTTGCGCTGTGGTCGGACCGGGACGTGCGGTTCGAGCATTCGCCGGACCTCGCGCTCCTCGACCACGGTGACGGGGCCGGCCCGGTTGAGGATCGACAGGCCGAGCGAGTGGATCGTGCGGATGTTCGTTCCGGTGTCCCCGACCCGCTCGCGGAGCTCGGCTGCGGCCCGGGTGTTGTAGGCGACCGCGGTGATCAGGTCGGGCTCCACGCCGGTGGCGAGGAGGTGCCGAAGGCGTTCGGTGAGCACCCGGGTCTTGCCCGATCCGGCCGGTGCGATGATGCGCGCCGGTCCGGCGGGATGGAACACGGCGGCCCGCTGGTCGGGGGCGAGGTCGGCCGGAGAGGTCTCCCCGGCCTCCGCCGGCACCCGTCCCGACTCGGTGGATTCGCGGTGGACGACCGGCTCGTCGAGGTCCACCGTCCCCCGGGGACCCCCGTCCACCCACACCTCCCGACCGTCGGGGGTCCGGGCGTCGCGCGCCCCGCCGGGTTCGAGGCCGGCACGGCGGGCCTTGACGGCGTGCCACCAGACCGGTGTCCCCGAGCGGAGGTCGTAGGTGTTCGCCCACACGAGGTGGGCGAGCCGCTCGAGGGGGAACTCGTGGTCGGCGCCGAGGCGCCACGGTGGGAGCGTCGTTCGTGGTCGTCGGAGCAGTTCGCCGGGATCGACGTGCAGGCGGACGACGACGGGGGTTCGCGAGGCCCACAGCCGGTGGAGTCGATCGGCGGTCGGAGCGGGGTCCTCGAGGGTCGCCAGGTCGACGCGCACCTCCGGCGACCCGCGCAGCGGGGCGGGCACGGGATCGTCGGGCGCCATGACGGCGCCGCGTCCCAGGGGGGCGGGGCCGGGGAAGGTCATCGGCGACCCAGTGTGGCGCGCCCGTACGACGAGTCCGGCGCGGAATACCGCTTGGCGTAGCGGCGTTGGCATGGTTTAGTAATAAATAACGACGAAGGGAAGACCCATGACGATGCAGGCCGAACGGGTCGGCGAGCGCCGCCGATTCCGTCGCCCCACCAACCTCGAGAAGGTGAAGTTCCTGTTCCTGCTCGCCGGGTTCGTCTCGTTCGTCCTCTCGGTGTCGCTCTGGTTCCTCGTGGACCGCGAGGTGGGCCTCTTCGTGGGCCTGTGGGTCCCTGCGATCCACTCGCTCGGCGCCCTCGTGCTGGCCGGGGAGCGGAACGAATGAGTGATCTCGTCCTCTTCATCATCGGGTGCGCCGTCTTCGCCATCGCGACCACGGGCACCCTCATGTACGGATACTTCGCCTTCCTGGAACGGTCCGACGAGGACGGCGTGCGCAGGGACGTCCCCGCCCGTGTCCCTGCCCAGCCCGAGACGATCGGACAGCGCTGAATGGCGCCCGGTCCGGGGCGCGGCTACAAACGAGGCCGTGACCCCGGACCACACCACCTTCGACCTGGCCGATCTCGACGGCCGCGACCGCTACAAGCTCCTCATCGGGCTCGTCGTGCCCCGCCCGATCGGGTGGGTGGGCACCCTGAGCCCCGGCGGCGTCCCGAACCTCGCCCCCTACTCCTTCTTCAACGTCGTCGCCGGCACGCCGCCCACCGTGTTGTTCTCGGCGGGCCGGTCACGGCGGGACAAGGACTCCTACGCCAACGCCCGCGACACCGGGGAGTTCACCCTGAGCGTCGTCACCGAGGAACTCGCCGAGGCGATGGTCGCCACGAGCGGTGAGTACGGCCCCGACGTGGACGAGTTCGCCGTCGCAGGGCTGACGGCCGCGCCGGGCACGGTCGTCGACGCCCCCTTCGTCGCCGAGGCGAAGGCGGTCATGGAGTGCCGGGTGTCGCGCATCGTCGAGCTCGGTCCGGCGCCCGCCAACGTCGTCGTGTTCGGCGATGTCCTGCGGGTCCACGCGGAGGAGGCGCTGTTGGACGGCACCCGTGTCGACCCGAAGGCGCTGAAGGCGATCGGCCGCATGGCCGGCAGCGGGTACGCCACCACGGCCGACGGCTATTTCGAGATGGAGCGCCCCGTCGTCTGAATCAGCCGCTCACGAGCGGCAGTCCGGCCTCCACCCAGGCCACGATCCCCCCGTCGATCTCGTAGACCTCCTCGAAGCCGAGGTCGCGCATCGCCTCGCGCGCCCCGGCGCTGCGATTGCCGGAGCGGCAGTACATGACGTAGGGGACCGATCGGTCGAGTTCGGCGAGGCGCTCCTCGAAGTCGGGTGCGTTGAAGTCGACGAGGATGGCGTCGGCGAGGTGCCCGTCGGCGAACTCCGGCGGGGTGCGGACGTCGAGCACGACGAGTCCCTCGGGTCCGTCGTCGATGATCTCGGCGGCGCGCTCGGGGGCGACGGTGTCGATCCGCTGGGCCGTGTCGGTGTTCCCTCCGCACGCGGTGAGGGCCATCGCAGCGATTGCGACGACGGCGGGGATTCGGCGGGACATCGGTCTCCTCGGTGGGGCTCCCGACAGGATATGCGAGATATCGCATGTAGCGGAATCGGGGGCGACCACACCGAGGCGACGGGCTCGGCCGAGGTCCCGCCCCTACCCTGGCCGCATGCTCCGACACGTCGTGCTGTTCACCTGGAAGGACGGAACCGATCCCGGCGACGTCGAGCGGGTGTCGCAGGGGCTCGGCTCCCTCCCCGGCCGGATCCCCGAGATCCGCCGCTACGAGTTCGGGCCCGATCTCGGGTTGTCGGCGCGGTCCTACGACTACGTCCTCGTCGCCGACTTCGACGACGAGCCGTCGTGGCGCGCGTACCTCGAGCATCCGGAGCACCGGGCGGTGGTGGAGGATCGGATCCGCCCGATCCTCGAACGGCTCGAGCGCATCCAGTACGAGGTGTGACCGTCTGGTCCGGGGGACCCGCGGGCTCCGTCCCCCTAGGCGCCCGCGGCCTCCGCCGCCTCGAGCACCCGCAGGGTGTTCCCGCCGAGGATCTTGCGGACGTCGTGCTCGCTCCAGCCGCGGCGGAGCAGCGACTCGGTGATCGCCGGATAGCACGACACGTCCTCCAGGCCGGCGGGTGTCATCGTCATGCCGTCGAAGTCGGACCCGAGGCCGACGGCGTCGACGCCGGCCACGGCCGCCAGGTGCTCGATGTGGTCGACGACGTCCTCGACGGTGCCGACGTCGACGTCGAGCCCGGCCTCGATCCGTTCCATCTCGGCGAGGATCTCCTCCTCGTCGCCGGCGTGCCGGGCGCGGATCTCCCGCCAGCGTTCGAACATGGCGACCATCGCCGCAGCGGTCGACGGGACCGTGAAGCCGGGGAAGAACACCGCCATGACGACGCCGCCGCGACGCCCGATCTCGGCGGCGATCTCGTCGGGGACGTTGCGGGGGTGGTCGGCGAGGGCGCGGGCGTTGGAGTGCGACGCGATGATGGGAGCCGTCGAGGCGTCGAGCGCGTCGCGCATCGTCGCCGCCGACACGTGGGACACGTCCACCATCACGCCGAGCCGGTTCATCTCCGCCACCACCTCGCGTCCGAAGTCGGTGAGGCCGCCGTTGCGTGCGTCGTCGGTGGCCGAGTCGGCCCACGGGAGGGTGTCGGCGTGGGTGAGCGTCAGGTAGCGGACCCCGCGGTCGGCCAGGTCCCGGAGCTTGCCGAGATCGCCCTCGATGGCGTGCCCGCCCTCGGCGCCGAGCAGCGATGCGATGCGACCGGTGCCGCGGATCCGCCGCACGTCGTCGGCGGTCGCGGCCGACTCGAGGCGGTCGTCGCGTTCGATCATCCGCTCCACGAGGTCGACCTGTCGATGCACGTCGGTGAAGGGGTGCTCGGCGTCGGAGGGGACGTACACGGACCAGAACTGTCCGCCGACGCCGCCGTCGAGCATCCGCGGGACGTCGGTGTGGAATCCGGGGAGCGCGGAGCCCGGGTCCGCCCGATCGAGGTCCCCCGCCGCGCGGGCGCGGAGCGCCCAGGGGAGGTCGTTGTGGCCGTCGACCACCGGGAGGTCGTCGTGGATGGCCCGGGCGCGTTCGGCGTGCATCGTCGGAGACGGTACCGATGGGAGGCCGGCGGCGTGTCCACTAGCGTCTGATCCATGCGGCGGACGTCGATGCTGCTCGCGGGGGTCGGGGTGCTGGCGGTGGTGCTCGCCGCCTGCTCGTCGGGTGATGCCGGCGGCGACGTCGTGGTCGAGATGGTCGACAACGCCTTCGCCCCCGCCGAGGTGCGGGTCCCCGTCGGCGGCTCGGTCACCTTCCTCGGGGCCGGACGGGCCCCGCACAACGCGGTGGCCTCCGACGGCTCCTGGTCGACGGAGGACGTCTTCGGGAGCCTGGTCATGCTCGAGGGCGACGCCGCCACCCTCACGTTCGACCGGCCGGGGGTCTACGACTTCTTCTGCACCTTCCACGGCACGCCCGAAGGCGCCGGCATGGCGGGACGGCTGATCGTCGGCGACGTCGACGTCGACGCGCTCGACGACGACGAGGCCCCGGCCGTGCCCGCCGAGCCGACCGGCGACGTCCGCGCGGTCCCCGCCGAGTATCCGACCATCCAGTCGGCCGTCGACGCCGCGGTCCCCGGCGATCTGGTGCTCGTGGACCGGGGGGTGTACCGCGAGCAGGTGGACGTGACCACGCCGGGGATCGTGATCCGGGGCGTCGACCGCAACGACGTGGTCATCGACGGCGAGTCGCAGCGGGAGAACGGGGTCAACGTCGTCGGCGCCGACGGCGTCGCCGTGGAGAACCTCACGGTTCGCGACACCATCGCCAACGGGCTCTTCTGGATCGGCGTGGAGGGCTATCGGGCCTCCTACGTCACCTCGATCGACGCCGGCGTCTATGGCATCTACGCCTTCGACTCCGTCGACGGCCTCTTCGAACACTCCTACGCCTCGGGGTCGCCGGACTCGGGCTTCTACATCGGCCAGTGCAATCCCTGCAACGCGGTGATCGACGGTGTGATCTCCGAGTGGAACGGGCTCGGCTACTCGGGCACGAACGCGTCGAACGCCCTCTATCTCGTGAACTCGGTCTGGCGAAACAACGTCGCCGGGATCGTCCCCAACACCCTCGACTCCGAGCTGCTGCCGCCCTTCGAGGGGGTGTCGATCGTCGGGAACCTCGTCCACGACAACAGCAACCCCGACGCCCCGACCTTCGACGCGCCGTGGTCGGCCTTCGGCAACGGCATCGTCCTCGCCGGGGGCAACGACACTCTCGTCGCCCGGAATCGGATCGTGAACCACGCCACGAACGGCGTGCTCGTCACGCCGAACCTCGACGAGAACTTCTGGATGAGCCACGGCAACATCGTCCGGGACAACGTCGTCGAGGGATCGGGGCGGGCGGACCTCGCGCTCGCCGGGCCGGCGGGCGACGGCAACTGCTTCGCGGGCAACGACCACCGGTGGTCGCTCCCGCCGGCGATCGAGGCGCTCGCCCCCTGCGACGGGGTGCGGCTCCCGCTCCGGTTCGAACTGGGGGCCGCCACCGAGGGCATCGGACGGGTCGCCCAGAACGGGCTCGGCCTGCGGCCGGACGCGCCGGTGGGCTCCGCCCCGAAGCCGGGGCCCCAGCCGCAGATGCCCGACGCTGCGACGGCGCCGGCCCGCCCGGCCGTCGACGTGTTCGCCACCCACCAGGTCGATCTCGAGGCGATCGGCGTGCCGCCGATGCCCGACGATCTCGATGTCACCCAGAGGAAGGGGATCACCGTGTTCGGTGTGTACTTCGCAAGCGCCCTGACCGTGTTCTTCGGTCTCTACGCCTACCTCCTGCCCTTCGTGCTGTACGCAGCCTGGGTGTCGCTCGCCCTGTGGGACCTGGCGCGGCGCGACGACCTCACCCGCGGGCGGACGATCGGCTGGATCGCGATCGTCCTGCTCGTCCCCTTCCTCGGCGTCGTCGCGTATCACGCCTTCGGGAAGTCGCCGATCCCGGCCTGGCAACGGGCCGCCTTCGTGGGTGGCGGGTTCGCGGCCTATCTCGTGATCCTCGCCGTGGGTGCGATCGTCGGGGGTGTGGTCTGAACGACCCCGACGGTGCTTCGGAAGGGCTGAGCCGCCGGGACGTCCTCCGGCGTATCGGCGCAGGTGGGGCCGTGGCCTTCGGCGGCGTGGTGGCGGGTCGCGCCGTGGCCGGCGCCCGCGACGGCGACGAGACGCCCCTGTACGGCTCCCGCACCTACGACGAGATCGTCGGCGGCGGACCCTACGGCACCGCGGCGCAGGCGCCGATCGGCATCGACCCCCGGGCCCTCGACGCCCTCACGGTGCCCCCGCCCCGCGACGACGCTCCTCCCGGCACGGTGCGGGACCTCACCCTCGACGTCACCGAGCAGCGGCTGGAGGTGGGCGACGGACTGGTCGTCGACGCCTGGACGTACGACGGATCGGCGCCGGGGCCGATCATCCGGGCGACCGAGGGAGATCGACTGCGGATCCGGCTCCGTAACCGCACCGGGCGGCCCCACAACCTCCACTTCCACGGCGCCCACAGCCCGCTCATGGACGGCTGGGAGCCGATTCCCCCGGGCGAGGAGTTCACCTACGAGATCGAGGCGGGTCCGGCGGGCGTGCATCCCTACCACTGCCACGTCATGCCCCTCGCCATGCACGTGGCACGCGGCCTCTACGGCACGCTCATCGTCGATCCGGTCCGCCCCCGGCCCGAGGCCCGCGAGGTGGTGCTCGTGTTGTCGGGCTGGGATCCCGACGGTGTGGGTGCCAACCGGGTCTACGCCTGGAACGGCATCGCCGGGTTCTACGACCGCCATCCCATCCGCGTGCCCGTCGGCGACCCGGTACGGGCCTACGTGCTCAACATGGTCGAGTACGAACCGGTCGCATCGTTCCACCTCCACGCCCGGACGTTCTCGATCCATCCGGCGGGGATGGGGGAGGACCCCGCCGCCCACGGCGACGTGGTCACGATGGGGCAGGGGGAGCGGGCGATGCTGGAGTTCACGTTCCCCGAACGCGGGCGGTACATGTTCCACCCCCATCAGCACCACATGGCCGGCGCCGGGGCGATGGGCTGGTTCTCGGCGATCTAGTCGGACCCGCGTCCGGCGACGATGCGGACGCCGGTGCGGAGCCGGTCGATGCCCGTCCAGTCCTCGAACCCCTCTGGGGCATCGACCTCGTCGGGTTCGGCGTCGCCGGCGCGCACGGCCTCGACGAGACCGGCGACGTCGCGGAGGTAGTGCTCCATGGCGTCGAGCGACGAGGCGTCGGTGACGTCCCCGTGGCCGGGTACCACCGTCGTCACGCCGCGTTCGCGCAGCGAGGCGACCACGCTCGCCCACTCCCCGGGGAACCCGTCATCGGTCTTGGGGTGGACACCGTTCCACACGAGGTCCCCGGCGACCACCGTCGAGGCGTCGGGGACGTGGACGACGACGTCACTCTCGGTGTGCCCCCGGCCGGTGGCGAGGATCTCGACGCTGCGGTCCGACCCCTCCACGACGAGGCGGTCCTCGATCAGCAGGTCCGGGAGCGTGAGCGCGTAGCGGTGGCGGGTGCGGTCCATGGCCTGGGCCATCGACAGACGGAGCCTGGCCGCGGCCTCGGACTCCTCGTCCTCGGCCTGCTCCACGGCGAGGCGAGCGGCGTGGAGCGCGGCGTCGACCTCGGCGCCGTAGGCGGCGGCGTCGGCCGCCGAGCGGGCCCGCTGGAGTTCCATCGTGCGCCGGGTGGCCACGATCGGGACGTCGGCGAACGACGGGTTGCCCCCGACGTGGTCGCCGTGGAAATGCGACGTCACGACCAGGAACGCCCGGCGACCCGTCAGGTTCGCGGCGGCCTCGGCCAGCTCGTCGGCGGCGACCATCGTCATGAACGTGTCGACGACCAGGGTCTTGTCGCCGAGGTCCACGATCGCGGCATTCGAGACGGCCGGTCCGCCGAAGTGGCGGGAGACGGCGGCATGGACGCCGGGGGCGGCTTCGTGGAGGGTGAACGTGTCGGGCATGGCATCCGATGCTACGGGAGATCGCAGGTGGTTCGCGGAGGTGCCGAATCGGGACCGGCGGCTCGGTAGATTGGCCCGTCATGCCCGACGACCGCCACTGGTACCGCTCAGCGGTCTTCTACGAGGTCCTCGCCCGGTCCTTCGCCGACGCCGATGCCGACGGCATCGGCGACCTCCGCGGGCTGCAGGATCGCCTCGAGTACCTGGAGTGGCTCGGGGTCGACTGCCTCTGGCTGCCGCCCATCTTCGACTCGCCGCTGCGCGACGGCGGGTACGACGTGCGCGACTTCTATTCCGTCCATCCCGACGTCGGCACCGTGGACGACATGGCGGACCTGCTCGACGCCGCCCACGCCCGGGGGATCAGGATCATCTCCGACCTCGTCGTCAACCACACCTCGGACGAGCACGCCTGGTTCCAGGAGGCTCGTCGACCGGGGTCCGACCTGCGCGACTGGTACGTCTGGAGCGACACGACGGAGCGCTACGCCGACGCCCGGATCATCTTCATCGACTCCGAGCCGTCGAACTGGACCTGGGACGAACAGGCGGGCGCCTACTTCTGGCACCGGTTCTATCACTTCCAACCCGACCTCAACTTCGACCACCCGGGGGTTCGCAAGGCGATGCTCGACGTCGTGCGGTACTGGATGGACATGGGCTTCGACGGCTTCCGCCTCGACGCCGTGCCGTACCTCTACGAGCGGGAGGGGACGATCTGCGAGAACCTCCCCGAGACGCACGAGTACCTGAAGGAGATGCGACGCGTCGTCGACGAGGAGTTCGACGGCACGAAGGTGCTGCTCGCCGAGGCCAACCAGTGGCCCCGCGACGCGGCCGCCTATTTCGGCGACGGCGACGAATGCCACATGAACTTCCACTTCCCGGTGATGCCGCGGCTCTACATGGGCCTCGCCCGCGGACATGCCGACGACCTGCGCGAGATCCTCGAGGACACGCCCGAGATCCCCGAGGGCACGCAATGGGGGATCTTCCTGCGCAACCACGACGAGCTCACGCTGGAGATGGTCACGCCCGAGCAGCGGGATTTCATGTGGGACCACTACGCGCCCGACCCGCGGATGCGCCTCAACCTCGGCATCCGGCGACGGCTGGCCTCGCTGCTCGAGGGCGAACGCGCCGCCATCGAGTTGCTGCACGGGCTGCTGCTCTCGCTGCCCGGGAGCCCCGTCCTCTACTACGGGGACGAGATCGGCATGGGCGACGTGTACCTGCTGCACGACCGCGACGGGGTGCGGACGCCGATGCAGTGGACCCCCGACCCGGGGGCCGGCTTCTCCATGGCGGATCCCTCCACGTACTGGCTGCCACTCGTCGACGACCCCAGGTTCGCGCCCGACGCCGTGAACGTGGCCGATCAGCGCGGCGACCCCGGTTCGCTCCTGTCGTGGGTCCGGACGATGCTCGGCATCCGGCGTGAGCACCCGGAGATGGCACTCGGTGACTTCACGATGGTCGATGCCGGCACGCCCGCCGTGTTCGCCTTCACGCGTCGCCTCGGGGACGTCGTGACCCTCGTCGTCGCCAACTTCTCCAGGGACCCGCAGGCGGCGGTGGTGGACGACGCCGCCGTGGCGGGCCTCGTCCCGGTGGACTTGGCCACCGGTGGCCGGCTCACGACGATCGGCGTCGATCCGATCCGTGTCGAGCTCGGTCCCCTCGAGTTCCGCTGGCTGTCGCTGGCCGTCAGATCGTGACGATCACCTTGCCGCGGGCGTGGCCCTCGGCGAGGTACTCGAGCCCCTCTGGCACCCGGTCGAGGGGGAGCGTCCGATCGACGACGACCCGGATCGCGCCCTCGGCGGCCATGCCGGCGAGCGCCTCGAGATCATCGGAGTCGATCGCGGTCGTGAAGCTGCGGAAGTGCCACCCCCGGAGCTTCGCGCCGATGCTCCCCCGCAGGATGCGGGGGAGGGGCCGGATCCAGCCGCCCTTCGGCCCGCTGACGGCCACGTGGACGCCGTCGTCGGCGAGCATGCGGCGACAGGTGCGCAGCGACCAGTTCCCGATCATGTCGATGACCACGTCCCACCGCTCCGTGGTGGGATCGTCGGCCGTGTAGTCGATTGCCCGTTCGGCGCCGAGGTCGCGCACCAGGTCGAGATTGCGGGTGCTGCTCACGCCGGCCACCTCCGCCCCCGTCGACGCGGCGATCTGGACGGTGAACGTCCCCACGCCTCCCGAGGCTCCGTTCACGAGGACCCGGTCGCCGGCCTCGACCTCCCCGTGGTCGCGCACCGCCTGCAGGGCGGTGAGTCCGGCGATCGGCAGGGCCGCCGCGTCCTCGAAGGGGACGCCCGCCGGCTTGGCTGCAAGCGAGCGTTCCTTCGCCGCACGGAACTCGGCGAACGCCCCGCCGCCCCGTCCGAAGACCTCGTCGCCCGGGGCGAACCTCGTGACATCGGGACCGACCGCCTCGACGACGCCGGCCAGATCGGCGCCCGGGACCCGGTACTTCGGTCCGCGGAGCCCCGCCGTCAGTCGCATGAACCGGGGTGTGCCCGTGGCGAAGTGCCAGTCGTAGGGGTTGAGGGAGGCCGCCCGGACCCGGACGAGCACCTCGCCGGGACCCGGGTCGGGCCGGTCGATCTCGGTGAGCCGGTAGGCGGCGCTGGGGGCGCCGTAGCCCTCCTGGACGTAGGCGCGCATGGTCGCGGTGGTCGGCATCGAGAGATCCTCCTGGGTTGCGTACAGCGTAAGCGTACGCCGTACGCTAAGATGGGGCGACGACGATGTCAACCCGAACGCCGCTCAGCGAAGAACGGATCGTCGCCGCCGCGGTCGACCTGGCCGACGACGGCGGCCTCGAGGCCGTGTCGATGCGCAGTGTCGCGGCCGAGCTCGACGCCCGGGCCATGTCGCTCTATCGCCACGTCGATGGCAAAGAGGCCCTCGTCGCAGCGATGATCGATGCGGTCCTCGGGGAGATCGACCTGGCGGAGGCGGAAGCGGATTGGCGGACCGCCGTCGGTCGGATCGCCCGCAGCGCCTACGAGGTCATCGTTCGGCACCCCTGGATGGCTCAGGTCTGGCTCGCCGTCCGTCCCGGGATCCACCGCATCCAGCTGATGGAGGCGCTGCTCGGCGCGTTCCGGCGGGGCGGCTGCTCGCGCCGTCTCTCCCACCACGCCCTCCACGCCGTCCAGAACCACGTGCTCGGCCATGCGATCACGAAGGTCACGTTCGACGGCGCCATCGAGGACCTGGAGGAGGAGGGCCGGCGATTTCTCGAAGGCCTGGACGAGGAGGCCCACCCCTACGTCGCCGAGCACGTGGTCGAGCACCTGGAGCCGTCCGACGGCGACGATCGGAGCGACTTCGACTTCGGCCTCGACCTGCTCCTCGACGGGGTGGAGCGCCTTCGTCGGAGCGGCTGAGCACGCGAAAGACCCGGAGACACTTCGGCGTCGCCGCCGCCGTGAGAGGACCAGCTCACGGGTCTCCGGGTCTCGGTGGTCCGGGTTGGATTCGCCCTTCCGGCCGCTCAGGCCGGTGAGGCGACCCTTCGATGGCTCGGTCGCCTCAGCGCCCGACCACCTCCGGGGTCCTAAACAAACAGCTAGATATCGGGACCACCTCCTTTCTCCGTGCCCGGGACGGTAGCAGCGGGGACCCGGTTCGGGAAGGTCCGGGCGCGACCGGACGCACGGGCGGCGCCCGTCGGCTGGGAGCGGGGATCGACGGGGCCCGCGGGCCCCGGATCAGCGGTGCTTCGGCGGCGGGGCGATCCGCGCCGGGCGGGGGATGGGCTGGTGGTGTGTCCAGCAGTGATCGTTCTTGTTGTAGCGCGACAACGTCGTCTCGCACCCCGACGTGGCGCACGTGCGGCCCGTGTCGTAGGTCTTGCGAGGGCGGCGGCCGGCCACCTGCTTGAGCGTGCTCATCGCCCCAGACCATCCCACATGACGCCCGGATCGGCAAGACGAGGCGGGCCGTCCCGAGGCTCAGTCGTCGCCGGGGCGCCGGAACCTGACGATCATCCGGTAATGGGGCGTCGACCGGACCGTGAAGGGGTCGCCGGCGCGATGGAAGCCGTGGCGCTCGAAGAACCCGTGCACCCCGGCGGGGACGTCCGCCCACGCCAACCGGGCCCGATGGACTGCGGCGTGCTCCAGGCAGCGATCGAGGAGGAGCCCGCCGAGCCCCCAGCCGCGATGTCCGTGTTCGATGGCGAACCCGTGCACCTGCCACGCATCGCCGCCCGTCTCGTCGGGGAACGCCCGGCGGCCGACCGAGCCCACGCCCACCAGGTGCTCCCCGCGGAAGCCCCCGACGTGGAGGGTGCTCGGGGTCTCGTCGACGTCGTCGGGGCGCAGATCGCGCACGTGCCGGAGGATCGAGTCCCGGAGGTCCCGCGCCTCGGCCGCGTCGACGACGCGGACGTCGTACTCGCTCATCGGCGGCGGGGGGACGACAGCATGGACACAGCGTAGAGCGGTCGTCGGCGAGGCTTGCACCTCTGTGATTACACTGATGGAACTCGCCCGCCCGGAGGTGCCATGGTGCTCGCCACACGATCCACGACGGTCGACCTGGTCGTCGACGCCGTGAGCCGGGCCTACGTCGCGGCCGTCGGCACGGCCGTCGTCGGCGACGACATGACCGCCCTCGACGTCCCGGGACGGGCGGTCGTGGCTCCCGACCTCGGTGTCGTGGAGTGCGTCGTGGACGACGACGAGGCGGTCGCCGACATCGGGCCGGCCGTCTCCCGCCTTGCAGCGGCGGGATGGGCGGTGACGGTCCTCGTCCCCTCGGCGCGCCTCGGGGAAGCCCATCGCGATCTCCGTGGCCGGCCCGCCATGCTGCAGGGCTGGTGGATCGAGGACGGGTCGCCCCACTTCGGCGGCCACGAGATCCCCTAGGTCCGCGGCCCCGCCGACGGCCGTCGGTAGCCTTGCCTCGTGCCCATCCCGCTCTACACGCAGACGGTCATCGCCTTCATCTGGGACTTCGATCGGACCCTCATCCCGTCGAACCAGCAGGACCCGCTGTTCGCCGCCTACGGCGTCGATCCCGACGAGTTCTGGGGCGAGGTCGACGGACTCGTCGACTGGTACCGGGCGCGGGGTGAGATCGTCGCCCGCGACCAGGTCTACCTCCTGCACATCCTCTCCTACGTGCAGGCCGGGGTGTTCGACGGCCTGTCGAACGCCCGGCTCCGCGAACTCGGCGCCGAGATCGAGCCGAGTCCCGGCATCCCCGAGTTCTTCACGGCCACCCGCGAGCACCTGGCCTCGGTGCCCGAGTACGCCGCCCAGGGCATCACCGTCGAGCACTACGTGGTCTCGACCGGCATCCGTCCGATGATCGAGGGCAGCGTCGTCGCCCCCCACATCGACGGCATCTGGGCGAACACCTTCGTCGAGGGCCTGGCGCCACGGGGGTATCGGGACACCCTCGCCACCGCTCGCGCCGACACCATCACGCACCTGGGCTCGACCATCGACAACACGGCCAAGACCCGGGCGATCTTCGAGATCAACAAGGGCGTGAACGTGCACGAGGGCATCGACGTCAACGCCCGGATGAGCGAGGAGCAGCGGCGCGTCCCGATCCCCCACATGGTTTACGTCGCCGACGGTCCGAGCGACGTACCGGTCTTCTCGATCCTCAACCAGCACGGTGGGAAGACCCTCGGTGTCTACACCACCGAACCCCGCAACAACTTCCGGCGGGTGAAGGACCTCCAGGAGCAGGGCCGTATCCAGGGGCTCGCCGAAGCCGACTTCCGGGAGGGCGAAGCCGCCTACCTCTGGCTGATGGACAGCCTCGACCAGATCGCCGACGAGATCGTCGACGCCCGGCGGCGAGCCTTCGCCTCCATCCCCAATCCGCCCGGCCACGTCTGATCCGGCGGCGGTAGCGTTCCTCGGAGGCGAACGAGGAGACGAGCATGCAGATCGACGGCGCCCGGGCGTTCATCACCGGCGGGGCCTCCGGCCTCGGGGAGGGCACCGCCCGCCACCTCGTCGAGCGGGGGGCCCGGGTCGCCCTCCTCGATCTCCCCACCTCGGACGGCCAGGCCGTCGCCGACGATCTGGGCGAGGCGGCGGTCTTCGTGCCCTCCGACGTGACGGACACCGACGACGTCGGTGCCGCCGTCGACCACGCCGTCGACGTGATGGGCGGGATCGACATCGCCGTGAACGCCGCAGGGGTCGCCCCCGCGCATCGGGTGGTGACCCGTTCCGGTGAGCTCTTCCCCCTCGACCTCTTCCGCTGGGTGCTCGAGGTCAACCTCGTGGGGACGTTCGACGTCACCCGGCGGGTGGCGAAGGTCATGGCGGACAACGAGCCCGGCCCCGACGGGGAGCGGGGCGCCATCGTCAACGTCGCCTCCATCGCCGCCTACGAGGGGCAGGTCGGCCAGGCCGCCTACGCCGCCTCGAAGGGCGGCGTCGCGTCGCTCACGATCACCCTCGCCCGCGACCTCGCGGCCATCGGTGTGCGGGTGAACACCATCGCGCCGGGCATCATGGACACCCCGATGCTGGCGTCGGCGCCCCAGGAGCTGAAGGAGTCCCTGGCCGCCCTGCACGTCTTCCCGAAACGGCTCGGGACCCCGGCCGACTTCGCCGCCATGGCGGTCGCGCTCGTGGAGAATCCCCTCGTCAACGGCGAGGTCGTGCGGTTGGACGCCGGGACGCGCATGGGACCCAAGTGACGTCCCCCTCGGCCATCGCCGGCGCGGCCAGGCGTCGGCGGCGCGCTCGCATCGCCTGAGCCGCGGACCCGCTCCCTACACTCCGCCCATGGCAGAGCTGCGCGCCGTTCGCGACGAGGATCCCTGGCCGAGTTCGGCGGGCGAGCCGATCGTGTTCCTGCTCGACGCCTCGAGCCCCGTGGAGCGTCGGCTGCTGACGGAGTGGCTCCAGCGCAACCGGCCCGACGGCACCCCCTACCGGCTCGTCGACCTGCCGACGCGGTCCCGGCGCCTGGCGATGCGGCCCGCCTCCGAGACCGACTTCCGGGCGGAGCTCGAGTCGGCCGCCGGTGCCCTCCTCGTGCCGCTGCGCGTCGCCTGGTTCGGCCCCGGCGGGCCCCGTCGCCGGACCCCCCGGCTCCTCGATCTCATCGCCCTCGGCGACGCACGCGACCCGAGCCGGATCCGGCAGGAGTGGATCGCCCGGTTCCGCCCCGACCGCGCCCGGGTCGTCCGGGGTGACGCCGCCACCGTCGACGAGCTGCGCTCGCGATGGGTGGCGGCCAGGGCACGAGCGCCCGAGGATCCCCACGGGTTCGCCGACTACGTGGCCCTCCAGGCGTCGCTCGCCCTCGAGCGTGCCGAGCGACGGATCCGCGGCAACCGCTACAAGGTGCCCCGCTTCCTCGCCGAGGACCTGACCGGGCGGAGTTCCTTCCGGCTCGGCGTGCTGCGGCTCGCCGACGAGCTCGGCGAGGACCCCGAGGACGTCTTCGCCCGCACCGAGCAGTACCTCGACGAGATCGCCGCGACGCACAGCACCTACGTGATCGATCTGATCGCGGCGCTCATCCGCGTGCTCTACACGCAGGGCTACCACCGCCGCATCGACTACGACCGCGAGGAACTCCAGCGCCTCGCGGAGCTCGGGCAGCAGCACTCGCTCGTGTTCCTCCCGAGCCACAAGTCCCAGCTCGACCACCTCGTGCTCATGTACCTCCTCTACGAGAACGGGCTCCCGCCGAACCACACGGCCGGTGGGATCAACATGAACTTCTTCCCCGTCGGTCCGCTGATCCGTCGGGCGGGGGTGTTCTTCATCCGTCGGTCCTTCAAGGACAACGAGCCCTACAAGTTCACCCTCAAGCAGTACCTCGACTACCTGCTCTCGAAGCGGTTCCCCCTCGAATGGTTCATGGAGGGCGGCCGGTCCCGCAGCGGCAAGCTGCGCGAGCCCCGGTACGGGATGATGGCCTACGTCGCCGACTCCTACCGGCGGGGGAGCGCCGAGGACGCCGTGCTGCTCCCCGTCTCCATCGCCTACGACCAGATCCAGGACGTCGGCGACTACGCCGCAGAACAGCGCGGGGCGCGCAAGCAGAAGGAGTCCTTCGCGTGGATGGTGCGGGCGATCCGGTCGCTCCGGCGCCGCTACGGACGCATCTACGTGCGATTCGGGGAGCCGATCCATCTCTCCGACCGCCTCTCGCCCTACGAGCCCGGCGACCACGGCGACCCCGACGACCACGCGCTCGAGGTGCAGAAGCTCGCCTTCGAGGTGGGGACGCGGATCAACCGGGTCACCCCGATCACGCCGATCTCCCTCGTCACCCTCGCCCTGCTCGGCAACCGGGAGCGGGCGCTCACCGTCGCCGAGACCTGCGAGGTCGTCGCCGAGTTCGTCGACGACGTCCGCCGCCGCGGGCTTCCCACCACCGAGCCCCTCCACTACGACACGCCGGAACAGGTGCAGGACGCCCTCGACGCCCTCGTCGAGCACGGCGTGGTCACCCGTCACGAAGGCGGGACGCAGACGGTCTACGAGATCACGCACGAGCAGCACCTCGCCGCGGCGTACTACCGCAACACGATCATCCACTTCTTCACGACCGGCGCCATCGCCGAGCTGGCGCTCATCGCCGCCGCCGACGCCCCGGCCGACCGCGAGGTCGTGTTCTGGGAGGAGATCGCCGCCCTGCGGGACCTGCTCAAGTTCGAGTTCTACTTCTCGGAGCGAGCCGAGTTCCGCGCCGAGGTCGAGGCGGAGCTCGCGGACGCGGACCCGGACTGGCGGACGGCCCTCGCCGGCAGTCGCGAGGACGTGCTCACCCTGCTGCGGTCCACCCGCCCGTACGCGGCGCACTGGGTGCTGCGCCCCATCGTCGAGGCGTACCACGTGGTCGCCGACGCCCTCGCCGCCCGCGACCATCGGTTCGACGTCGACCGGAAGGCGTTCGTCGACGAATGCCTCGCCCTGGGACGCCAGTACCTCGCACAGCGTCGGATCCGCAGCCCCGAGGGGGTGTCGAGCGTGCTCTACGACACGGCGATCAAGCTCGCGGCCAACCGGGGGCTGCTCGACGGCGGTGACGTCGGGATCCTCGAGGCGAGGGGGGCGTGGGCCGCCGAGGTGGCCGAACTGGTGCGGCGGATCGATGCGGTGTCGGCCCTCGTCCGGGCGCACCGCACCGGCATGGGCTGACCTACTTCTTGGACCGCTCGTAGTAGGGGTTGTCGCCCGAGGCGTGATCGGTGACGTCCACGACCCGCTCGATCTCGGGGATCGACTGGACGAGCGTCCGCTCGATGCCCTGGGACAGGGTCACCTGCGCCAGCCCGCAGCCCTGGCACCCGCCGCCCAGGCGGAGGAAGGCGGTGTCCCCCTCCACGGCGACGAGTTCGGCGAAGCCGCCGTGGCTGGCGATCGCCGGGTTGATCTGCTCGCTCAGCACCTGCTGCACGCGCTCGGCGACGGGGCCGTCGACCGCGGCGTCGGCGGTCCCGATGGCGGGCACGGGGCTGTTGGGGTTGTCGATGGCCAGGCCGCCGTCCTTGACGGCGATCGTGGCACCCCGCAGGTTCTCGATCGAGTCGCCCTTCACGACCACCGGCAGCCCGTCGACCTCGAAACCGGCGTCGTCGTCGGCCGCGTCCTCCGTCGGGATGAAGGTCAGCTCGTACGTGAAGTCGACGCCACGCACGCCCGTGATGGACAGGCTCAGGGCGAGGTCGTCGGCATCGGGCTCACGCGCCATCACGTCACGGATCGCCGAGAGGGCCTCGGGCGTGATCGACAGCACCTGGTCGTCGTCGGGCATGGCGTCCCTGCGGTCGGGGACCCGCATGCTATCGGGCGGCCGCAGCCATCCCCCGCTCCCTCCCGCCTGCCGCCGCCCGATCGACCGGGCCACGGCGTCGTACGCAGGACGCCTCCCGACGCGAGCCATCATGGGGACGTGGCCCGTATCGTGCTCGTGATCCCGACGTCGACGTATCGCGCCCCGGACTTCGTGGAGGCCGCGACGGGGCTGGGACTCGATGTCGTCGTCGCCTCCGACGGGGCGCTTCCCCTCGCCGGGGTGGAGCGTGCCCTCGTCGTGGACCTCTCCGACC
>JAWVYO010000019.1:0-32269 GCA_033722675.1 Acidimicrobiia bacterium | reverse complement strand
CATCGCCATCAAGGAGCTTGATCGTGGACCGGTCCACCCACCGCCTGCGGGCGGCCTCGGCCATCGTCGCGGGCATCGTCGCCCTCGTCGCCGTCGCCGTCGTCGCCCTGCTGTTCGCCGACACCGTCGTCGACGCAGACCCGGAGCCGGCGGAACTCGTCGTCCTCGTCGCGCCGGTCGTACTGGCGGCCGGCATCGTGGGGTTCGTGGTCGGGTGGCTCGTCCGCCTGTGGCTCCCGGGGGAGCGCCGCATCGGTGAGATCGAACGGGCCACGTCGGCCCTCGAGACCGCCGAGGTTCGCATCGCAGAGCTCGAGGAGCGGGTCGCCGAGGCCGAGGCGCGACCGACCGCCCCCGAGCCGGTGCCGGATCCCGCCCCGGACCCGGGAACGCAGGACGTCCCCGACGCGGCGGCCGAGCTGCCGGCGGCGACCCGGACGGTGACCCCGCCCCCCGAACCCGAGCCCGCACCGGCCCCGGCCGTGTCGATGGACGAGGTCCCCGAGGTGGACCTCGATCAGGACGCCGCCGCAGCCCGCGTGCGCGAACGATTCGGGGGCGACGACGGGGCGAAGCCCGACGACCTCAAGATGATCAAGGGCATCGGACCCGTGCTGGAACGGCTCCTGAACGAGATGGGGGTGCGCAGGTTCGAGCAGGTGGCGTCCTTCACCGGCGAGGACGTCGCCGTCGTGTCGAAGGCGCTGGACGCGTTTGCCGACCGGATCGTCAGGGACGACTGGGTGGGTCAGGCAGCCGAGCTCCACCGCCAGACCCGGGCCGACTGAGCCGACCGCCCAGCAGCCGACGCGCCAGTTCGAGCGGGTCGCCGTCGTCCTCGAGCCGGTACGCGGAGGGACGCCGGACCCACGCTTCGACGTGCTCGGGCGGCACCCGGTCGACCTCGACCAGCAGCGCGGCGAGGGTGTCGGTCCACAGCAGCTGCACGTCGTCCCCTCCGCGTCGGTTGGTGCTCCACCTTCACCGTACCGACGGTGTCAAGGGCCTCCGACCAGGGGAACGACAGGACTGTGATGCGGGGTCAGGGCTCGACACCCTCGGTCGTGAAGGTGAGCCACGACCGCCGCATCGCGAGCGTCACGGCCAGGACCGGCACGGCCAGGAGCGCGCCGAGCAGGCCGGCGAGCACGCCGCCGGCGGTGATGGCGAGCAGGATGGCGAGGGGATGCAGGTCGACCGCCCGGGAGTAGACCAGGGGAGCGATCACGTCCCCGTCCAACTGCTGGACCACGATCGTGATGAGGAGCACGATGATGGCGTCGCCCAGCCCCCCGCTGGCCAGGGCGAGGAGCGTGGCGATCCCTCCGGCGAAGATCGCCCCGACCAGGGGGAAGAAGGCGGCCAGGAACGTCAGCACCATGATCGGCAGCACGAGCGGCACCCCGACGATGGCGATCCCGATACCGATGAGCGCGGCGTCGGCGAGGCCGACGACGAACACCCCGGCGACGTACCGCTGCAGCACGTGCCAGCCCTCTGCGAGTGCTTCCCGGAGGCGCGGCTGGACCGGCTCGGGGAAGCGGTCGACGAAGGTCTCGGTGAAGGTGTCGCCGTCCTTGATGTAGAAGAAGGTCACGATCAGCGTCAGGAACGCCGCCGTGATGATCTCCACGACGAGCGCGGCCTGCGAGGTGACGCCGGCCTCGGCGATGCGCTGCAGCCGATCCACGAGGGCGTCCTCCGCGTCGGCCACGGCTGCGGGATCCACCGCGAGCGGGCCTTCGATGACCCAGGTCTTGATGTCCTCGTAGGCGTCGACGAGGGAGTCGCCCACCTCGGCGAGCCCATCGACGAACCGCGGGACGACCAGCCAGCCGATGCCGGTGAGCACCCCGATCGCCACGAGGACCACCGCCCAGGTCGCGAGCAAGGGCGGCCAGCCCCGGTCCTTGAGCCACCCGGCGGGGGGCGCCAGGATCGCCGCGAGCAGCAGCGCCAGGAGCAGGGGGACCACGACCACCCGGAGCTTGACGACGGCCACGGCGGAGGCGAGGACGACCGCACCCACCACGAGCAGCCGCCATCCGATGGCGGCGGCGTTCCGGAGCCAGGGGGGCACGTCGCCGTCGCGCAGCACCTCGAGCGCGTCGCGGGATTCTTCGTCCACGGCTCCGCTGTACCCGGGTCCGTGGAGGCCTAACCTCGGAGGCCTCCGCCGGGAGGTCGCCTGAGCGAGTCACTCCGGGGGCGCACGCTCGTCGCGGCACCCCACCTGTCCGATCCGAACTTCCGCCGCGCCGTGCTCCTCGTGGCCTCCCACGACGGCGACGGTGCCCTCGGCCTCGTCCTCGACCGGCCCACCGACGTGGACGTCGTGGACCTCCTCCCGGACTGGGCCCCGGTGATCGTCGATCCGCCGCAGGCCTTCGTGGGCGGACCGGTCCAGCAGGAGGTGGCCGTCGGCGTGGGCCGGCTGCGGGCCGGGGCGACGCCACCGGGCGGCGACACGTGGACCGGTATCGCGGAGCGGGTCGGCCTCCTCGACCTCGGATCCGAGGACCCCACGGCCGTCGACGCCGTCGAGGCGGTCCGGGTGTTCTCTGGCTATGCCGGGTGGGGCCCGAGCCAGTTGGACGAGGAGGTGGCGGCGGGGGACTGGTTCGTCGTCCCCTTCCACCCCGACGATCCCTTCCGCTCCGACGTCACGGGCCTGTGGCGCCGGGTGCTCGCCCGCCAGCCGGGTCGTCTGGCGCTCTTCAGCCACTTCCCCGACGAGCCGCGTTGGAACTGATCCGAAGGACCTCCGCCGCCACCCGATCCCCCTCGTCGGGATCACCGAGCGGCGCCGGCCCGGCGGCGCCGAGCGCTTCGGCGACGGCCCGCCCCACGGCCTCGGGGGTCATCGCCTCCACCGCAGGGTCGCCCCGGCCCCGGAGCACCTCCTCCAGGGATGCGGCTTCCGGGAACCGGCCCCGCGGGATCCAGGCCAGCCGTGCTCCACAGGCCAGCGCTTCGGCGACGATCCCGTAGCCGGGCTTCGTGAGCACGGCACCGGCGCCGGCGACGAGGCCCGGGAACGGCCGGCGGTCCATGGCCTCGAAGTCGGGGCGGAGCCCGGCGAAATCGTCGTCCACCACCCACGTCACCCCCGGCATCCGGGGCAGCAGGTCCGGACCACCCGGGAGCCCGTGCGCGGAGAAGGCGACCAGGACGGTCTTCGGTGCGAGGGCGACGGCAGGGGAGCGCCGGGCGAGCAGACCGACGGGCCGAACCGATGCGAACCCGTGCAGACCCGGGCCGGGCCACAGCCGGATCCCCGGGTGGTGCGCCTGCCAGGCGGCGAAGCGCCGGCTCCACGCCTCCAGCCCCGCATAGGCGGCATAGATCGACGCCCAGTCGAAGTTCCCGACGGCCACGGCGGGCACGCCGGCGCGTCGGGCGGCCTCGAGCGCCGTGGGGGGCGTGTCGGCGACGACGAGGTCGAAGGGTGCGAGGCGCCCTGCGAGCACGTCGATCGCCGCGTCGTCGCACCGCTCCTCGAGCAGTCGCAGGGTGGCGGCCACGTCCTCGGTGATCCCGTCGGTCTGCACGAAGCCCACGTCGGGCTGGGCCGCGACCACCTCGAGCCCCGGATCCCACGCGAGGGCCGCCCCGGGGCTCGCCGTGAAGAGGGTCACGGAGGCGCCGGCGCGCCGAAGACCGGCGGCGAGTTCGAGCGACCGCGTGAGGTGGCCGAGCCCGTGCGCCGAGCAGACCACCGCGACCGACGTCATCCCGACGGCCGGCGGCGTTCGAGGATCGCCCGGACGTCCTCGACCGTGTCGGCGTCGGCGGCGGCCTTGTCCGAGCGGTACCCTTTCACCCGGGCGAAGCGGAGCGCCATCCCGCCGGGGTAGCGGCTGCTCACCTGGACGCCGTCGATGGCGATCTCCACCACCTGCTCGGGCGCCACCCGCACGACTCGCCCGCTCCGAGCGGTCTCCAGTCCGAGCAGCCGCTCCGTCTGCCACTCGAGCATCTCGTCGGTGAGCCCCTTGAAGGTCTTGCCCAGCATCACGAAGCCACCGTCGGGATCCCGGGCGCCCAGGTGCAGGTTGCTGAGGCGTCCCCGACGACGCCCCGAGTCCCACTCGGCCGCCAGGATCACGAGATCGAGGGTGTGGACGGGCTTGATCTTGAGCCACGCCGACCCGCGGCGGCCCGCCGCGTAGGTGGAGTCGGGATCCTTCACCATGACGCCCTCGTGGCCGGCGCCGATCACCTCGGAGAGGAAGCCGTCGACCTCGCCCGGCGACGCCGCCGTCCGGCTCGGCATCCGGTGCTGTTCGGGCACGAGGTCCGCCAGGAGGCGCATCCGCACGGAGAGCGGCTCGTCGAGGAGGTCCCGCCCGTCCAGGTGCAGCACGTCGAAGAACCGGGGCTCCATCGGCTCGGAACCCTCCGCGTCCGCCGCGCTCCCGAAACGCGACATGGTCTCCTGGAACGGACGGGCGACGCCGCGGTCGTCCACGAGAATGGCCTCGCCGTCCAGCACCACCGCGTCGACGGGCACCGCCTCCACTGCGGCGACGATGCCGGGCAATCGGTCGGTCACCTCCCGGAGGTTGCGGGTGTGGATCGTGACGCGGGCACCGGTCCGGTGGACCTGGATCCGGGCGCCGTCCACCTTGGCCTCGATCCGCACCGGACGCCCGAGACGGTCGAGGGCCTCGGCTCCGTCGGCGGCCGTCGATGCCAGCATCGGTTCGACGGGCCGGTGCAGGGTCAGGGAGAAGGCCGAGACGGCGTCGGCGCCGCCATCGAGGGCCGCAGCCGCCACGGCCGGCAGATCACCCGAGACCATCGCCGCCCGGCGGACGAGTGCGGCGTCGACGTCTGCCGCCCGGGCGATCGCTCCGACGAGGATCCCCTCGAGGGCGCCCTGGCGGACCTCCCGGAGCACGAGGGAGCGGAGGAAGGATTGCTCCTCGGTGGTGGCCGCGCCGAACAGCGCCTCGAGCCGGCGGAGGCGCCGGCCCGCAGACCCGGGCCCCTCCTCCGCGGCGATCGCCTCGAGGGCGTCGTCGACGTCTCCGAGGGTCAGCGTCGGCGACCCGGCCGGGGGGACCTCCACCGCGGCGAGGGTCCGGTGCCCGACGCCGAGGCGGTCCTGGCGGGGCGACCCGGCCAGGTAGCCGGCGCCGATCGCACGCTCGTGGGGCGCGAGGGCACGCAGGTGGTCGGCGGCGACCCGGACCTTCTCGGTGCGCGAGCGGGTCGCTCCGATGGCCGCCGACGCCTCGACGAGACGGCGGAGGAGCATGACGGCTCAGCGCACCCGGGGGTCCGCCAGCTCGGGATCGATCCCGTAGCGCTCGATCGCGTCGAGCACGACCGAGTCGTCGATCCGGCCATCCTCGGCGAGGGCCCACAACGTCGCCACCACCACGTGTCCGGTGTCGATCTCGAAGAAGCGCCGCAGCGCCTCCCGGGTGTCGCTGCGGCCGAAGCCGTCGGTGCCCAGCGGGACGAACCGTCCCGGGACCCAGCGGCCCACCTGGTCGGGAACCGCCTTCATGTAGTCGGTGACGGCCACGACCGGGCCGCCGACGTCGGCGAGCTGCTCGGTCACGTAGGGCGTGCGCGGCTGCTCGGCGGGGTGGAGGCGATTCCAGCGCTCGACCTCGAGCGCCTCCTCACGGAGCTTCTTGTACGAGGTGGCGCTGTAGAGCTCGGCCGCCACGCCGTAGTGCTCGGCGAGCTCCTCGGCCGCCTCGCGCACCGCTCCCTGGGCGGAGCCCGAGAAGAGGAGCGCCACCCGGTGGTCGCCCTCCTCCGGCGCGGGCTGCCATCGGTAGAGGCCCGCCATGACCCCCGCCTCGACGCCGGCGGGTTTCGGGGGCTGGACGTAGTTCTCGTTGTAGATCGTCAGGTAGTAGAAGACGTCGTCGGGATCGGGGCCGTACATCCGCTGCAGGCCGTGTTCGACGATGGTGGCCATCTCGTAGGCGAAGGCGGGGTCGTAGGCCTCGCAGACGGGCACCGTCGAGGCCAGGAGCGGCGAGTGGCCGTCCTGGTGTTGCAGGCCCTCGCCCATGAGGGTCGTGCGGCCGGCGGTCGCCCCCATGAGGAAGCCGCGGGCGCGCGAGTCGGCGGCCGACCAGATGAGGTCGCCGACCCGCTGGAACCCGAACATCGAGTAGAAGGTGAAGAAGGGGACCATCGGCACACCCCGCGTCGCGTACGAGGTGGCCGCGGCGATCCAGCTCGCCATGGAACCGGCCTCGGTGATCCCCTCCTCGAGGATCTGGCCGTCCTGAGCCTCCACGTAGGAGAGGATCATGTCGTGGTCGACCGGCTCGTAGAGCTGCCCGCGGGACGCGTAGATCTTCAGCTCCTTGAAGAGGGCGTCCATGCCGAACGTGCGGCCCTCGTCGGGGATGATCGGGACGACACGGCGGCCGAACTCGGGGACCCGGGCCAGGCTGCGCAGCATCCGGGTGAACGCCATCGTCGTGGAGACCTCCATGGTCCCCGAGCCCTGGTCGAACTCGGCGAAGGGCTCGTGGTCGGGGAGGTCGAGGGGCTGACGCTCGGGGACGGGCCGGCTCGGGAGCATCCCGTTGAGGGCCTTGCGACGCTGCAGCAGGTACTGGACCTCGGGGGAATCGTCGGGCGGCCGGTAGTAGGGCGGGTCGGCGTCGCCTTCGAGCGCCGAGGCGGGGATCTCGTCGGTCAGGTGGATGCGCTCGCGCAGGTCGAGGAGCTGCTTGTTCGTGAGCTTCTTGATCTGGTGCGTGGCGTTGCGACCCTCGACGTCGGGGCCCAGCGTCCATCCCTTGATGGTCTTGGCGAGGATGACGGTGGGGGCGCCGCGATTCTCCACGGCGTACTTGTAGGCCGCGTAGACCTTGCGGTAATCGAGCCCGCCCCGCCGGAGGTTCCAGACCTCGTCGTCGGACATGTGCTCCACGAGCCGCCGCAGCCGGGGATCGGGGCCGAAGAAGTGCTCCCGGACGAAGGCGCCCGACTCCGCCTTGTATCGCTGGTACTCACCGTCGACGGTCGTGTTCATCTTGTTGACGAGGACGCCCTCCACGTCGCGGGCGATGAGGTCGTCCCACTTCGAGCCCCAGATCACCTTGATCACGTTCCACCCGGCGCCGCGGAAGGAGGCCTCGAGCTCCTGAATGATCTTGCCGTTGCCCCGCACGGGGCCGTCGAGGCGCTGAAGGTTGCAGTTGACCACCCAGATGAGATTGTCGAGGCCCTCCCGCGAGGCCAGCGAGATCGATCCGAGGGTCTCGGGCTCGTCCATCTCGCCGTCACCGAGGAAGGCCCACACCCGCGACGCCGACGTCTCCTCGATGCCGCGGTTCTGGAGGTACTTGAGAAAGCGCGCCTGATAGAGGGAGTTGATGGGACCGAGGCCCATCGACACCGTCGGGTACTCCCAGAACTCGGGCATGAGACGGGGATGGGGGTAGGAGGAGAGCCCGCCACCGATCTCGGTGCGGAATCCGTCCAGGTCGTCCTCGTCGAGCCGGCCCTCCAGGAAGGCGCGGGCGTAGATGCCGGGCGCGGCGTGGCCCTGGATGTACACGTGATCCCCGGGGGTGCCATCCGCCTTGCCCTTGAAGAAGTGGTTGAACCCGACCTCGTAGAGGAGCGCGGAGGAGGCGAAGGTCGACAGGTGGCCGCCGATGCCCTCGGCCTCGTGGTTGGCCCGGATCACCATGACCGCGGCGTTCCACCGGATGAAGCGGCGAATGCGCTTCTCGAGGTGGACGTCACCGGGGAACCACGGTTCCTCCTCGGGCGGGATCGTGTTGATGTAGGGGGTGCTCACCGAAGCGGGAACCCCGACGTTGCGGGCGCGGGCGTGCTCGATGAGCGTCGCCATGATGAACCGGGCCCGCTGTTCGCCGTACTCGTCGACGACCTGCGACAACGCGTCGACCCACTCCTCGGTCTCCTCCGGGTCGGCGTCGGGGATCTGATGCACGAATCCGTCGATGATCATCGGGGCTCCCCTCGAGCGAACGGGGCGGAGGTTACCGGCAACGGGATCCCAAGTTCCTCAGTCGGCGGCCTCCGACGGGCGATAGAAGAGGACCAGCTGGCCCACCGAGGCGACGAAGCCGGCGCCGAAGATGGCCGCTCCGACCCACCCGTCGAGGGCGTCGGCGATCCCGAGGGCGTGGTCGACCGACCACTCGCCCGGCCCCACCACGGCGAGCGCCGCGCCGATCGCCACGAGCACGAGCACGTACTCGTAGCCCTCGTCGGGGCGGGCGGTGATCCAGAAGCCCGCGTCGCGGTGCACGGTCCAGAAGGCGACGAAGAGCAGGGCGACCGTGCCGGCTCCCCCCACGGAGGTGAGGAACCCCGCAGCGAGGGCGAGGCCGACACCGATCTCGACGAACGTCATGAAGAACCACTGGACGGTGGGGGATCGGAACCCCATCGAGGCCACCCATCGTTCGGTCTTCTCGCGGTTCACGAAGTGCTTGACACCGTGGGCGACGAACACGATCCCGATCGCGATCCGGAGGATCAGCAGCCCGGCGTCGAGGGCGTCGGTGGACATGGAGTTCCCTTCGTCGTCTCCCCGACACCAACCGTCGGGTCGGTGTCGTTTCTTCCGCGGCCAACGGGAAGAGCACACGGGGATCGCCCGTTGTGAGGAACAGACGACCCCCAGGAGGACCGATGACGTTCCTGCCGAAGCTGCCCGCCGAATGGGAGGACACCCGGACGACGATGCACCGCTACGCCCAGGCGGTCGGTGTCGTGCCCCGGGTCCACGCCCCGCCCCATCCCCAGTGGTGGCACGTCAGCCTGAAGGTGCGCCCGACCGGCCTCACCACCGACCCGATGCCGCTGCCCGACGGCGGCAGCTTCCACCTCCGGATGGACCCGCGGGACCACGCCGTGCACCTCGAGACCTCCCACGGCGACGCCCGCGTCTTCCCGATGACCGAGGGGCGCAGCGGCACCCGGTTCGGCGAGGGCCTCCTCGAGGCCGTGGCGGGTCTCGGGCTGGAGGGGGAGTACGAGCGGGATCGATTCGAGAGCGACGATCCCGGGACGTACGACCCGGCGGCGGCGGAGACCTTCTGGGCCGCGCTCGTGAACGTCGCCGCCGTGTTCGAGGAGCACAACGCCGCCATCGAGGGCGACCACGGCCCCGTCCAGCTCTGGCCGCACGGCTTCGACCTGGCGACCGAATGGTTCGGCGACGGCGAGGAGTCGTGGACCCACGGCGACCAGTCCGGGACGTCTCCCTGGCAGATCAACCTCGGCTTCTATCCCGGGGGCGACGCCTACTTCTACTCGAATCCGTGGCCCTTCCACGGCGACGAGGTGACCGGACACGATCTGCCGCACGGCGCCCGGTGGGTCACCGACGAGTTCGAGGGCTCGAAGCTGCCCTATGCAGACCTCGCCGGGGACCCCGACGCCCGCGACAAGCTCGGCGAGTACGCGATGGCGGTCTGGGAGGCGGCGAGCCCCACCCTCACGAAGGACTGACGGCGGGCGGGCTCAGCGACGTCCGAGCACGACCGAGTAGAACGGGGGCTGGTCCCACCGCTCCCGGATCGCCCACCCGAGCGGCTCGAGGAGCTCGCCCAGCTCGTCGGCCGACACCCACAGGAGTTCGAACCAGGGCCCGGTCAGCTCCCGGTACCTGATGCGCAGCGTCACCCGACCGGCCATGCGCCCGGCGCGGCGGTTGCGCTCGTGGAACCCGAGGTGCGCGGGGTCGTCGGTGCGGTACGGATCGAGCATGGTTCCGACGACGACGGCGTCGGGGGTGCCGATCCGCTCCAGGGTTCCGAACATCTCCCGGGCACCGTCGGGGCTCCCCATGAGCCCCAGGTTGTTGCCGAAATAGACGAACGTGTCGAAGGGCTCGGGGTCGGCGGCGGCCAGGTCGTCGACGGTCCCGGTGAACGTGGTCCCGACCCCTCGACGGCGGCACACTTCGACCGCTCCGGGGGAGACGTCGAGGGCGGTCACGTCCACGCCCCGACGCTGCAACTCCAGCGTCGCCCGGCCCGCACCGGCCCCGACGTCGAGGACGCGGCTCCCGACGTGGTCGAGCGCCGACGCCTCGGCGATCGTCCACACCTTCATGTCGCCGAAATAGACCGCGGCGGGCATCACGTCGACGAACCCGTCGTCGCGTTCGAGCACGTGGTGACCGGGGACGCCCCGCTCGAGGTGGTCGAGGAGCGCCCGGCCGAAGGCGTCGTCGGCGGTGTGGCCGCGCATGGGGCGAACCTACCCCACGACGTGGAACGTCGTCTGGCGATCGTCCACCCAGGCCATGCGCTCGCCGTCGAAGACCGCCTCTTCCTCGAGCATGATCCGGACGTCCCCCCACCCGTCGACGCTCGTGGTCGCCGACAGCTCGATCGACCAGGCCGTCCAGGGGCGGACGGGGAGGTCGCCGCCTCCGGGAACGCCGTCCTGACGATCCCAGAGGCCGATGGCCGGACCGGCCGCGTGGCCGTGGACGCCGATCGGGTGGGTATAGATCGACGGACGGAGGCCCTCGGCCCGGGCGGCGCCCAGTGCGGCCCGGAGGATCTCGTTGCCGGTCCGGCCCGAGGCGAACTCGGCGAGCAGGAGGTCCTGCACGCGGTTCGCCCTCGCCAGCGCCTCCCGGAGGCCGTCGGGCGGCGCCCCCTCGCCCGGCCGCAGGACGTAGGCGTGCTGCTGCTGATCCGTGTGGAGCCCGAGGTACACGAGGCCGAAGTCGACGTGCGCGAGGTCGCCCGGCTCGATCACGACGGCAGGCGGTGCCGACGCGAACGAACCCGGTGGCGTTCCGCCTCGACGCTGGACCGACACCGTGGGATGGAACCACGACGACAACCCCGCCTCCCGGACGCGCTCACGCAACCACCACACGACATCGTCCGTCGTCGTGGACCCCGGATCCACGACCTCGGCCGACAGCGCCCGGGCCAGCAGGCCGTGGGCGATCCGGCAGGCGTCGCCGAGCGACTCGATCTCGCCGGGGAGCCTCGTCTCCAGCCATCCCACCGCCAGGGCGTCGCCCGGCACGACCCGTTCGAGGAGGTCGGCACCGAGGGCGTGGCCGAACGCGTCCATCTCCGACGCGCTCAACCCGTCGGCGAGCGCGATGGCCGGGGACACGTTCACAGCGATCGTCGCGGGGCCGGCCGCGTGGAGGATCGACGCCACCGCCGCCCACTGGTCGGGTTCGACGTCGGGGTCCCAGGCGGCCGGGAACGCCTCACCCACGGCGTACCGGGTCACCGCCCGACGCGTGCGCCCGCGGTCGGTGAAGACCAGCACCGTGCGCCGACGCGCGGCCAGCCAGGTCGCCGGGAGCATGGTCGACAGCACCGGGTCCTCGTTGTACTCGCGGCCGGCGACGACCCAGGCATCGACCTCCGCCTCCTCCATGAGCGCCGGCACGATGGTGTCGAGCCGCTCCACGAGGCGCCGGTCGCGGATCGCCGCCTCGGCACGCAGGTCGGGGACGGTCATCCGCGGTCTGCGATCGGCGCGACCGAGGCGCCCGTCAGCGTGACGAGGGCGCCGGGGGCGAGCTCCACCTGGAGGCCGCGGCGCCCCGCGGAGACGAACACGGTGTCGTGCTGGTCGGCTGCGACATCGAGGTAGCACGGCAGGCGGCGGCGTTGGCCGAGGGGACTGACGCCGCCCACGACGTACCCCGTCAGCCGCTCGGCGTCGTCGGGGGGAGCGAGGCCCGCCCGCTTCCCGCCGGCGGCGCGGGCGAGGGCCTTGGTGTCGAGGCTCCCGTCCACGGGCACGATCGCCACGGTGGGCGCGCCGTCCACGAGGGCGACGAGGGTCTTGAAGAGCCTGTCGGGCGCCACTCCGAGGGAGGCCGCCACCGCCTCGCCGTAGGTGCCGGGCTCGTCGCCGTCGAGACGGTACTCGTGGACCTCGTGGGCGATCCCGGCGCGCTCGAGGGCGTCGACCGCCGGCGTGGCCCCCATCAGCCGATCCCCGGCCAATCGGAGGCGAAGGCCGCGAATCCGCCGCCCGTGTGCCAGAACACCACGGTGTCCTCCGGACCGAACCGCCCGCCCGCGATCTCCCGGGCGAGGCCGGCCAGCGCCTTGCCGGTGTACGTGGGGTCGAACAGCATGCCCGTCAGCCGGGTGGCCTCCCCTTGGAGGGCGAGGTCGTCGCCGGTGGTCGCGCCGTATCCCTCGCCGACGTGGGCGTCGGTGACCTCCGCCGCTCGCGACGGCATCGGCGTGCCCCATCGATCGCGGGACGCGCCGACGAGCTCGTCGATCCGAGCCGAGAGCTCGTCGGCCGGGTCACCCACCGAGCAGGCGACCACGGGGAGCTCGCGACCGGCCAGGGCGAAGCCCACGAGCAGACCCGCCGTGGTGCCGGCCGACGAGGAAGCATGCCACACCGCGTCGATCTCGCGATCACCGAGCTGCCCGACCAGTTCTTCGGCTGCGGCGACGAATCCCCACATGCCGAGGGCGTCGGAGGCGCCTTCGGGAACGACCCACGCACCCCGCAGGGCCGCCGCCTCCTCGGCGAGGACGTGGTCCCGGTCGTCGTACTCGGCGGGCGTCACGTATCGGATGCCCGCGCCGGCGAGGCGATGCAGGAGGTGGTTGCCGGCGACGCGGGCCGGGGGCTCGCCGTCGGGGGTGCGGATCACGAGCCGGCACGCCAGCCCCAGACGGGCGGCGGCGAGGGCGGTGGCACGGCAGTGGTTGGACTGGAGCGCCCCACAGGTCACCACCGCGTCGGCCCCGGCGGCGCGGGCTGCGGCCAGGTGGTACTCGAGTTTCCGGACCTTGTTCCCCGACAGCTCGAAGCCGGTGAGGTCGTCCCGTTTCACGAGGATCCGGGGCCCACCCCAGGCCTCCCGGAGCCGCACCGACTCCTCCAGCGGCGTCGGGAGGAGGGCGAGGGGCAGGCGCGCCGGGCGTTCCATGGAGCCGAGTATGGCGCGGTCGCGGACGGCCGGCGCACCCGATCGCGTCGCACCCCGATGCGACACTGGGCGGGTGCTCGACGCGGCCACCATCCTCCATGCCGACCTCGACGCCTTCTACGCCGCCGTGGAGGTGCGCGACGACCCGACGCTCCGGGGGCGGCCCGTGGCCGTCGGCGGCGGAGTGGTGTTGGCGGCGACCTACGAGGCACGACGATTCGGCGTGGGCTCGGCCATGCCCGGTGCCGACGCCCGGCGCCGGTGCCCCGCTCTCGTCGTCGTCCCGGCGCGGTTCGAGGCCTACGTGGAGGCGTCGCGAGCGGTGATGGACATCCTGGAATCGTTCACACCCGAGGTCGAGGCGATCTCCATCGACGAGGCCTTCCTCGACGTGGCCGGTTCGGTCCGGCTCTTCGGGCCGCCGCCGACGATCGCTGCCGATCTCCGGCGGCGGGTGCGCGCCGAGGTCGGTCTCCCGATCTCGGTCGGCGTGGCGAGCACGAAGCACCTGGCGAAGATCGCCAGCCGCGTCGCCAAACCCGACGGCCTCGTCGTCGTCGAGCCCGGCAGCGAGGAGGCCTTCCTGCGCCCGCTCCCGGTGGGTCACCTGTGGGGGGTGGGCCCGGTGGGGGAGCAGCGCCTCGCCGACCGCGGTGTCCGGACGATCGGCGACCTCGCCGACGCCGGCGCCGACACGCTCTCGGCCTGGATGGGTCCCCACTGGGGTCGGCACCTCTCGGCGCTCGCCCGCAATCGCGACCCGCGCCCCGTGGAGCCGCACCGCCGAGCCCGGTCCGTCGGCGCCCAGAGCGCCGGGGACGCCACCGACCCCGACCGCCGCCATCGGACGCTCCTGGGGCTCGCCGAACGGATCGGGATCCGGCTTCGTCGACAGGGGATCGCCGGCCGTCGGATCACCGTCCGGGTCCGGTTCGGAGACATGACCGCCGTCACGCGGGCCACGACGCTCCCGGGCCCGGTGGCCGAGACCCATGCCCTCTACCGGGTTGCCGCCGTGCTCGCCGACGCCCTCGTCGCCGAGGACGATCGCCGCGTGAGCCTCGTCGGCATCTCGGTGGGGGCGCTGGAGCGGGTGCCGGTCATCCAGCTCGAGCTGCCCCTCGACGGCCTCGGCGACGATCCCGTGGGCCGGGCGGGCAGCCCCGAGAACGTCCGCCACCACGACCTGGACACGGCCGTGGACCGGGCCCGCTCGCGGTTCGGCCGCGATGCGATCCGCCGCGCCGCCCTCCTGGGCCACGAACCCGAGGAGCGCTCACCCGTCGATCGGCTGGACGACGCCTAGGACCGACGGCGGAAGCGTCGGCGGGTCGGGGGAGTGGGCGGGGGGAGCAGGTAGTAGACGCCGCCGCCGTCCGCGCCCCGGCGAGCGCGACGACCGCCGGACTCGATCGCCATCCGGAGCTGGTGGTCGACCGCGTCGCCGCCCCGGGGATGGGCCCGGATCTGATGGCTCCCGTCGTCGACGGCCTGGTCGGTGGCGCGGCGGAGCAGCAGGCGCCCGACCCCTCGGCGCCGCCAGCCGGGGAGCACGCCGTAGGCGAGGACGATGGTCTCCAGCATCTCGCGCCCGCCGATCGTCACAGCGGGTACGCCGCGATCGGCCCCGGCGACCTGGACGACGGAGCGGAGGAAGCCGATGACCTCCTCGCCGGCGAAGGCGCCGAGCACCGTCTCGTCGAACGCGGTCTCGTGGTCGGCGAGGAGCCACTCCTCCTGCTCCACCTCGGCCGCGACGGCCACCAGCCGGCGCCAGCAGGGGCTCGGCTCGGAACAGGGTTCGACGCGCATCGACTCCAGCATCGCACGTGGACGCGAGCGATCGGCATGGACGCCGGGTTTCGCCTCCGAGCCGATCGGGTACGAGGTACTCCCAGCAGATGGAAGTGAGACCCCAATGGCGTTGATCTTGTGGATCCTGGCCGTCGTGTTCGTGGTCGGCGGCATCATCAACCTCTTCCGGGGAGAGATGCTCTACGGCCTCCTCCTGATCGTCGTCGGCTTCCTCGTCGGTCCCGGCGGCGTGAGCGTCTTCACGTGACGACGGAGATCCCCCTGGGCGGAGGCGTGACGCTCGAGGCATTCGTCGACGCGCCCGACGCCGACCCCGTCGGCGCCGTCGTGTTCGCCCACGGGAGCGGCAGCAGCCGCCACAGCACCCGCAACCAGCACGTCGCCGGCGTGCTGCGCGGCCACGGCCTGACCACCGTGCTCCTCGACCTCCTGACGCCGGGGGAGGAGCGCGTGGACCGCGTCACCCGCGAGCACCGGTTCGACATCCCCCTCCTCGCCGAGCGAGTCGTCGGCGCGGTGGACTGGTGGGGGGACCGATCGCCGGTCGGCCTCTTCGGCGCCTCCACGGGAGCGGCGGCCGCCCTCGTCGCCGCCAGTCGCAGGACCGTCACCGGCGTCGTGTCCCGCGGCGGCCGGCCGGACCTCGCCGCCGACGCGCTGGGAGAGGTCGAGGCGCCGACCCTGCTGATCGTCGGCGGCGACGACCACACCGTGATCGACCTGAACCGCCAGGCGATGGCCGCCATGACCGCGCCGGTGTCCCTCGAGATCGTTCCCGGGGCGGGACACCTCTTCGAGGAGCCCGGCGCCCTCGATCGTGTCGCCGAACTCGCCGCGGGCTGGTTCCGGCGACACATGGAGGCGTGAAGGGGGAGCCGCCGCGCGGGGGGTTCGCCCTCCCGAATCGTCGTTACTTTACATAACGAGGATTATGGGCGCACGACCGGCGACGCCTCAGCCACGGTCGAGGACGGCCCGGGGTTCGGGCGCCCGTCCCCGCAGCTGCGCCGCCGCGGCGTACAGGTGCCGGAACGCCGCCCGGTACTCCTCGGCGTCGTCGACACCCCGCAGGTCGCGCTCCACGTCGTCGAGGGCGCTCTCGAGGATGTAGAGCCGATCCCGGAGATCGTCGAGGGCTCCGGCATCCACGAGGGCTTCGCCGCTGTCGAGACCCATCCGTTCCGCGAGACGGCGCGCCTCGAAGGCCCGCTGCCGGTGACTCCGCCGGCAGTACCGGCGGGGACGCCCCGGACCCCCCGAAACGGGGAATCCCACCCCACACCAGTCGCACTGCACCCTTGGCCCTTGTTTCGTCACTGTGACGAAACAGTACCACGCGACGGGGACGCCGGGGCGGATCGCCATAGGATCGGACCATCGCGACCCCAGGAGGCGCCGTGCGCATCGGCGTGATCGTGCAGTTGAACGGCACCCCCGACGAGGGACCGCGCTGGGACCACCTCCGAGCGCAGGCCGGGGCCGCCGAAGCCGCGGGCTTCGATCTCCTCGTCTTCGAGGACGCCTTCCAGTACCCCGGCGCCGGGCTCTGGCACGCCTCCGTCGTCGCCGGGGCCGTCGCGGCGTCCACGGGCCGGATCGACTTCGGCCACTCGGTGGTGAACGCCCCCTTCGAGCACCCGGCCCGGATCGCCCAGATGGCCGCCACGGCCGACGAGGTCTCCGATGGAAGGTTCATCCTGGGAATCGGAGCGGGCAACACGCCGGACGACTACGAGGTGCTCGCCATCGACGCCGACCCCCGGTATTCGCGCTTCGCCGAGGCCCTCGACATCGTGCACCGCCTGCTCCGCACCGGCGAGGCCACGTTCGAGGGCGCCCACCACCGCGTCGAGGGCGCGGAACTCCGCCTCCGGGGCCCCCGGGAGGGGGGGCTCCCGATCGTCGTCGCCGCCGGCGGCCCGAAGATGATCCGCCTCACGGCGCGGTACGGGGACGGGTGGAACTGGTGGGGGGCGCTCACCGGCGACCCCGCGGGCAACGCCGAGCGGCTGTCGCTGCTCGACGCGGCCTGCGCCGAGGAGGGCCGCGACCCCGCCGAGGTCCACCGATCGGTCGACCTCTACAGCGTGGACCCCCTCGGGGTGACGGACGACGACCGGCCCGGCCACGTCCTGGCGTCCCAGGATCCCGACGAGATCGCCGACCGCCTGGCGGCCTTCGGCGAGGCCGGTTTCGACGAGGTCCGCGTGAGCCTCGCCGGTGGGCCGGACGACAAGGCCCCCGGCATCGCCGCGCTCGCCCCGGTCGTCGCCGCCCTCCACGGGACCTGATCCGTCCGGGCCGAGCCCGCCCCCTCCGCTCCCCCGGCCCGGCACCATGTGGTGCGTCTGGTTTCGTCACCGTGACGTATTAGCGAACCCGCATGGAATGGAACGACACCGCGATACGTTGGGACCGCGGACGACGACGACAAGGAGACGCCGTGCCAACGGTGGAACTCACCAAGGACAACTTCGAACAGACGATCAACGACAACGAGACGGTGATCGTCGACTTCTGGGCCGAGTGGTGCGGGCCGTGCAAGCAGTTCGCCCCCACCTTCGAGCAGGCCTCGGAGTCCCACGACGACATCGTGTTCGCGAAGGTCGACACCGAGGACCAGCAGGAACTCGCCCAGTTCTTCAACATCCGGTCGATCCCCACGCTCATGGTCTTCCGGGACAACATCGTGTTGTACTCCCAGGCCGGCGCCCTCCCCGCCCCGGCACTCGAGGACCTCATCGGCCAGGTCAAGGCGCTCGACATGGACGACGTGCGGCGCCAGATCGCCGAGCACGAAGACAGCCACGCCGAGTCGGAGGCGTAAGGACTCCGCTCGAGAACCGGAGGCCGTCCACCCGGGCGGCCTCCGGCGCGTCCCCACGGCGTAGGGTCGGGCGCATGCGTTTCGCCCTCAATCTCGCCCCCTTCGGCCCGTGGTCCGACCCCCATCGGCTCGTCGCCCTCGCCGGGCGGGCCGAGGCCGCCGGCTGGGACGGGGTGTTCCTCTGGGACCACGTCTTCTACGGCGAGGACGTCACCCGCATCGCCGACCCCTGGGTGTGCCTCGCGGCGATGGCAGCGGCCACCACGCGGCTGCGGATCGGGACGATGGTCACGCCCCTCCCCCGTCGACGGCCCGCCAAGCTCGCCCGGGAAACGGTGACGCTCGACCATCTCTCCGGCGGACGCCTCACCCTCGGCGTCGGCATCGGCTGGCCGCCCCGGAACGACTTCGGTCGCTTCGGCGACGCCGAGGACAACCGGGTCCGCGGCCGCCAGCTCGACGAGGGGCTGGAGGTCCTCACGGCGCTGTGGTCCGGCGAGGACGTCGTCCACCGCGGCGACCACTACCTCGCCGACGGCGTCCGGTTCCTGCCCCGCCCGATCCAGCGACCCCGGATCCCCATCTGGGTGGCGGGCATGTGGCCCCACCGGCCCGCCTTCCGTCGGGCGGCACGCTTCGACGGCGTCTTCCCGATCAGGGTGGACGACGGATTCGACATCGTGCCGGTCCGTCCCGACGACTTGCGCGAGATCATCGCGTTCACGCTCGAGCACCGAGACACCGACGATGCCCTGGACGTCTCGGTCGGCGGCACGCGCTTCGACGATCCCGACCTCGCCGCCTACGAGCGGGCCGGCGCCACCTGGTGGCAGGAATGGTTCGGATTCCCCACCCGCACCCCCGAGGAGTGGATGGCCGTCGTCGACGACGGCCCGCCGACCTGACGCCTCACCCGGCCAGGCGCGCCAGCACCGGCGCCCGCTCCGCCTCGCAGTCGGCCCGCACGACACATCCCGACAGATGGTCGTTGACCAGGCCCATCGCCTGCATGAAGGCATAGGCCGTGGTGGGCCCGACGAAGGTCCACCCCCGGCGCTTGAGCTCGCGACTCAGGGCAGCGGACTCGGGCGTCGTGGCCGGCAGCTCGTCGACGGTCGCCGGCGGCTCGTGGTCGTCGGGCACGTACCGCCACACGAGTGCGGCGAGCGATCCCTCGTCGTCGACCACCTCGAGGGCGGCGCGGGCGTTCGCGATGGCGGCCTCGATCTTGCCCCGGTGCCGGATGATCCCCGGGTCGTCGAGCAGACGCTCGACGTCGGAGGCGTCCATCGCCGCCACGTCGGCCATCTCGAAGCCGTGGAACACCTCCCGGAAGTGCTCGCGCTTTCGGAGCACGGTGATCCAGGCGAGGCCGGCCTGGAAGCCCTCCAGGACGAGCTTCTCGAAGAGTCGCGTGTCGTCGGTGACCGGGCGGCCCCACTCGATGTCGTGGTACGCCTGGTAGAGGTCGTCGCCGACGCTCCAGCCGCAGCGGGGTCGGCCGTCGGAGCCCGCCTCGAGGCTCACGCCTCGTCGAAGTCCAGTGCCGCCGAGTTGATGCAGTAGCGGAGCCCGGTGGGACGCGGACCGTCGGGGAAGAGGTGGCCCAGGTGGCCCCCGCAGTGCGCACACCGGACCTCGGTGCGCACCATGCCGTGGCTGCGGTCCTCGTGCTCGGTGATCGCGTCGTCGGAGACCGGCTCCCAGAACGACGGCCAGCCGGAGCCCGACTCGAACTTCACGTCGGAGCGGAACAGTTCGGCGTTGCACCCGGCGCACCGGTACAGCCCGGGGTCCTTGGCGTCCCAGTAGGCGCCGGAGAAGGGGCGCTCGGTGCCGCCCTCACGAAGGATGCGGAACTGCTCGGGATCGAGCCGGACCCGCCACTGCTCCTCGGTCTGCGGCATGTCGTCGTCGATTCGCTGATCGGCCATGCTGGTCCCTTCCTGTCGGGACGAACGGTACCGGTTGGCGACCGATACGCTGCGCGCCCCCGCCCGAGGAGATCCCGTGCCACGAACGCTCGTCATCGGTGACGGCCCCGGAGGCCTCACCGCCGCCCTCTTCCTCGCCAAGAACGATCACGACACCGTCGTGGTCGGCACCGACGACACGGCCATGCACTTCGCGCTGCTGAAGAACTATCCGGGGATCCCCGAGATCACGGGCACCGATTGGCAGGCGGTGGTGCGCGAGCAGGTCGCCGGGTTCGGCGCCGACCTGCGGGCCGGAGAGGTCGTCTCCGTCGAAGGTACCCCCGACGGATTCGCCGCCGTGCTCGACGGCGGCGACCGGATCGAGGCCGACTTCCTCGTGCTCGGCGAGGGGCGGGACGCCGACCTGGCCGCCTCGCTCGGCGCCGAGACCACCGACGACGGGGTCGTCGTGGACCTCGATCATCGCTCGAGCGTCGACGGCGTCTACGTGGTCGGCCGCAGCGTCCGTCCGAACCGCAGCCAGGCCGTGATCTCGGCCGGCGCGGGCGCCGTCGCCGCCCTCGACATCCTCTCGCGCGTCGCCGGCACGGACGTCCGCGACTGGGACTCGCCCCCGAAGGACTGACCGCGGCTACCGTCACGGCCATGCCCAGCTTCGACATCGTCTCCCAGGTCGACCTCCAGGAGGTCCGCAACGCCGTCGACCAGGCCGCCCGCGAAGTGGCCACCCGGTACGACTTCAAGGGGACGGACACCACCGTCCGGCTCACCGACGACGGCATCGTGGTCGAATCGGCCACCGAGGACCGCCTCGACGCCGCCGTCGACGTGCTCAAGGGCCGGTTGGTCCGCCGCAAGGTCTCCCTGAAGTCCGTCTCCGGTGGCGAACCCACCCAGGTCGGCGGTGGCCGGTCCCGGGCCACGTTCACCCTCAACCAGGGCATCGACCAGGACGCCGCCAAAGAACTCGCGAAACTCATTCGCGACTCGAAGGTGAAGGTTCAAGCTCAGATCCAGGGTGATCGACTGCGGGTCCAGGGCAAGAAGCGGGACGACCTGCAGACCGTCATCGCGATGCTGCGCGACCTCGACTTCCGGCTCCCGCTGCAGTACGTGAACCAGCGCGACTGAGCGCCGCCTACGGCTCCTCGTCCTCGAAGGACTCGACGTAGCGCTCGTGCCCCTCGGCCACGTGGTCGTAGGCCTCCGACGTCCCCGAGAACCCCGCTCCCCCGGCCCGTCCCCGCATGTGGAGGGCGTCGTCGGCCGTGTCGGCGAGCGAGTCGGTCGGGAGATCGGCCCGGCCTGATCGCCCGGGACGGACGAGCCGGCGCAGGAACCGCCCGATCCGGCGGAGGACGCTCACGTGACGCGCCACACGGCTGCGGACCTCGCCGGGAGGGTGAGGCGGACGACGCCGTCGTCGGCGGTGGCGGTCCCCGACCCGTACCGGCGGTCGAGGCCCGAGGCGTCGGACTCGATCCACGGGTGCACGGGGTGCTCGGCGGTGTTGACCGCCACGAGGATCCGCTCACCGTCGTGTCGGCGCTCGAAGGCGTACACCGGGCCCTCGGCGCAGAGATGGTGGTAGTCGCCGTGACGCAGCGCCGGCGTGGCGTGCCGCAACGCGATGAGCTCCCGGTGGATCCCGAGCAGGCCCTCGTGCCACTCGTGGGGCTGGTCCCACGGGAAGGCGCCCCGGCTGTAGGGGTCGTGGTGTCCCGACATGCCCACCTCGTCGCCGTAGTAGATGCAGGGTGCCCCCGGGAAGGTCATGAGGAGCGCCACGGCGAGCGCCACCGAGTCCCGGTCCTCGCCCACCATGCTGAGCACCCTGGGTGTGTCGTGGGAGGCGAGCAGGTTGAGGTTCGCGCGGTGGGCGGCGTCGGGGTAGGTGTCGAGGAGGCGCTGGACGGCGTCGCGGTACCCCGCGGCGTCGAGCGCAGGGACGAGCGTGAGATTGACCGGTTCCACGACCTTCTCGTCGATGCGCCGTCCGGCCACGAACCGCAGGATCGCCTCACCGAGCGGATAGTTCATCACGGCGTCGAAGCGGGGGGACTCGCCGATCCAGTCGGGGGCGGCGTGCCAGATCTCCCCGACGATGTAGGCGTCGGGGTTGATCGCCCGGACCCTGGCCCGGAACTCCTCCCAGAAGCCCTCCGTCGCGATCTCCTCGGGGACGTCGAGTCGCCATCCGTCGATGCCCGTGCGGGTCCAGTGTTCGGCGACCCCCATGAGGAACTCCCGGACCTGTGGGTTGTCGGTGTTGAACTTCGGCAGGGCGTGGAGGCCCCACCAGGCCGCATACCCCGGGGCGCGGGAATGGTCGTAGGCGTTGGGGACGTCGTCGTGGACGGTGAACCAGTCGATCCACGGTGAGCCCTGGCCGTTCTCGAGGATGTCGTTGAACTGGAAGAAGCCCCTGCTGGCGTGGTTGAAGACCCCGTCGAGGATCACGCGGAGCCCGCGGTCGTGTGCGGCGTCGAGCAGCTCTGCGAAGGCCTCGTCACCGCCCAGCAGCGGATCGACCCGGTGGTAGTCGTGGGTGTGATACCGGTGGTTGGCCGCCGACTGGAAGATGGGGTTGAAGTAGATGGCGTTCACGCCGAGGTCGGTGAGCCAGTCGAGGTGCTCGACCACCCCGTAGAGGTCGCCGCCCTTGTACCCGTGGACCGAGGGGGCCACGTCCCAGGGCTCGAGGTTCGACGGCTTGGGCAGCCGGTCCGAGCGCGCGAAGCGGTCCGGGAAGATCTGATAGAAGACGGCGTCGGCGACCCACGCCGGGCGATGCTGGATGTCCATGGGACCCGCAGTCTGCCAGGTCGCCGGCGCCGAGCCGACGCCGGCCTCAGTGGGCGTGCCCGGGAACCTCGTCGATGTCGTGGGCCATCACCGCCGCCAGCCAGGTGGTGAGCGGGACCGAGGCCACGAGGCCGATGCTGCCGACCAGCGTCCGCAGCACCTCGGTGGCGACCACCTCGGAGTTCAGGACGGTCCCGAGCGACTGGTTCGAGAGCACGAAGAACAGCAGCAGCGGCATCGACGCCCCCGCGTAGGCGAGCAGCAGCGTGTTCACCGTGGATGCCACGTGGTCCCGACCCACCCGGAGGCCCGACTGGATCAGGTCGACGCGGGAGATCCTGGGGTTGGCCCGCTTGACCTCCCAGACGGCCGACGCCTGGGTCACCGTGACGTCGTCGATGGCGCCCATGGACCCCAACACGACGCCGGCGAGGATCAGGCCCGACAGGTCGATGGTGCCGACGATGGTGAGGATGAAGGCCTCGTCGGTGGAGAAGCCCGTCAGGCTCGCCGCGCCGATCACGATCTCCGACAGCACGACGGTGAGGACCAGGGCGGCGAGGGTGCCGAGCAGCGCCACGGTGGTCATCCGGTTGAAGCCGTGCGCCGCGTACAGCGCCACGTAGGCGATCGCCGCCGCCCCGAACGTGGCGACGAGGATCGGGGATCGCCCGTCCAGGATCGCGGGGATCACGAACTGCAGGAGCACGAGGACGCTGGCGGCGAGGCCGATGAGGGCGGCGAGGCCCCGCATCCGCCCGAGGGCGATCACCGCTCCCGCGAACAGCAGCGCCACCCACAGGAGCACGCCCCGTCGCTGGCGGTCGGCGTAGGTGTAGCGGAAGGGCTCCTCGGCCGCCGGTTGATGGTCGAGGACCACCCGATCGCCCACCTCGAAGGACGGGGACGTCTCCCCGATCGGGAACTCGAGGGTGACCACCTCGCCCTCGTCGGGCCCCGCTCGCAGGCGAAAGTCCGTCCGCTGGCAGGGAATGTCGGGGACGCACGTCGCCTGTTCGACGGCGACCGCCTCGGCCTCGAAGACGTCGGCGACGATCCCGATCTCCCCCAGGTCCGGCCGTTGTTCTCCGGTGGGCCGCAGCAGCACCATGCCGATCACGGTGACCACGGCCAGGACCGCGGCGAGGATCGTCGGCAGCGCCCGGAGGGCCGTGAGGTGATCCGGTTCGAGGAACCGGTCGAAGTCCCGGCGACTCACGGGCTCGCCGGGTCCCTGGCGACCCCGGCCGCCGGTCGGCCGTGCACGGTGAGTGCGTCGAGGAGTTGCTCGGTGGCGAGCGCCACGTCCCGCACGGCGGCCTCGAACACCTCGACGTTGGCGTGCGACGGTTCGCGGAACCCCGACACCTTGCGGACGTACTGGCGGGCCGCCGCCGCCACCTCCTCGCGGGGCGTCGGCTCGGTGCGGCGCAGCTTGACGATGCTTCGGCACATGGCCCGAGACGATACCCGCCGGGCCGGGTCAGGCGTCGACGCGGCCCCCCGAACGCCAGTACGAGCCGTCCGCCCGCGTGAGCAGGCCGTCGTCGACGAGGTACCGGCGCAACGCCGCATAGTCGGGGTGGAACACCTGCAGGATCGCGTTGACCTCCCGTTCCGTGTAGCGGAGGCCCGGTTCGAACTCGACCGCCAGGCGCTCGAGCACCACCCGTCGCTTGGCGTGCTGGGAGGGGATCTCCACGAGGCGGCCCCCCGAGAAGAACCGGCTCAGGACGAGGGCCTCGTCCTCGGTCCAGGGGCCCTCCAGCAGGTCCGGATCGATCGGCTCGTCCTGGGGCAGCGCCCGGGCGACGGCACGAAGCGCCTCACGGTCGAGGACCCACGTGTCGGTGAGCAGCCCCGCCTCGACGAGGGAGCCGAGTTCCTTGCGGACGCGACGCTCGTGCGCACCGATCTCCCCTGCCAGGGCGGCGGGGTCGACCGGGCCTGCGGCCGCGGCGCCCAGCACGGCGAGCCGCACCGGGTCCACGACCAGGCGGAGGAAGCGTGTCGGCGTGATCACGGGGTGCGAGGGTACCGAGGGCTACGGGGCCCGCGCCGGTAGGCTGCCCGGCCATGGCCCGGCTCCTTCTCCTCCGCCACGCGCCGACCGCCGAGACCGGCACGGTCCTGACCGGCCGAACCGCCGGCGTGCCGCTCCACGAGGAGGGCGCGGCGATCGCCGGCGCCGTCGCCGAGCGCCTCGCCGGGACCGAGGTCCGAGCCGTGTACACGTCCCCCGTCCTGCGCTGCCGCCAGACCGCCCAGGCCGTCGCCGACGTCCACGGCCTCGACCCGATCCGGGTGCGCGGCCTCGAGGAGGTGGACTACGGCTCCTGGGCCGGCCGGCGCCTGAAGGACCTCGCCCGCCTCAAGCGCTGGGAGGAACTCTTCGTGGCGCCCTCGCGCGTTCGCTTCCCCGACGGCGAGACGCTCAAGGAGGTCCAGGACCGCGCGGTCGCCGCGGTGGAGGCGATCGCCGCCGACCACCCGAAGGACACGGTCGTCCTCGTGTCCCACGGCGACGTCATCAAGGCCATCCTCGCCCACTACCTCGGGTCCCCGCTCGACCTCTTCCAGCGCCTCCACGTCTCGACGGCCTCCGTCTCGGTGATCGACGTCCCGACGAAGGGCGCCCCCGCCGTGCATGCCGTCAACCGCATCCTCCACGGGACGTCGTGATGCGCTCCTTCGGTCCCGTCGACCACTTCGCCGCCGGCGCCGTCGGCGAGCCGGGCGCCAGGGCCTTCCACCTCGAGGTCGAGGCCGAGGGGGTGCGCGAGTGGTTCCTCCTCGAGAAGCAGCAGGTCGCCGCCCTCGCCGAACGGATCCTCGAGCTCCTGCGCCCCCTGGGCACCCCGCCCCAGGACCCCGGACCCGGGCTCGGCGCGCCCGTGCCGCCCACGTTCCGCGTCGGCGACATCGGCCTGGGCACCGACGTCGACGGCCTCGTGGTGGTGCTCGAGCCCGCCGAGGAGGGTGACGAGCCGGTCGGCTTCACACTGGCCCCCGAGCAGGCCGACGCCGCCGCCCGCGCCGCCCTGGAGGTCGTCGGGGCGGGCCGCCCGACGTGCCGGTTCTGCGGTCGCCCGAAGGACCCCGAGGGGCACACCTGCCCGGCGACCAACGGAGACCTGCGGCACGACCGATGATCGTCGACGAGCTCGTCGGACGCTTCACGGCCGCCTCGAACGTGACCCTGCTCGGCCGGTCCGACGGCGAACTGGTGGTGTACAAGCCGGTCGCCGGCAACCGCCCGCTCTGGGACTTCGACGTCACCACGCTCGCAGGCCGCGAGGTGCTCACCTACGAGGTCGCCGCGGCGATGGGGCTGGACGTCGTTCCACGGACGGTGCTCGGCGACGGTCCGCTGGGTCCCGGAGCCGTCCAGGAGTACGTCGACGCCGACGAGACCTTCGACCCCCTCGAGCCGGTCGAGGCGGTGGACCCGATGCTCTGGCCGGTGGCGGTGCTCGATCTCGTCGCCAACAACGCCGACCGCAAGCTCGGGCACCTGCTGCGGGACCGGTCGACCGGCGCTCTTCGGGCCATCGACCACGGGCTCACGTTCCACGCGGACGACAAGCTGCGCACCGTGCTGTGGGGGTTCGGCGGCCGGGAGCTGCCCGGCCCCCTCGTGGACGCGCTTCGGTCGCTGGCGGCGGAGCTGGCGAGTGCCCTCGGCGAGCGGGCGGCCGAGCTCGTCGGTCCGGCGCACACCGCGGCGCTGGCAGCCCGGGTGGACGGCCTCGTCGCCGACCCGGTCCACCCCGAGCCCCCCGACGATCGGCCGCCCCTGCCCTGGCCTCCGTACTGAGGTCGATCACCCCTGGCGCGCCGCGCGCCCCCAGGACCGAGCCTCGCGGTGTGATCCTGGACCGATGGTCCGGCGGATCCGACCCGGACGCCGTCCTGCCGCGGCGGGGTCGTGGCGTCGGCCCGGGCGCGGGTGCCGTCGTCGCGCCGGCCCGGCGGTCGTCTCCGAGGACGGGTCTCACGTCGACGCCGCGGGCACCGGTTCCTCGCCGAGGTGCACCGCCGTCACGACGCGGGGTAGCGGCTACCTGCCGCCGATCGACACGGCGCCGGTGCGGCGAGGGTCACTGGCCGGGAACATGCCCGCCCGCGGATCCCACAGCACGACGCCCACGCCCCCGAAGTACATGGAGAGATCGGGGAACCGCCGCACCGCCAGGTCGACGACCGCATCGGTGTCCAGCCCCGGTTCGGCGGCGAGGGTGGGAACGCCCTCGAACACCTCGGCGTGCACCCGGGGATGGGCGACCGCGTCCGACAGCGACATCCCCAGATGGATGAAGTTCAGCAGCACCTGGGCGATGGCCGTGGTGATCCGGCTGGCACCGGGCGATCCGATCGACAGGACCGCCCCGTCGTCTCGACGGGCGAGCGTCGGCGCCATGTTCGAGGGGAGCCGGTCCCCCGCGGCGAGGTCTTCGAGGCCGTCGGGGTGGAGGTCGATCTCGCCGAGGGAGTTGTTCAGCCAGAAGCCCGACTCGGGGATCATGACGCCCGAGCCGTACCCGGCCGACGTCGTGATCGCGCACGCCAGCCCGTCGGTGTCGACCGTCGACTGGTGCACGGTGGAGGGCGAGCCGAGCAGCCCCCGGAGGTCCCCGACCCGGGCGCGGTCGAGGAGGTGCGCCGCCTCGGCGGCGCGATCGGCCGAACGGTCGAGCACCTCGGCCCGGTAGCGCAGGACCGCCCGCTCCACCTGGGCGAGGTGGGCCACCTCGGGCGCCGTCCACTCGCGGAAGGGGTGATCGTCGAGCAGCAGGAGCATGGCGGCGAGGGTCGCACCGCCGACCGCCGGCGGTGGGTTCGTGGCCACCTCCCACTCGTCGACGGGCACCCGGATCGGCTCCCGCACGATCGGGCGGTAGGCGGTCAGGTCCTCGGCCGTGATCCATCCACCCCGGGCCGCCATGTCTGCGGCCATCCGCTCCCCGAGGGACCCGGTGAGGAGCGCGTGGGGCCCCTCCTCGGCGATGATCTCGAGGCTGTCGGCGAGGTGTTCGATCACCACCGGCTCCCCCTCGTCGAGCGGGGAGCCGTCGGACCGATGGAGGGCGGCGAAGCTGTCTGCCTCCCGGTCGTAGATGGGCTCGTGGGCGTAGGCCAGGTACGCCGCCGAGACGGCGGAGTAGGGGAAACCCTCGCGAACGACCCGGATCGACGGCTCGATGACGTCTCGCCACGGCAGGGCGCCGTAGCGCTCGGACGCCAGGCCGAGGCCCGAGAAGACTCCCGGCACCGCCACGGACGCATGTCCGACGAGGGTGTGCATGCCGCCGCCGTAGTCCATCCAGACCCGGTCGCCGTGGTGCTGGGGCCGCCGGCCATCGGGGAGACCGAGGCCCGGCTTCGCGGCGTAGGCGTCCACGACGACCGGCTCGCCGCCCGCCGGCCAGACCGTGACGAACGTCCCGGCCCCGGGACCGATGATCCCGGGCTGGGTGACCATGGCCACCACCGTCGACGCGATGGCCGCGTCGACGGCGTTGCCGCCGTCGTCGGCGACCGCCGCGGCCACGTCGGCCGCCAGGGGCGTGCTAGCCGATGTCGCCACCCTCCGCATCGGCGAGAGGGTACTCCCCGCCCGACGCGTGCTCCTGCCCCAGGCAGACCCGGTCGGCGAGGATCTCCAGGCGGCTCCGTCTGGCGGCGCCGTCGCTCCAGAACCGTCGACGCACCGATCCCGCCGCCCAGATGCGGCGACCGGGTCGCACGTCGGCGGCCACGAGCCCGTCGGAGGGATCCCAGAGGGTGACGGGCACGACATCGACCCGCCGTTCGGGGGCCTCGCTCCGGGTGGTCACCAGCCAGCGAACCAGCCTCGAGCCTCGCTCGAACGTCCGGACCTCTGGCGGGGCCGCGAGGCGCCCGGCGAGGACGACCAGGTTGAGATCACGATCCACGGTTCCGCTGCCTTTCCAGGGGGGACGGCACGACGGTACGACGGGGGTGTGACGCATCGGTACGCTGGCCCCATGGCCGCCACGGTCACGAAACTCGGCGACGACCTCTACCTCATCGACGCCATGATGCACGGCGTTCCCGAGCGCCTGGCCTGTTACCTGTTCGACACCCCGGAACGCACGCTGGTCGAATGCGGCCCGAGCGTCTCCATCGAGCACCTCTTCGCGGCGCTCGACGAGGTGGGTGTCGACGACGTCGCCCGCCTCGTCGTCACCCACATCCACCTCGATCACGCCGGGGGCGCGTGGCGTCTCGCCCGTCGATTCCCCGGGGCGCGCATCGGCGTGCACGAGACCGGGGCCCGGCACCTCGCCTCACCCGAACGCCTCTGGCGATCCGCGGCTCGCATCTGGGGCGAACAGGGCCTCCTCGACCTCTGGGGCCCGATGGAGCCCATCGCCCCCGAGCGCCTGGAGGTCGTCGACGAGGGCGACCGGCTCGCCATCGGCGGCGGCCGGGCGATCGACGTCGTGCACACGCCCGGGCACGCGCGCCATCACGTCGTCTTCCACGAGGCCTCCACCGGCGGCGCCTTCGTCGGCGACGCCGTCGGCATCAGCTTCCCCCACGGACACGTCGTCCAGCCGGCCACGCCGCCGCCCGACTTCGATCCCCACCTCATGGTCGACTCCCTGCGGCGCATCGGCGCCCTGGAGCCCGCCTTCCTCGGATTCGCGCACTTCGGACCCGAGCCGGACGTCGACCGGATCCTCGCCGAGGCGGAGCGCCGGGTCGGCGACTGGGTCTCGTGGGTGGAGTCCGTCGGGCTCGAGGGCGAGGCCCTGGCCGCCGGCCTGCGGGCGTGGGTCCTCGCCGACCATCGCGCCGCAGGAGTGGACGAGGAGGTCGTCGCCGTCTTCGATCGGACGACGGACTGGGAGAGCCAGGCCGCGGGCATCGCCCGCTGGCTCGCCGACCGCTGATCAGCCGCGGGTGGCGGCGTCGAGTTCGTCGAGGCCGGGAAAGCCGGGGTCGGCCGACTGGATCGCCTCGTAGAGGCGCCGGCCCGTCGCGTGGTCCCCCAGACGCGCCGCGGCGCGGGCCGCCACGTACCAGACCCGGAGGTCCGACTCTCGGGGATCGTCGTGGATCCGCTTCGGGTTCGTGACCTCCCACGCCTTACGGTCCTCTCCGCGATCCAGGAGGAACGACCCGTAGACGACCTTGCCCTCGTCGCGGATCTCCTTGCGGGCGTCGAGGCGACGCAGCAGCCCCCAGGCCGACTCGACGTCGTCGGGCCGATCGAGGGCACGCAGCACGTCCATCTCCACGGGGATGTGGGTCGCCTCGCCGGTCAGGCGACGGAACGTCCGCAGCTCCCGCAGCGCGATGTCCCACCGGCTGGTGCGGTACGCCGAGAGGGCGAGGATCTCGCGGATCGAAGCGGCACGCGGCGACAGTTCCTTGGCTCGCTCGGCGTGGCGCATCGCCTTGCCGTGCTTGCCCGAGGCGAAGGCGTCGGCGGCGGCCATGAGCTCGTCCATGGCGTTGCGCACCTTCGGCTTTGGCGTCGAGCGGGCGATCTCGTCGGCCACCCAGGTCGGGAGCCGGCCGGCCTCCGGCGACCACGGCTTGCGCGGCGGCGGTGGCTGCTTCCCGCCGGAGCGGCCGCGGCTCGACCGGCGATCGCCGCCGGAGCGGCGGCCGCGAGACGCGCTGGAACGATCGGATGCCACGGGAAGGACCTCGGTGCGGGGACCGCCATCGTAGCCCGCCGGCCGCGCCGGCCCGCTCCCCCGCCGGTCGCCGCCGCCGTCCTCGGTCCCGACGAGCACGGCCGTCACCGGGCCCCAGGGCGCCACCGGGGTCGGAACGCGACGAGGCCGCCCATCGCTGGGCGGCCTCGTCCTCGTAAGAATCCGGCGGTGACCTACTCTCCCGGGGACCTGCGTCCCAAGTACCATCGGCGCTGGCGGGCTTAACTTCCGTGTTCGGAATGGGAACGGGTGGGTCCCCGCCGCTAACACCACCGGAAATCCGTCGTGCTCGACACCTCGAGCACTCCATAGCGAGCACAAACGCTTGGATTCGACCTAAGCCCTCGACCGATTAGTACCGGTCAGCTCCACACATTGCTGTGCGTCCACTTCCGGCCTATCTACCTGGTGTTCTACCAGGGGTCTTAACCCTATTGGGTGGGAACTCTCATCTCGGGGACGGCTTCGCACTTAGATGCCTTCAGCGCTTATCCGTACCGTACGTAGCCAACCAGCCGTGCCCTTGGCAGGACAACTGGCACACCAGAGGTACGTCCATCCCGGTCCTCTCGTACTAGGGATAGCTCCCCTCAGAATTCCTGCGCCTGCGACGGATAGGGACCGAACTGTCTCACGACGTTCTAAACCCAGCTCGCGTGCCGCTTTAACGGGCGAACAGCCCGACCCTTGGGACCTGCTCCAGCCCCAGGATGCGACGAGCCGACATCGAGGTGCCAACCCTTGCCGTCGATATGGACTCTTGGGCAAGATAAGCCTGTTATCCCCGGGGTACCTTTTAGCCGATGAGCCATGGCGCTTCCACTTGCCACCATGGGATCACTAGGCCCTACTTTCGTACCTGCTCGACTTGTAAGTCTCGCAGTCAAGCTCCCTTGTGCCCTTACACTCAACGTCCGATTGCCGACCGGACTGAGGGAACCTTTGGGCGCCTCCGTTACATTTTGGGAGGCCACCACCCCAGTGAAACTGCCCGCCAGACACTGTCCCTGATCCGGATAACGGACCGAAGTTAGAAGCCCAATGTACCAAGGGTGGTATTTCAGTGATGGCTCCACGACAGCTAGCGCCGCCGCTTCCAAGCCTCCCACCTATGCTACACGTGATACATCAAACTCCAATGTCAAGCTGCAGTAAAGGTCCCGGGGTCTTTCCGTCCTGTCGCAGGTAGTGAGCATCTTCACTCACACTGCAATTTCGCCGAGTCCGTGGTTGAGACAGCGCCCAAGTCGTTACGCCATTCGTGCAGGTCGGAACTTACCCGACAAGGAATTTCGCTACCTTAGGACGGTTATAGTTACCGCCGCCGTTTACCGGGGCTTAGTTTCAGAGCTTCGCACCGAAGTGCTAACCCCTCTACTTAACCTTCCGGCACCGGGCAGGCGTCACAGCGTATACGTCGTCTTGCGACTTAGCACGCTGCTGTGTTTTTAGTAAACAGTCGCTTGGGCCTGGTCACTGCGACCCCCTCGGGCTCGAAGACGCGAAGTCTTCTCACCCTACCGGGGCGCCCCTTATCCCGAAGTTACGGGGCCAATTTGCCGAGTTCCTTAACCACGGTTCTCTCGCTCGCCTTGGTATTCTCAACCTGTCCACCTGTGTCGGTTTGAGGTACGGGTACCGCGCACACTCGCTAGAGGTTTTTCTCGGTGGCATGGCTTCAACAGCTTCCCCTTATGGCGGGTCGGTATCACGCCTCAGGCTTGTGAGGTCCGGATTTGCCTGGACCTCGCCCTACACGCTTACCCCGGGTCAAACCAACGCCCGGGTCTGTCTAGCCTTCCACGTCACCCCATCGCTGGCCTAGTACCAGTTGGGTCGGTAGGCCCCGAAGGGCTTTCCTTAGCAAACTGGATTCGGCCTTGGCGCGTGCGAGGTAGTACTGGAATATCAACCAGTTATCCATCGACTACGCCTCACGGCCTCGCCTTAGGTCCCGACTAACCCTGGGCGGACGAGCCTTCCCCAGGAATCCTTGGACAATCGGCGGAGGAGATTCTCACTCCTCTTTCGCTACTCATGCCAACATTCTCACTCCAGTGGCCTCCACGACTGGCTTCCGCCGCCGCTTCTGTGGCCACTCGACGCTCCCCTACCGATCCCATCGCCTGGACGCATGCGCGTACGCATACGCCGGGCTGGTGATGGAATCCCGTAGCTTCGGCACAGGACTTGAGCCCCGTTACATTTTCCGCGCAGAATCACTCGACCAGTGAGCTGTTACGCACTCTTTAAAGGGTGGCTGCTTCTAAGCCAACCTCCT
>JAWVYO010000018.1:0-32402 GCA_033722675.1 Acidimicrobiia bacterium | reverse complement strand
GAGATCCTGGTCGTCGACGACGGCTCCACCGACGCGACCGCCGAGATCGCCGCCGCACGCGGGGCGAGGGTCGTCACCGCACCGCCGCTGCCGGCAGGGTGGGCGGGCACGCCCCACGCCTGCGCCGTGGGCGCCGACGCCGCCACCGGGGACTGGCTCCTGTTCGCCGACGCCGACACGGTGGCCGCGCCGGACCTCGTGCGCCGGGCCGTCGCCACGGCGTCGCGCGACGACATCGACGTACTGAGCCCCAATCCCGCCCAGGTCGTCGAGGGCTTCTGGGAGCGGGTGATCGTCCCCGCCGGCTTCTTCCTGCTCGCCGTCACGCGTGACGTGCGTCGCCTCAACGATCCGGACCATCCCGACGCCGTCGCCAACGGTCAGTGCGTCCTCGTCCGCACCGCCGCCTACCGCGCCTTCGGCGGTCACGCAGCCGTCCGATCGGAGATCCTGGAGGACGTCGCGCTCGCCCGTACCGCCGCGAGCCACGGATGGCGGGTCGTGATCGCCGATGGCTCGGATCACGTCCGTACCCGCATGTATCGGTCTGCCTCGGAGGTGTGGCACGGCCTCACGAAGAACGCCGCCCTCGTGGCCGGCGGACCCGTGCCGGCGGTGCCAGCCGGCCTCGTTCTCCTCGTCCTCGGCGCGGCCCCGCTCGCCGTCCCCGTCCTCGCGGTCGGGGCGGGCGGGCCATGGTCGGTCGCGGCCGCGGTCACCGGCACCGCGCTCTTCGCCGGGACCGCGCTGAAGGGCCCGCGCTACTTCGGACTTCGGCGACCCTGGGGACTGACACTCCCCATCGGTCTGGTGGCCTCGGGCGTCATCACGCTCGCCAGCGCGTGGAAGACCCTCCGTGGGACGCGCGCCTGGAAGGGCCGCCGGTACTGATCGCGACCGGCTATCCGACCTCGGGGTTCGCCTCCACGTAGGTCTCGACGACGTGGCCGTCGACGGCGTCGATGCGGACGAGGCCCCGCTGTGACGGCGGGTCGTCGGCGGAGAACACGAGGACGTTCCAGATGGGCTTCGCGCGCCAGCCGTCGAAGCCCACCGCCGCCGAGGCGTGCCCCACGGGGAAATCGGTCTCGCGGTTGGCCACCTCGAGCGCCCGGGCGTCGGAGACCTCGAGCGGCCACGCCGCCGCGAAGTGCCACGCCGCCAGCACCACGAGGCCGGCCGACGTCGCCCACAGTCCGATCGCCGGCCCCACGGTCGCCCCCAGCGCTGCCAGGACCGCACCGACGAGGAGGATCCAACCGGCGTTCCGGCGACGGGTGAGGCTCGGGAAGGTGTAGGGCCCCACGATCGAGGAGTCGAGGTCCTCGGGCATGTTCTCGGCGCGGGCGACGTCGTCGGGAATCTCGGGGAGATCCGGGAGGTCGATGCGCCGCGGTTCGCGGCGGTCGTCGCTCATGCCGCCGAGGGTACCGGGGTCTCAGTCGCCCAGCGCCGCCTCGAGCGTGCTGGCCTCCAGGATGTCGTCGCCCCGCTTGCGATGCCACCGGTCCCACAGCGCCAGGAGACTCGGGAGGACGAGCACGGCGCCGAGCATTGCGAACCCGATCGCGTATGCGATCACCTGGCCGAACTGCTGGAACGGCTTCAGCGACGAGGTCACGAGAATCCCGAAGCCGGCCACCGTCGTGAACGCCGACCCCGCCAGCGCGCCACCCGTGTGCGTCATCGTGCTGCGGATGGCCTCGGACGACGTCTCGTACCGGACCCGGTCCTCCTGGAACCGATGCGTGATGTGGATCGTGTACGGGACGCCGATCCCGATGGCGATCGCCGCGATCATGGCGGTCACCGGATTGAAGGCGATGCCGGTCAGCGCCATCATCCCGAAGACCCAGAGCACCACGAGCACCACCGGGAGCATCGTGAGGAAACCCAGCGCCGGGCGTCGGGACTCGACGAAGAAGTTCAGCATCAGCAGCGCCATCGCAGCGCCGAGCGTGAGGATGAGCCCGCCGAGCTGCGACGACTGAAGCGCCTCGACGACGCCACGGCTCACGATGTTCTCGTTCGTCGGGACGGCGTCCGCCCCGGCAGCCTCGACCGGGGCGAAGTCCTCGTTGAGGGAGTCCCGCAACTGGGCTGCACCGGCCTCTGCCGCCTGGGTCGCGATGCTCACGTCGATGTAGCGGTACTCACCATCGACCTTGGCCGCCACCCGGCGCATCGCCTCCGGAGCCTCCGAAGCCGCCAGGTCGTACAGGGCCGCCACGTCCGTCCCCGGAGCCACCGTTCCATCGGGCTGGAGGCCCATCGACACCGCCGCCTGCGCGAACTCCGGTGAGAAGGTCTCGACGCTTCCGCCCTGGTCGGGCGGAGTCGCCAGCTGGCCGATCACCGAGAGTGGCGATTCCGCCTGTGGCTGGCCGCCCGGTGAGAGCACGAACCGGGTGTCCGCCATGTTCTCGTACGCGGCGACGAGCCCGTTGTGAACGTCCACGGTCGCCACGTCACCCTCGATGAGCACCTGCGTGCGCTCGCCGAACCCACCCCCGAACTCCTCCGTGATCGTGTCGAACGTCTCCAGGAGCGGAGAACCCTCGGGTACGAAATCGGTGAACGAGAACCTCGTGTCGAGGTTGGCCCAGCCCCAGGCTCCGAGGCCTCCGAGCACGAGGGCGATGGTGACGACCACCGCCGGGATCCGCTCGGCCAACACGGAGGTCGAACCCATGATCTTCGGCAGGAGCCGCTCACTGCTGTGGCCCATCGCCTCGTCGGGGAGGCGTCCGGCGGCCTGGGCGCGTCGATCCAGCAGGATCCGCACCGACGGCACGAACGTCAGCATGAGGATGAACGCGGCCCCGATGCCGACCGTGGCGAGGATGCCGAAGTCCTTGATCGCGGTCACCGGGCTGAAGATGTTCGTGAGGAATCCGACGGCCGTCGTCACGGTGGCGAGGACGAGGGCGACGCCCACGGTCCGGGCGGCGCGTGTCGCAGCTCCCACGACGTCGAGTCCGCTGCCGATCTCTTCGCGGTACCGGCTCGTGAGGTGGATGGCGTAGTCGACACCGAGGCCGACGAGGAGAATGGGGATGATCTGCAGCAGCTCGTTGAAGTCGCCGATGATCCCGAGGTACTTGGGACCGAACAGGACACCGATCCCGTTCATCCACACGATGGACAACAGGATGACGGCGAGGGCCAGGCCGACGTCGGCCGATGCGCGCCTGAGGGCTCCCAGCCTGGACAGCCGCCCCTTGGGATGGATCCAGAACACGAAGCCGAGGATCACGATGATGATCAAGAAGGCCGTCCCGAACAGCCGTCCGACCTCTTGCTGGAACTCGTCCTGGTTGGCGAACAGCAGTGCGAAGGAGAAGGGCTCGGCCGAGACGTCGCCCCCCGCGGTCGCCTCGCGCACCGCTTCGGCCATGTCGACCTGGATGGCCTGGAGTTCGACCTGATCGGGGTCGTCCTCCAGGACGGCGAGGTTGAGGAACACGACCATGAGGCCGGCGGGGCTGCTCGGTTCGCTGAGATCGGCGTTCGTGGAGTAGAGGCCCCGGACCAGTTCCGCGACGTCGGGGGGAAGTTGGCCGAGGGCGGTCCGGAGGGCGCCCTTGACCTGCTCGTCCGTAGCAGTCGCAGGATCGATGCCCTGGGCGGCGAACGCCTGGAGCACCGGGTCGAAGAAACCGACGATGTCGCCGTCGGGCCGTCCCACCAGCAACTCGGACGCTCTGCTCTGCTGGACCGCCTCGCGGGCCGCGAGGTAGGTGCGCAGTCCCTCTGCCGTGATGAGGTCGTCGCCGTCGGCGCTGAAGACGATCTGGACGGCGACCTCCGAGCTGTCCTCGAAGATCTCGTCGATCGTCTGCAGTGCGACGAACTCCTCGGAGTCGGGCGAGAATCCCTCGTTGCCCGAGGCCTGCTCCTGCTGGGGGACGAAGGCGCCGAACACCACCGTCAGCACGATCGACCCGATGAGGACGGCGAGTGGCGCGCGGCGCACGACGGACGAGAGCAGACGGATGAAGGTCTTCACGAGGGGCCCCCACGAGGTGTTCGACGGAGCCGAATCCTAGGGAATCGACGGATCAAGCCGAGGTAATCGGCTACCTGGGCACCCGGCAGAGGTCTCCGATGCGCTCGGCGGCCTCCGACAGGGCGACGCCCCGCTCCTCGTCCTGGTCCCGCAGCCGGATGCCGACGGTGTGGGCCTCCACGTCGTCGTCCCCGACGACGAGCACCGCTGGCGTCTTCTGGGTGATGGCCCGGCGGATCTTCTCGCCGACGGTCTCGCTCGAGGTGTCGACCTCCACCCGGAGCCCGGCGCCGCCGAGGCCGGCTGCCACCTCGCCGGCGTAGTCGTGATGCCGGTCCGCGACGGGGACCACGACCGCCTGCACCGGGGCGAGCCACCCCGGCAGCGCCCCGGCGTAGTGCTCGACGAGCAGCCCGAAGAACCGCTCGACCGCCCCGAAGAGCGCTCGATGGATCATGACGGGGCGCTCCCTCGTGTTCTCGGCCGTCGCGTACTCGAGCTCGAAGTTGTCGGGCTGGGCGAAATCGAGCTGCAGGGTCGAGATCTGCCAGCGGCGACCGATGGCGTCGCGGACGTGGATGTCGATCTTGGGGCCGTAGAACGCCCCCTCCCCGTCGGCCACGTCGTAGGACAGGTCGGCCGTCTCCAGCGCATCGCGGAGTGCATCGGTCGCCTTGTCCCAGAGGTCGTCGCGGCCGACGTACTTCTCGGGCCTGGTGGACAGGTCGGCCTCGAAGTCCTCGAACCCGAAGTCCCGCAGCACCATCAGCACGAAATCGAGCAGGAACTGCAGTTCCTCGCCGATCTGGGACTCGAGGCAGAAGATGTGGCTGTCGTCCTGGGTGAACCCGCGCGCCCGCAGGAGCCCGTGCACGACACCCGACCGCTCGTAGCGGTACACGGTGCCGAGTTCGAAGAGACGCATCGGCAGCTCGCGATACGACCGGCTCCGTGACCGATAGATGAGGATGTGGAAGGGGCAGTTCATCGGCTTCAGCAGGTAGTCGTCGCCCCCGTCGATCTCCATGGACGGGTACATGCCCTCGGCGTAGAACGACAGGTGGCCGGAGGTCTCCCACAGGTGGGACTTGGCGATGTGGGGCGAGGCCACGATGTCGTAGCCGTGGCCGAGATGGACCCGCCGGCTGTAGTCCTCCATGAGGGTCCGCACGAGCGCCCCCTTCGGGTGCCAGACGGCCAGGCCCGAACCGAGCTCGTCGGGGAACGAGAACAGGTCGAGTTCCACCCCGAGCTTGCGGTGGTCCCGCTTGCGAGCCTCCTCGAGCCGGTGCAGGTACTCCTCCAGCGCGCGCTTCGACTCCCAGGCGGTGCCGTAGATCCGCTGCAGCTGAGGGTTGTGCTCGTCACCCCGCCAGTACGCGCCGGCGGTGCGAAGCAGGCTGAAGGCCTTCAGCCTGCCCGTGGACGGCAGATGCGGTCCCCGGCACAGGTCGACGAAGTCGAGGTTGCGGTACACCGACACCGAGTCCCCGGCCGCGCCCTCCGACTCGTCCACCGACTGGATGATCTCGCGCTTGTACGGATGCTCGGCGAAGACCTCCAGCGCCTCGGCCGTGCCCATCTCGTCGCGTTCGAAGGGCTGGTCCTCGGCGACGATCTCGTTCATGCGCGCCTCGATGGCCTCCAGGTCCTCGGGCGTGAACGGTCGGCCGATGTCGAAGTCGTAGTAGAAGCCGTCCTCGATCGGCGGGCCGATCCCGAAGGTGGCGTCCTCGAAGAGGTCGAGCACCGCCTGGGCCATGACGTGGGCGGCCGAGTGCCGGATGACGTGGCGACCGTCCTCGGTCCCCTCGGTCACGATCTCGAGGGTCGCCCCGTCGGGGAGTGGAGCGGTGAGGTCCTTCGGCTCCCCGTCGACCCGCACCGCCACGGCGGCCTTCGCCAGCCGCGACCCGATGGACGCCGCGGCGTCGTACCCCGTCGCGCCGTCGGGGAGTTCGAGGGGCGATCCGTCCGGCAGGGAGATGGTGATGGCCATGGCACGTTCCGTGGTTCGGGAGCGCGTGAGGGTAGTGCCGGCCGGCTCCCGCGCTCCGCTTCGGGTGGAGAATCCGGGTCCCTCCCCTCGGGGGAGGTGGCAGCCGCCGCAGGCGACTGACGGGGAGGAGCCACACAGACGCGTCCGTGGGTCACCCCCCTTCGGCCTCGAACCCGCGCAGCACGCCATCGCGCGGCTCGCGACGCGGCGCCAGCACCCGACGCCGCTCCCGAAGGAACGCAGCGACCCACGGGAATCGCCCGCATCACGCCGCAGTGACTCGGCCCCCCGTGGCCCGCGACGCGGCGGCAGCACCAGACGCCGCCCCCGACGGAGCGCAGCGACCCACGGGAATCGCCCGCATCACGCCGCAGTGACTCGGCCTCCGTGGCCCGGAACGGCCCGAGCGGAGCGGGAGACATCGCGAGAATCGCGCGCTCCGCGCGGAAATCCTTCCTCTCCGCGCGCGGTGGTCCTATCGTCGAGGGCGGTCGACAAGGAGTGGAAGGTTGATCGGGATCGTCGTCGCTGCAGCCGGCCTCGTGGCTGCGACCATGATCACTCGCATCCGGTATCCCCGGTCGTCGGTGGTGCCCCTCGGCAAGCTCGTCGACGACGACCGGGTCGAGTCGGACCTCCCCTGCCCGTGGTGTGAGGGCCCCACGAACGAGGACGACGTCGCCTGCCCGTCGTGCGGCCAGACCTTCGGTTGAGCCTCACCCCCGGCTGAGCCCCCGCTGCACCCGCAGCTCGCCGAACCCGAGTGATTCGTAGAGGGCGCGGGCACCGGTGTTGTCGGCCTCGGTGTAGAGGATTCCGCTCGTGGCGCCGCGATCCCGATGCATGTGGTCGAGCCCCTGCAGCACGAGGGCGCGGCCGAGACCCATTCCCTGGGCGTCGGGATGGACTCCGATGACGTAGATCTCCCCGACGTCGCCGGGATGGAGCTTCGTCCAGCAGAACCCGACCATCGCACCGTCGATGGACGCGATCGCGATGTCCTCGGGCCGGAACCATGCCCGCGCCATCCGCTCGGCGAGTTCGGCACGGTCCCACGACGAGTTGTCCGGATGTCCTTCGAAGGCCGCGTTGTTGACCCGGATGAGCTCGTCCTCGTCGGCGTCGGGCGTGAACGTGTCGACGGCGACACCGCTGGGGAACCGGGGCTCCTCGTCGATGGGCAGTGGCCGGACCAGTTCGAGGAGCCGGCGGCGTTCCTCGAACCCGCGGGCACGCGCCGCCACGTCGGTCTCGACGTCCGACGCCCAGATCCACACGTCCTCGCCGGGGGCGACGAGGGCGTCGAGGAGCGGACCTGCGTGGCGAGCCCGGACCGACGGGAGCACGGCGGTCTCCGCCACGTCGCGCCCGTGGTCCGAATAGCGGTGGCCGAGCCCTTCGAGGCGCCCGGACTCCTCGGCGATGGCGGTGGTCCCCTCCCCCGCTTCGATGGCGAGCAACGCAGCCTCGGTGAGCGCCTCGTAGCCGCTGCGGCGGTCCACCCGGTCGATGAGCGCGGCGAGGTCGTCGTCTGCTCGGGCGGGTCGTACGGGCATGACGGCGGACGTTACCGGCCGGCGACGGGCCCCGACGACGTATCCTGCGGCGGGTGAGCAGCGTGGGCCTGGTCCTCGGTGGCGGCGGCGTCACCGGGGCTTCATTCCATTTCGGCACCCTGTTCGCCCTGGAGATGGCCACCGGCTGGGATCCTGCCGACGCCGACGTGGTCGTGGGGACATCCTGCGGGGCGGTCGTGGGCGGCATCCTCCGATCGAACGCGCTCACCCTCGAGGCGCTCGTCGGTGACGCCGCTGGCCGCGAGGAGATGGCCGACACCCTCGGGAAGCGGCTGTACAAACGCTCGCGGCCACGAGGACTGATCCGCTGGCTCCGCCACGGGGTCGTCCCGGGCCTCGCCCGGCCGGGGCTCCAGCTCACGGTCGGCTCGCCGGCCCCCTACACCACCGACGGGATCGTCGAGTGGATGCGGGACCAGATCGGCGACGCCGTCGACGAGTGGCCGGAGCGGCCGACGATCGTCGTCGGCTACGAGGTGGAGGGGCGGCGCCGGGTCGCCTTCGGCACGGAGGAAGCGCCCGACACGTCGATCGGCCAGGCGGCGGCGGCGTCCTCGGCGGTGCCGATGATCTTCGAACCCGTCCGCATCCAGGGGAAGCGGTACGTCGACGGCGGCATCTCGTCGGGCACGAGCGCCGACCTCCTCCTGGCCGCGGACGAGCCCCTCGATCTCGTCATCGTCTCGGCGCCGATGGCGTCGGTGGAGACCCGCCAGGGCGCCCGGTTCTACGAGAGCATCCTCGATCGCCTGGGTGGAACGGCCCTGGCCGACGAGCTGGACGCCATCCACGAGGCGTGGCCCGACACCGACGTGCTGGTCCTGCGGCCGGACCGAACGGTCCTCGAGGAGGCACGACCCAACCCGATGAGTGCCGCCGCCGCGGTGCCGGCCTTCCTCAGGACCCTTCGCGCGATGCGGACCGAACTCGCCCGCCCGGGGGTGTGGTCGGTGCTGGAGCGCCACCTGCTCGTCCCGAACCACCGCTGACGCGACGAGCCCCCGCCGGCCGGCGGGGGCTCCGGTCGCGAGACGCCTGCGCTCAGACGAGCCCGAGCGAACCCAGGGTCGCCGGCCCGGCGATCCCGTCGGAGACGAGCCCTTCTCGCTTCTGGTACTCCTTCACGGCGTCCTCGGTCTTCGGGCCGAAGGCTCCGTCGATGGCGCCGGCACTGATGCCCTTGCGCTGGAGTGCCCGTTGGAGCTCCTTCACCTTCGGACCCTGCGCGCCCGACTTCAGCATCTCGGACTCGCCGCCGGCCGGCGGTTGATTCACACTGCTCGTCATCGTCTACAGCCCCTTGAATCCGGAGTCGTCGTCCTCGGCGGCGCGTTCGGCCATGATCCGCTTCGCCTTCTCCATCACGGTCTCCTCGGCGGTCGCCTCGTCGAGGGCCCCGAGCGTGTTGGGACCGACGATGCCGTCCACCTGCAAGCCCTTCGCCTCCTGGAACGCCCGGACCGCGGCCTCGGTCTTGGGGCCGAAGACGCCGTCGACCGGCCCGGGATCGTGGCCGGCCTCTGCGAGGGCTTCCTGGAGTTCGGTGACCTCGTCACCGCGCGAACCGTTGCGCAGCATCCATCCTCCTGTGATCGGTCTCACGCAGTCTACGGCCCGGGCCGACGCCACCCTGGGCCGACGCCCTACTCGACCTCGACCCGAATGGCGTGCCAGCCGGTCGCCCCGTCGGGACGCGGACTCGACACCTCGCGCACCTGCGTGTCCCCCGTCCCGTCGGTGGCCCGTACCCGGAGCCGGTGCACGCCGGGGTCGAGGGTGACCGTGGTCTTCCACTGCACCCACGCCTTCGACGACAGGGGATCGGTGAGCTCGCATTCCTGGAAGTCCCCGTCGTCGACGGCGAGTTCCACGCGTTCGATGCCCCGCAGCGGGGCCCAGGCGACGCCTGCGACGACGGTCTCTCCGGCTGGCACGGTCTGGCCGGACCGTGGCACGTCGATCCTCGACTGCGTCTTGATCGGGCCCTCCTTCGCCCATCCCCGGGGGATCCAGTAGCCGTCGAAGTCCTCCCAGGTCGTCAACTCGATCTCGGTGAGCCACTTCGTGGCGGAGACGTATCCGTAGAGGCCGGGGACGATGAGGCGGGCCGGGAATCCGTGGTCGGCCGGCAGGGGCTCGTCGTTCATGAAGAGGGCGAGCAGCGGCTCCCGCCCGTCGAAGGCGAGCTCGGTGGGGAACCCGGCCGTCCACCCGTCGACCGACCGACCGACGATCTGCGTGGCGTCCGGCTGGACACCCGCTTCCTCGAGGATCTCCACGAGGCGGACGCCGGCCCACTTGGCGTTGCCGACGAGGTCGCCGCCCACCTCGTTCGAGACACAGGCGATCGTGACGTACTGCTCGACGAGGTCGCGGGCCTGGAGGTCGGCGTAGGTGAACTCGAGGGGTGTGTCGACCATCCCCGTGACCCGGACCGTCCAGGCCTCTTCGTCGATGCGGGGCACGACGAGGGCCGTGTCGATGCGATAGAACTCGTCGTTGGGGACGACGATCGGCTCCAGCCCGTCGATCGAGAACATCTGCTCGGCGGTCGGGCCGGGAAGCTCCGACCGGGGCTCGAACGCCACCTCCGGCGGCTCGGAACCGGTCTGCAGAAGGCGCCGGCCGACCAGGCCCCCGGTGGCGGCCACCGCGCCGCCTGCGACAGCCAGGCCGATGAACCGACGGCGGGCCGCGTCCGTCGGCACGGCGTCGGTGGGTGTCTCGGGCGCCCGGCCGGCGAGCAAGAGGCCCTGCATCGCCGCCAGGCCGGCGCCGGCCGAGACGAGGATCGAGCCGACGACGGCCGGTGCCGACGTGAGTGGCTCCCCGAGGCCGGCGACGATCCCCACGAGGGCGAAGAGCCCGAACACTGCGGGCCCCACCCAGGACCGGCTGGCCGCCGCCCGCCCGACGAACCAGGAGGCGACGAGGGCGATCACCACCGTCCCGATGGCCAGGGCCCCCTTGTCGGCCGTGCCGAAGACGCTGATCGCGAAGTCCTTCAGGAAGGGCGGCGATCGATCCACGACGAAGGAGCCGACGGCGGCGATGGCCGACGGCGCTCCGTCGACGACGCCGGCGATGAACTCGGTGAGCCCCAGCGCGACGCCGCCTCCGACGACGCCGGCGACGCCGGCCTCGACGGGCCCGATGCCCGGGCCCCCGGTCGTGGATGCGCTCATGGTCTGTCAACGGTAGGCAGAACCCGGATGGTTCCCGCATCGACCGTACGGGGTCCGCCACCCGGTGCGACCGCTGGCTCGCCGGTACCATGGCCGCGCCATGGCCGACCCCCTCGCTGGACCCAGGGCGACCTTCGTCTCGGGCCCGGATCCCGCCGCCGCCGAGGGGCTCGCCGACGTCGTCTGGTTCGACATCGCCGGCACCGCCGTGGGCCTGCGTCCGATCCACCCCGACGACCGCGACGCACTCCTCGAAGGCTTCCTCGACATGAGCGACCGGTCCCGGTACCAGCGGTTCCTCGCCCCCGTCGATCGACTCAGCGACCGCCAGCTGGCCTACCTGACGCAACTCGACCAGATCAATCACTTCGCCTGGGTGGCAGGCCAGTTCGATGCCGAAGGGGAGCTACGCGGCCTGGGTGTGGCGCGCTACGTGCGGGTCGACGACGACCCCGGCGTCGCGGAACTGGCGGTCGCCGTCGCCGACGCCGCACAGGGGAAGGGCATCGGGACGCTGCTCGTCGAGGCCCTCCTCGCCGTCGCCGAGGCGCGGGGGATCCGATCCGTCTTCGGTCTGCTCCTGGCCGAGAACGAGCCGATGGCGAGGATCTTCCGCCGGGTGGGCGCCGAGCTGGAACGTGAGGACGGCGGGCTCCTGCGGGCCACCGTCGACGTCCCCGCCGACCTGGATCTCGACGCCGAGGCGATCGACGCGCTCGTGCGGGTGGCGGAGAGCGCAGCGGACTCCGCCGGGTCCGGCTAGCCGACGGCCGACTCCACCAGCCGGAGGGTGGCCTCGGCGGCTCGCGGGGCGCCCCTTCGAGCCGGGTTCCAGGACGAGAACGACACGGCGACCACCCGGCCGGTCGACGCCAGGCGGCGGAGCGCCTCGGCCACCGCCTCGAGTCTCGGTCCTCCGGGCGCGGGATAGTTCACCGCCGGCATGTCGCCGGGATCGACGACGTCGACGTCCACGTGGACGTGGAGAGGCCCGCGGCGCGGCGCGGACTCGGCCACCTCCCCGACGCCGAGCACCTCCACGCCCGAATCGCCGACCGGCTCGCCGGGGTCCAGGTCGCGGGCGTCGACCAGCACCACCCGATCGTCGGAGAGCGGACGGAGCCCGGCTCCGTCGACGATCGTCTGCTCGCCGCGGCCGGTGATCATCGCGAGGGGCATCCCGCCGATGAATCGGGACGGCGTCGTCTCCCAGGTGTGGAAGTCCCCGTGCGCATCGAAGAAGTAGAGCGTCGGGTCGACGTCCCGCCGCTGGAGACCCGCGAGCACGCCGATGGCGGACACGCAGTCACCGGCGATCACCGGGCGGCCCGGATCACGGGCGACGGTGTCGGCGAGGGCGCGGTACAGGACGGCCATGCGCTGCTGCGGCGTCCCCGGGCCGAGGTCGGGCTCGAGCAGGTCGACGTCGCCGATCTGGCCGAGGAAGGGCATCGGCTCGCCCATGAAGTAGGGGACGCCGAGCATCACGACGCCTCCAGATCGACCACCACCGCGGCGTGGTCGGAGCCGGCGATGGGCACGACTCGGGCGGTCCGGCCCTCGAAGGCGCGCACGAGCACGTGGTCGATCCGCAGGATCTTCGTGCCGCGCAGGATCCTCGGGCCCCAGGTCCGCAGTCCGGCGGCCGCCCGCGCGCCCACCGCCTGGACGACCGCGTCGTCGAGATGGGCCGTGAGGCGGCGATAGGCCGGCCACGCCGGCGTGGCGTTCAGGTCGCCGGCGATCACCATGGGGTGGGTCGTGGCGCCGACGTGGGCGACGAGCGCCGCCACCTGGGCGCGACGATGCCGGTTGGCCTCGACGGGCGGCACGTCCACGGGGTTGTGCACATGGACGCTCAGGACCTCGGGCCCGCCATCGACCATGGCCCGCCACCCGTCGGTGTGGGGCAGCGGCAGGCGCTCGAAGGTCGCCGGGGCGGCCGACGCGATCCCCATGCCCCGGGGATCGTCGGTCGCATCGAGCAAGACGTGGTCGTACCGGCTCCGAACCTCGGCCGCCACTGCCGTGCCCAGCTCCTGGAGGGCGACGACGTCCGGCCGCTCGCGATCGAGGGTCGCCCCGAAGGCTGCAGGGTCGGCGTGGACGTGGAGCACGTTGGCGGTGAGGATCCGCACGACGGGAGCGTACCCACCGGGGTACCGTCCGACGGATGTCGGCGACCCGAGCGCTCGAAGTGATGGCGGCCTGGCGGGCGGCGGCCGACGAGCTGGGCCTCGAGATCGTCAGCCGGCGCGCCGGGTACGGCGAGCCCACGCTGCGGGGCGAGTTCGGTCCGGGGACGATCAGGATCACGCGGCGGTGCGACACGTCCGCGTGCCGGGTGCGGTTCCGCGCCCGGTACGACGTCGGCGCCCCCCGGCTGCGGGCGGTGGCCGCCGGCACCCGCCGCCGGTTCCGATCCCCGATCGTCTTCGACGACGATCGGTTCGACGGGATCGTGGACGTGACCGGGCCCGATCCGGCCGCGATCCAAGCCTTCCTCACGCCGGACCGCCGCGCGGCGCTCTCCCGGCTCCTCTTCCGGTTCCCCACCACCGTCGTCCGCCATCATCGCCTGGACCTCGAGTCGCACGACATCTCGACGACGCCGGCCCGACTGCTGGAGCGAGGCCGGGCGATCCTCACGCTCGTGGAGCGCCTCGGTCCCGGCGGGTAGCGTCGTGCGCATGGACCCCCGCCTGGCGCGCATTCCCGGTGACGAGGGCCTGCCGATCCTCGGGCAGACCCACCGCCTGCTCGGTGATGCCGAACGCTGGGCGCTCGAGGCGAGGGACCGATTCGGACCGGTCTACCGCACGAACGTGCTGTTCCGCCGCACGATCGTGTTCGGAACCGCCGACGCCGCGCGCACCGTCCTGCTCGACCGCGAGCGGGTGTGCTCGTCGACGCTCGGCTGGGATCCCTACATCGGGCGGTTCTTCGCCCGGGGTCTCATGCTCAGGGACTTCGACGAGCACCGCCTGCACCGGGGCGTCATGCGAGCCGCCTTCCGGCAGGATGCGCTGGCCGCCGACGTCGAGGCCATGCGGCCGATCATCGATCGCCACGTCGAAGCGCTCGAGCCCGGCGATCGCCTCGACCTCTACGCCTTCTTCAAACGGCTGACGCTCGACATCGCCGCCCTCGTCTTCGTCGGGGCCCGTCTCGGTCCCGAAGCCGACCGACTGAACCGGGCGTTCGTGGACGCGGTCGCCGCAGGCGTCGCCCCGATCCGGGCGCCGCTCCCCTTCACGGCATACCGCCGGGGTCTGAAGGGTCGCCGGCTCCTCGAGACGTGGTTCGCCGAACGGGTCGCCGAACGGCGGACGTCGGGGGCCACCGACCTCTTCACCCGCCTGTCGCGGGCCTCCGACGACGACGGGGCGCGGTTCTCCGACCGTGACGTCGTCGACCACATGATCTTCCTGCTCATGGCGGCGCACGACACGACGACGAGCACCCTGGCGTCCATGGCCTGGTACCTGAGTCAGGACGCCGCGTGGCAGGACCGGATCCGGTCGGAGGCCGCGGCGCTGGAGGGCCGGTTCGGCTTCGACGACCGGGACGACCTCGAGGCCACCGAGCACGCCTTTCGGGAGGCGATGCGGCTCCACCCTCCGGTCCCGTTCATCCCCCGGCGCCTCGTCGCGGACACCGAGATCGGCGGCCATCCCCTCCCGGCGGACACCCAGATCGTCGTCTCGTCGCTGCTGGTGCACCGCGACCCGGACCTCTGGTCGGACCCCCACCGGTTCGACCCGGTCCGTTTCGGGGACGACCGGGCGGAGCACACCGCCCACTCCCACGCCTTCGTCCCGTTCTCGGGCGGCGCCCACACGTGCATCGGTATGCACTTCGCCGGTCTCATGACGAAGGCGATCCTCGCCCGACTGCTGCACCGGTACCGGCTGGTCGCCGAACCCGGCCAGCAGGTCTCCATCGCCACGATGCCGATCCCCAAGCCGCGCGGCGGGCTCCCCCTGAGGCTGCAGCCGGCCTAGCCGGGAATCACCCGCCCGTCAGAAATCACTACCACGCGTAGTGGTCGGCGACTACGCTGCGTGCCATGCCCTCGAATCGACGTGCGCCGAGGGCGGCGATCGGCCTCGTGGTCGCGCTGCTCCTGTCCGCCTGCGCCGGCGACGTCGGCATCGCGCCACCCGAGGGCTTCACCACCCCGACCATCGATCCCGAGATCCTCGACGCCGGGTTCGACCTGCCGGTCGAGACGGGGGCGACGACCACCACCGCGCCGGTCCGGACGGCCTGCGAGGCACCCATCCTGACGGTCGCGGCCGAGGAGGACCGGACCTTCGACCGCCTCGGGAGCGATCCGACCGCCACGTCGGTGGCCGTGAGCGCCTCGACCTTCGCCTGCACCGAGGACGTCGTCGTGGCCCCCGCGGACGACCCCGTCCGGGCCACCCTGGCCGGTCGCCTCGCCGTCGCGATCGGCGCTCCCCTGCTGTTCGGCGGCCCCGAGGCCGACGAGGCGTTGGAGGCCGAGGTGGCGCGCCTCGCTCCCTCCACCGCCTTCTTCGTCGGTGGAGGCCTCGACGTGACCCTTCCGCGATTCACCGAACTGCGGGAGTTCGCCGGATCCGACGCCGACATCGCCGCGGCGATCGACGAGTTGCTCTCGCTGTCCGACGCCGTGGACCTCCCGGCCGAGGCGTCGGAGGCCGAACTCGTCGTCGCAGCCGTCGAGGCGATGATCTCGGGGCGCGGGCTCGTCCCGATCGGTGGCGGCGGCACCACGACCACGCTGCCCGACGTCGCCCCCGGCGGCGCCGCCGGCTCGGTGGGCGGCGACACCACGACCACCTCGGCACCCGAACCGGAGCCGACCGAGGACGACCGCGACGGCGTGCCCCTCGCCTACGTCGGCACCGGACAGTCCGGGCGGGTCTGGCTGACGGCGGGTTCCGATGCCGTGCTCGGCCTCCCGACGATGGCGGCGGCCGCCGCATCCGGGGGCCTCGCCGCGCTCGTCGACGGAGCCGACCTGCGGACGATCCCCGAGATCGGACGGGCCATCCAGGGCTCGGCAGGCGGAGCCGCCGAGGTCTTCCTCGTCGGCGAGATGACCGAGGACGCGGAGTGGCAGGTCGACATGATCGCCGACGCACCCGAGATCTTCCCCGGTGCGGGGTGGCTGCTCTTCCCCCGCCGCCTCGTGGCCCTCTACGGACACCCGGGCGCCGCGGTGCTCGGCGTCCTCGGCGAGCAGGGCCCGGAGGCGAGCGTCGAGCTGGCGCGTCGGCTGGCCGCCCCCTATGGCGCCGACGGCGTGGAGGTGTGGCCGGCGTTCGAGATCATCGCCACCATCGCCTCGTCGGCCGCAGGCGCCGACGGCGACTACTCGGACGAGGCGACGGTCGACTACCTCCGGCCGTGGGTGGACGTGGCGAAGGAGGCAGGGATCTACGTGATCCTCGACCTCCAGCCGGGCCGCACCGACTTCCTCACGCAGGCCAAGCGGTACGAGGAGCTGCTGCTGGAGCCCCACGTCGGCCTGGCGCTCGACCCCGAGTGGCGCCTCGAACCCGACCAGTTCCACCTGCGCCAGATCGGCGCCGTCCAGCCGGAGGAGGTCAACACGGTCTCCGAATGGCTGAGCGGCTTCGTGCGGGACAACGACCTGCCCCAAAAGATGTTCCTGCTCCACCAGTTCCGCATGGACATGCTCCCGAATCGGGATCGCATCGAGACTCCCGCCGAGCTCGCCACGGTCATCCAGATGGACGGGCAGGGCGCCCTCCCCGTCAAGTACGACACCTGGGGGGTCATCACCCGCGGCTGGGAGGACTTCGGGTGGCAGTACGGGTGGAAGAACTTCTTCGACGAGGACAGCCCCACGCCGACCCCCGAGATCGTGCTCGACCTGACGCCGCTGCCGGTCCTCGTCAGCTACCAGTAGTCCGGACGCGCCGCAGGGCCGGCGGACGCCTGAGCGTCGCGACCGGCCCTGCGAAGGACGGTGTGGTCTAGCGGCGTGGCTGGCGGGGGCGAGCCTCGTTCACGGTCAGACGGCGACCGTCGGCATCGGCACCGTCGAGCTCCGAGATCGCGGCGCGACCCTCGGCCTCGTTCGGCATCTCGACGAACCCGAACCCGCGGGAGCGGCCGGTGTCGCGATCCATGATCACCTGTGCCCGGTCGACCGTGCCGTGCTGCTGGAAGAGCTGCTCGAGGTCGTCGGAGGTGTAGGAGAACGGCAGATTGCCGACGTAGATGTTCAACATTGCTTCCTTCGAATCGTCGGCACACAGGACGCCGGTGCCGAATCGGCGGGAGCCATCGTATCGGCAGCCGAGGCCGACGCGGCGATCATTCCGCCTGGCCAGGACCGGCTCCCTGCCATACTCCGGCCGGCCGTGTCCGCAGCCGTCGCCCGAGCCCTCGTCTTCTTCACGTCCGCCGCGACCCTCGTCCTCGAGATCCTCGCCGGACGGGTCATGGCGCCCTACGTGGGCGTGACCCTCGAGACGTTCACGGGCATCATCGGCGTCGTACTCGCCGGCATCGCCGTCGGCGCATGGCTCGGCGGTTCCGTCGCCGACCGGCGCCCGCCCGAGCCGCTCCTCGGTCCGTTCCTCCTGGCCGCCGGGGCGCTCGCGCTGCTCTCCCCCACCCTGGTCCACGCCGTCGGCCCCTCCACCACGGCCGCCGGGCCGACCGAGATCGTGATCCTCACGACGGTCGCCTTCTTCGCCCCCGCCGTGCTGCTGAGCGCCATCCCCCCGATGGTCGTGAAGATCCGGCTCCAGTCCCTGGACGAGACCGGCACCGTCGTCGGCTCGCTGTCTGCCATCGGGACCGCCGGTGCGATCTTCGGCACGTTCGCGACCGGCTTCGTGCTCGTCGCCACCCTGCCGAGCGACGTGGCGATCCTCGCGGTCGGCGGCACCGTCGTCGCCGTCGGGGTCGTGCTGTCCTACCGCCACCTGGCCCCGGGCCGGCTGGGTGTCGCCCTCCTCCCCGCGCTGGCCGCAGCCGCGCTCCTCCCCGCCGTCGACGGCCCCTGCGACGAGGAGACCACCTACTTCTGCGCGTACGTCACCGTCGATCCCGACCGCTCCAGCGGACGGATCCTGTGGCTCGACACCGTGCGTCACAGCTATGTCGACCTCGAGGACCCCACCCACCTCGGGTTCCGCTACTCCCGGGTGATGGCCGACGTCCTCGCCACCCTGCCCGAAGGCCCCCTCGACGTGCTGTTCGTCGGCGGTGGCGGGTTCACCGTCCCCCGGTACGTGTCCGCCGTTCGCCCGGGTTCGAGCCACGTGGTGCTCGAGATCGACGGTGCGCTCGTCGACCTGGCGCGACGCGACCTCGGGCTGGGCGATCGCGACGACCTCCGGACCGAGATCGGGGACGCCCGCGTCCTCGTGACCGCCGAGCCCGCCGACGCCTTCGACGTCGTCGTCGGCGACGCCTTCGGCGGCCTGGCCGTGCCGTGGCACCTGACCACCCGCGAGTTCGTCGAGGACCTCCGCAGGCTCCTGCGTCCCGATGGCGTCTACACCCTCAACCTGATCGACTACCCACCCCTCGATTTCGCCCGGGCCGAGGTGGCCACGATCGCCGAGGTGTTCGACCACGTCCTCGTGATCGCACCCGCCGAGTATCTGTCGGGGGACCTCGGCGGAAACTTCGTCATCGCCGCCTCCGACACCCCCTTCGACACCGGGGCGATCCAGGACCGCATCGCCGAACGCGGTGGCACCGAGGTGGTCTTCGACGACCCCGACGCCTTCGCGGGCGACGCCCGGATCCTCACCGACGACTTCGCCCCCGTCGACCAGCTGATCAGCCGGCCCTGACGCGCCGGGGCCCGGGGACGTCCCCGGGCCCCGACCGAGCGCGAGCCGGGTCAGTCGTCGAGGCCGATCCCGACGTCCCCCTCGAGCGTCGCACCGACGTCCGCCCGCAGGCGATCCTCGACATCGGCCGACACCTCCGAGTCGACACCGGCGCCGACGTCGACGCGTTCGCCGTCGTCGGAGGTCTCCGCACCGCGCTCACCGGTGACGGATCCGCCGACGGCGGCCTCGGACGTGATGCTGGCGACGATCTCCCCGTCGACGGTGGCGATCAGCGCCGTCAGGATCTCACCGTCGCCGGCGAACTCGATGGTCGCCGAATCCGTGGACTGCGAGAGCACCGTGGCTCGCACCCCGGCATCGGCCTCGACGTCGACGATGTCCAGCACCGAACCGTCGAACGACGCGTGCACGACGCCCAGGCCGGCGATGCCGAACGTCTCGACGGTCACGTCCCCCTCCACCGGGGCATCCAGCGATCCGTCCACGGTGATCCCGACCCGCTCGGTGAGCTGGACGGTCGCCTGCTCCGCCAGGTCCGGTTCGATGGTCACCGATCCGGTGGCGACGGCGGCGGCGCCGGCGGTCAGGACGGCGGCGAGGCTTCCGGCCGCGATCTTCATGCTCGTCTGCGACGCAGCGGTCGCGGCGATCATGGCGTTCATGGTGGTTCCTCCTGTGGCGGCAGCAGCCGCCGTTGCGAGTGTCGAGGAGGCGACCGCACCGGCCAGGAGACCGATCTCACGGGCCCGGTCGGGCCGGAGGTCGGCGGTGAGAGCTCGTCGGAGGTCGTCGGACCATCCTGGGAGCGGATCCCGGTCGATGTGGTTCATCCTCATCTCACCCCCGTGATCGCAGGAGGGGGGTGGAGCGTTACAGGATTTCTGCGGTCAGCCGTCGAGGCCGGGATCGACGGGCGCGTCGGGCACCGTCGCCCCGGGCACGGTGACATCGGGCACCGTGACGTCCGACACGGTTCCGCCACCAGGGGCCGACGGTTCGCCGGGAAGGTCCGCGCCGGGGAGCTCGACACCGGGCAGATCCACCGGGAGGTCCTCACCGGGCCGGGGCAGGTCGACGCCGACGAGTTCGACCACGTCGGCCACGAAGGACTGGATGGGATCCGGCAGGTTGCCGGTCGCCGCAAACGCTCCCACGCCGATGGCGAGGGCCGCAGCCACGGCCGTCACGATCTTCGCCGCCGCCGACACGCCCGCGGTCGTGGCTCCCGCAGCCGTGGCCCCGGCCGCAGCGCCGGCCGCACCGGCGGACGCGGCGGCAGACGCAGCGATCGACGCCGCCTGCGAGGCGATCGCGTCGACGGCCCCCGGGTCGAGGTCCTCGGCGAGATCCCCCGCGAGGTCGTCGGCCCAGCGGTCGAGTGGATCGGTCATCGCAGCTCACCGTATCCCCGGCGTCGCAGCTCCGCCCTGACCTTGTCGAGGGCCCGCGACTGCACCACCCGGACGGTTCCCGGCCGTTTTCCGACGGCCTCGGCCACCTCGGCCGTCTCGAGGCCCGCCACGACGCGAAGGAGCACGACATCGCGTTCGTCGCCGCTGAGGACGTCGAGGGCGCGTACGGCGTCGGAGGCGGCTTCGCGGTCCACCACCTCGTCGGCGGGTCCGGGATCCAGGTCGTCGACGAGCACGCGCGGCAGCGAGGCGTCCTCGCGACCCGACCGTCGGTATCGGTCCACGATCTGGCGATAGGCGATGGAGAAGATCCAGGACCGGAAGTTCGACCAGGTCCCCTCGAAGTCGCCGATGCGGCGGGCTGCGGCGAGGAAGACGTCCTGGACGACGTCGTCGGCGTCGGCGATGCCCTTGCCGCGGGCGTATCCGAGGATCCGGGGACCGAGGCGCTCCACGATCTCGGCCCAGGCGCGTTCGTCCCCACTGCGGGCGCGCTCGATCCGCTCGTGATGGTCGACCTCGGCCATGTGCTCCTCGACCCCGATCATCCCAGACCTCCCTCCGGGTGATCGGGGTTCGGAGCCGATCGTTACACGGTTTCCGTCAGTCGACCCGGAACTCGGTCACCACGACGGGCTCCTCGCCGTCCGACGACGGGGCGATCGTGCCCTCGAAGATCTCGATCTCTCCCTCGACGATGGTCCTCACCGTCCAGTGCGCCGTCGGCTCGCCACTGAAGTAGACGAGTTCGACGCGATAGGTCCCGGCCGGCGGATCCTCCCAGAAGACGTTCTCCGGCGTCCCGGCACCGAAGGTGTTGTCGTGGTCGAGCCACCCGCCGGACGCGGAGCTCCGGTCGGCGTAGTAGATCTCGAATCCGTCCGGCTCGATGACGTGCAGGTCGAGGTCGACGTTCTCCTCGGGCCAGATGAGCTGGACCTGTACGTCGCCGTGGCCGGGGGCGTGCATCGCCGTTCCGGCGCACTCGGGTCGCCCCGGGACCCACCCGCCGCCGCCGAGCGAGTAGTCGTCCACCCGCTCCTCCTCGCGCCACGTGTACTGGCGTTCTCCGCCGCTGGCGACGATCGCCGTCGCGAGCGGACGTGAGGCCCACCCGTACGCGGGGACGTACCCGATCAGCCGGTTGAGCTCGGAGAAGAACAGCACCTCACGCAGCTGGTACTCGCCCTGGGGCAGCCAGACCTCGTGTTCGCCCTCCTGGGGGCGCTCGAAGTCGGAACCGGGATAGGCGCGCTGCATGATCATCCAGTCGGTGGGTTGCCACCAGGTGTTCGACCGCATCGCCTCGTCCTCGACGAAGTACCGATCGACGCAGATCCCGTACGACGTGTACGACGTCCTCCGGTCCCCCCAGCCGAAGAAATCGGTGGGGAAGACGATGTTGCCCTGGATCTGGTTGGCGACCGCCACGTATCCGCCGTGCTCGGCCTTCCAGCGACGATCGGAGTCCTCCCGCTCGTGCCACCAGCTCCACATCGAGAAGTGGGTGACGTCGGCGGAGACGACACGGGCACCCTCGTCGACGCGGGAGGGCACCATGACCCAGCCGTCGGTCTGGGGGTCGAACCAGGCGAGCCCGCCGACCCGTTCGATCGGCACGTCGTCGGGGATCGGGAGGCTGAGGACCGCCGGAGCGGCCAGCGTCTGGAAGTCGGGACCGATCTCCACGGCGGTCTCCGCGAGGGAGAGGCCCTCGGGCAGGTTCGCCTGCCGGTCGTCCACGGTCTGCTCGTCCATCGTGAAGACGACCTCACCGATCGCTCCGTCGCGGGTCTCGGGGACCGCCCCGACGGGGATCTCGAGCATGACACCGCCCGGCGTCTCGAGCACGGCCGATGCATCGGACGACACGGTGGCGACGGCGCTCGGCCCAGAGCCGTTCGCGTCGTCCCGCAGCAGGAACCACCAGCCGGCCACCGCCCCGCCGGCCAGGAGGACGAGGACGACGATCACCGCCACCGGGCTCCCCCGGCGTCGTGGCTGCAGGTCGGGGGCCGTCCGGGTCGTCGCGTGTGCCATGGCACCTCCTGGATCGTTCCCCTCCGCGCTACCTGTACGGGATGCAGGCAGGGACTGCCAGGGCCGGACGACCCACTGCGCGGTGCGCTGGGCCGTGCCGGTGCACCTGCACGAAGGCGAAGGTCCGCCCCTGATCGCCCCGGAACGCGAGATCGTCCCCGATCGAGGTGCCCACCGCCCTCCGGTAGCGTCGGATGCCGACGACCACGAACGAGCGGAGCGCGTCATGGGCAGGGGAATCATCGACGAGACGCCCGAGATCTGGGGCGACGACTACACCACCGACAGCGCGGCCGTGGCGCGCGACTACGACGCCTTCGCCGAGACGGGCGCCTACGACGAGACCTTCGACGAGTGGGGCTACGTGGGGCCCGAGACCGCAGCGGCGATCCTGAAGAACTTCGTCCCCCGCGACAGCCGGATCCTCGACGCCGCGTGTGGCTCCGGACTGACGGGCACCGCCCTGGCGAACCTCGGCTACGAGTCCATCGAGGGCATCGACATCTCGGCCCGCCTGCTGGAGCTGGCGGGCGAGACCGGTGCGTACACGACGCTGTCGCGCGTCGACATGCAGCAGTTTCCCCTCCCCTTCGACGACGACGAGTTCGACGCCGTGAACTTCATCGGCGCGCTGACCTACTTCGAGACGACCGAGATCCTCCGGGAGTTGAGCCGCATCGTCCGTCCGGGAGGCTTCGTCGTCTTCTCCCAGCGTGACGACATCATGCGCACCCGAGACTACGGAGCGAAGCTCGACGAACTCGAGAGCCACGGAGTCTGGAAGCGGCGGTTCGGCACCGAGCCCCTGCCGTACCTGCCCCACCATCCCGAGTACGGCGACCGCATCCAGGTGCAGTACTTCGTGTACGAGGTCGTCTGAGCGAGGGGACCCGCCGGATCACTCCCCGTCGGGGATCTCGGGGATGTCGGTGTCCTTCCCGCGTGCGATCGCGCGGTCGGCGTCGTACATCGGCAGCTCGCACAGTTCCCCGCGACGGGTCTCACCGTCGCGACATTCGACGTCCACGACGGTGCCCGGGCCGAGTGCCGGGTCCTCCATGCGGACGATCGCCACACCCCGCCGGAGGTACGGCGACCAGCCGGTGCTCGTGACCCGGCCGCCGGACTCTCCGGCGGCCGACACGGTGTCGCCCCGGCGGGCGACCCCGCCGTCGCACTGCAGCCCCCACGTTCGCCGGCTCGTGTCCGCCTCCCGCAGTGCCTCGGCACCGATGAATCCGCCCCGCTCCAGGTCGACGAACGATCCGAGACCGGCGGCGAAGGGCGTCACGGTCTCGTCGAAATCTGCCCCCGCGAGCAGCAGGCCCGCTTCGACACGCCGGGCGTTGGTCGCCTCGGCCGGAATGGTGTGCATGCCGTGCGGCTCGCCCGCCTCGACGAGACGGTCCCCGATGACCGCGGCGTCGACGTCGGACCCGAAGTACACCTCCCACCCCAGCTCGCCGGTGAATCCGGTCCGGCTGATCACCGCCGGCTGGCCACCGATGTGGATGTGGGCGAGGTCGAAGTAGTTGAAGCGCTCCGGGATCCCCTCGTCGGAAACCTGCTCGAGGACGTCCATCGAGCGCGGGCCCTGGACCTGACTGATCCAGACGTCGGCATCGAACACGTCCACGTCGAAGTCCTCGGCCTGGGCTCGGAGCCACACGCGGAACTCGCCATCGCCCTGGGCGTACCAGAACCGGTCGGACGCCAGCCGGAGCAGGACGCCGTCCATGATCATCCCGCCGTCGGCGAAGCAGGCGATCTGGTAGCTGCACCGCCCCTCCCGGATCCCGGTGACGTCGCGGGCGAAGACGCGGTCGAGCATGTCGGCCGCCTCGGGTCCCCGGATCTCGGTCGCGACCTCGCCCGTGTGCGACAGGCCCACCTGTCGACGCAACCGCCAGTAGAGCTCGCTCATCGGGACCTCGCCGTAGGCCAGCGAACGCAGCCGGCGGTTGTAGATGCCGAAGATCGGGTCGTGAGGGAGCTCCTGATGCACGAGGGGGTGGGGTCGCATCGAGATGCGGAACTCGTCGGGACCGTCACTCGAGCGAATCGGTGTGACGGCGAACGCCACCTCGTCCTTGGATCGTGCCACCTCGTCCACCTGCGTCGGGAGTGCGACGAGGCTAGAGGATCGAGCCGACCGATGGGCGGACGTCCGGAGGCCTCGCCGGCCGACCCCGGGGGGCGCCGCCCCAACCGGTGCCACGCATGGATGGAGCGGGGCGATCCGGGATCGTGTCGATCCGGCCGCCCTCGGGACCGGCGATGCGACGATCGGCACTCGGCCCCCACGACGGCGTAGGGTCGATACGTCGGCACGGAGGAGAGGCTCGGTGAGGATCGGGACGCTGGTCGGTGCGATGGTGCTCGTCGTCGCCGCTTGCGGAGGGACGGCCGAAGAACCGACGCCGGCGTCCCCGTCGACCGCATCGACCCCGGCCACGACCCTCCCGCCCTCCGCGCCCACCTCGACGACACAGGCGACCGACACCGATCCCGGGCTCGACCTGCCGCGAGCAGCCGTCTACGCACATGTCGTGATCGGCCTCACGGACGCCGTGGTCTCCTCGGCGACGCCGGGCACCTACCTCGACGATCCGCCGACGCAGGGCTCGGACCGGCACCTCTTCATCGACCTGACGATGGACTTCGAGGACGGATATCCGGGCACGACGGAGGAGTTCGCCGTGGCCGACTTCAGCCTCCGGCTGGCCGACGGTGAGGTGATTCCGGCTGTCATGGTCGACTTCACCAGGACGCTCCGTGTGACCGACGACGGGCCGGTGGTCTCGGCGCTGGCCTTCCCGGCGGACGACCTCGACCTCGACGGCGCATCGGTGCGGTTCGACGACGGCGACAACGTTCCCCTGTCGATCCCCCTGGAGGGCCCGATCGCGGATCCCTATCCGATCCCGATCGCCATCGACGATTCGGCCGACGTCGAGTGGGAGGGCGGATGCGCCGACGCCCCCGGTCGTGTGGACGTGCTCGCCGGGGAATGGGATCTCGACGGAGGCGTCGACCACACCGGACGCGAGATCGTGCGCAGCGGATCACGCCGGGCACCCGTCGGCGAGCGGTTCCTCCGCATCGACATGGTGGCGACCGCCGGGGGCGGGAACTGCGGCGGGACGATCATCGAGGGGCCCGAGTTCCGGATCGTGGCCGACGGAGAGATCATCGAGCCGACGAACCACTTCGTCGTCGACCTGGACGACGGCTCGAGCATCGACCTCGTGTGGGGCTACCGGGTGCCCGTCGACGTCACGACGCTGGAGCTCGTCGTCGGATTCGAGGATGGACGCATTGCGGCCTTCCCCGTCCCCATTCCGCCGGAGCTGCCGGCTCCCTGAGTTCCTGGCGCACGAGGCTGGGCGACGCGGGCAGAACCCCCTCCGGATCGCTTCCCGCGCTAGCGCGAGGCCTTGCGAACCTTCCAGACCAGCTCGCTCGGCCAGCGGCGAGCCCACGTCGCCGGAACGAAGTCACCACCGTCGGCGTCGGCGGGTGCCCGCGGTTCGAGCAGTCCCTCGACGACGAACCCGATCTCGGCGAAGAGCGCCATCCAATCCGAGATCGGGAGACAGAAGTTGACGCCGCCCGGATCGACCGGAACGTCACGCCAGTCGATGGTGTGCAGTCCGAAGTAGTCGCGCTCCAGCGATGTGCCGACCGGCGCCCCGTTGGTCGGGGCACACGCCAACGCCATCGGATGGTTGCACAGGAAGACCAGACGCCCGTCCGGACGGAGCAGTCGGTGCGCCTCACGCAGCCACGCCTCGGGCGGGCACCAGATCGACGCGCCGTATTCGCTGATCGCGAAGTCGAAGGACCCATCGGGACGTGGCACCGTCTCGGCGTTGCCGTGGAGCAATGTGAGGTCGACACCGTGCTCGCCGGCGAGTCGGCGAGCCGTCGCGAGCTGCTGCTCCGAGTTGTCGATGGCAGTGACGTCTGCGCCGCGGCGTGCCATCCACGCCGACACGTAGGCCGTCCCGCAGCCGAGTTCGATTGCGTCGAGGCCCGTCATGTCCTCAGGGAGCATGCGGAGTTCGGATTCGGGGACGCGCCAGTTTCCCCAGGTCGGCTCGGCACGGGCCCACGCCTGCTCCCCCATGGCCACCCAGTCGTCGGCAATGGCGTCCCAGTGTCGCCTGTTCTCGGCGACATGGTCGGGCAACGTCTCCGGGGAATCACGCATGGCGCCAGAACCTAGCCGAGTTCCCCGGTCCCGCATTGCCATGGCGACGCGCGCAGGTGGCGGAGCCGCCGCGGCTCTCCGGCGCCCTCGACTGCCGAGCCGAGAAGCGAAGAAACCCCCCACATGACGCGGGGGATCTCGTGGTGGGCGCTACTGGGATCGAACCAGTGACCTCTGCCGTGTGAAGGCAGCGCTCTCCCGCTGAGCTAAGCGCCCGTGCGGGGCAATCGTAGTTGGCGCCCGGCCGTCCAGGTACCGTCCGCCCGTGACCCTGCGCCGACGCGACGACCACCATCTGTCGATCGAAGGGCTGGCCGTCGAACGACGGTACGAGCTCGACGACCTGCGGCTGCTCCCCGGCCTCGAGGAGGATCGCTTCGACGTTCCGGCGGTCCCCGTCGCCGGACTCCTCGACCGTCTGGAGGTCGACGCGCGGGCCGACCACGCGACGGCGCTGAGCGGCGACGGGCACTACTCCGCCTCCATCCCGGTGACCGAGCTCCGTCGCGGCGGCTGGCTGCTCCTGGGCCAGGAGGTCGGTTCCGGCGGGCCGGTCCGTCTCGTCGTCGAGGACGGCCGCACGCTGTGCTGGAACGTGAAGCAGGTGGTTGGGTTGCGCTTCACCGACGGCGCCGAGCCCGACTCCGTGCCGGAGAACCCGCCCCACTGATCGCCGCTGCTGCGGTCTACGCTCCCCGCATGCGACGGGCGCAGTTCGAGCGGATCGTGGACGAGGCCCTCGCCGAGCTCCCCGAGTGGGTGGTGGGCCGCGTGGACAACCTCCACGTCGTCGTCCAGGACTGGCCAACCCCGGTGCAGGACCCCGAGGGGGAGGGCATCCTCGGGATCTACGAGGGTGTCTCGCTCCTGGAACGCGGTGTCGACTACTCGGGCTTCCTCCCCGACCGGATCGTCATCTTCATGGGCCCGCACCTGGAGCTCGGGCTGTCGAAGGCCGACCTCAAGCACGAGATCCGCGTCACGGTGCTCCACGAGATCGCTCACCACCTGGGCATCGACGACGAGCGGTTGCACGAGCTCGGGTACTAGTCACCTGCGCTCAAGCGCGGCGGCCACGGTGCCGATGGTGGGAGCATGGACGCCCACGAGCCGACGGACCCCTACCGCACCTGCGAGTCGCACTGCAACCACGACCTCGCCCGCGGCATCGGCATCGCCGAGCTGCTCGGCAGCGACGGTCCCTATCCCCCGTCGCACCTGATCGTGAGCCTCTCCTACCCCCGCGCCTCGCTCTTCGACGACGAGGAGCAGGAGATCGTCGCCCCCGCCCGCGAGGCCCGCTGACGGCCGCTGGATCGGAAATGGCCGGCCGGTAGCATCGGCGCTCCTACCCGCGTGAAGGAGCATCCATGGACGCCGACGATCTCATCAAGCAGCTGACCGACCGTTTCGACTTCCTCGACGAGGACAAGGCAGAGCAGGTCATCAACGCCGTCGCCGGCTTCCTCGGCGACAAGCTGCCTGGCCCCATCGGTGAGAACGTCCAGAAGTTCCTGGGTGGAGCCGCAGAGGCCGGCGGTGAGACGGGTGACACCCAGCAGGGCCTCGACGTCATGGACATGGCGAAGGGCGCCCTCGGGAACCTCGGTGGGATGTTCGGCGGCGGCGACAAGTAGCCGACCCCGATCCACCTCGGCCGGAGCCCCGCGCTCCGGCCGACTCGCGTCTCAGGACGTCCGGCGGCGGACGAACTCGCCGACCTGGCGGATCGCCCGGCGCGACTCCGGCACGTAGGGGGCGAAGGCGGGGAAGACGTGCAGCATGTCGGTCCACTCGTCGAGCAGCACCCGCACACCGACGGCCCGCATCCGCTCGGCGAGCCGGCGGGAATCGTCCAGCAGGACCTCGGCCGTCCCCACGACGATGAGTGTGTCGGGGAAACCCGTGTGGTCGGCGAAGAGCGGTGACGCCAGCGGATCAGCCGCGTCGGCGCCGTCCAGATAGACGCCAGCGGCGTCGGCGACGCCGTCGGGGTCGAGCCAGACGTCCTCGTCGCGCTTGGCCTCCAGTGACTCGCCCGACGCCGTCAGATCGGTCCACGGCGACAGGAGGACCAGCCCGGCGGGCATCGGAAGACCGTCGTCCCGGGCGCGCAGGAGGGTGGCGATCGCCAGGCCGCCGCCCGCGCTGTCGCCGGCGACCACGAGTCGCCCGGGCGATGCGTGGTGATCGAGGACCCACCGGTACGCAGCCGCGGCGTCGTCGACCGCGGCGGGAAACGGATGCTCCGGGGCGAGCCGATAGTCGACCGACAGGACCCTCGCCCCCGACGCCTGGCCGAGGCGCGATACGAGCGGTCGGTGCGTACGCGGGCTCCCCACCGTGTAGCCGCCACCGTGGAGGTAGAGGATCGTGCGATCCCGCCCGGCGCCAGGGGCCGCCACCCACTCCGCGGGCACCCCGCCGGCGTCGATCGGATCGACCAGCGTGCCACGCACCACCGGAACGAGGCGAGCGGTCTGCTCGAGCGAACGCCGCTGCGACGCCGGTGAGGCCTCGCCACCGACGGCGTTGCGCCCCCGCATGACGAGCCGGATCACGCGGTGCGTCCAGTGGGTCATGGCCCGAAGCGTAGGATCGTCAGGAACCCATCAGGCCGGGCCCGACTCGGCACGTCGACGCGCCGCCCGGAGCCAGCCGTTGCGGATCCATCCCGCGGGTCGATTGATCATCAGCCAGTAGGCGCCGAAAGCGGTTCGGGCCGCTGCGTTCGTCGCCCGCACCCTGGTCTCCGTCACCAGCTGCGAGCCGCCGCCGTTTCCCGCGAACGCGTGGAACCCGGCGGCGAGCTTCACCCAGCCCGGTTCGTCGAACGCCAGGAACTCGTCCAGGGACGCGAACCCCCGATGGAGGCCCCCGCCGGGACGCCAGTAGCGGCCGGCGTGGGCGATCACGACCTCGGTGCGCTCGTCGACGAGGCGCCGGAAGCCGACCCTCGCAGCGAGGTCGAGCACGGGCTCGTCGCTGTCCATGGATACGCGTCGTCCGGCAACGAGTGCCGGAAGGGCTCGCGCCACCATGAGCGGCCGGAAGAGCCGGATCTCCCCCGGCGTGACGGCGCAGGCGGCCTCCACGGTCCGGCCCGGCGCGGCGTCGACCGTGATGACGTGCCGGGACCACCGATCGGGGTCGGGAAGGATGTCGGCGATGCGCACCCGCAGGTGTCTAGCAGCGCTCAGGCGTCGGTCGTGTCGCCTGCTCCGCCGACCTCGCCCTCGAGCATCTCCTCTTGCAGGGCGAAGAGCCCGGTGAGCGACGTCGGTTCGAGTCCTCGCTCACGGATGCCGTCGATGATCCCGGGAAGGGCAGCGACGTCGAGGGAGCCGGTGGACAGCAGCACGATGCTGCCGGGTCCGGCGGTCCCCGCCACGTAGGTCGCCACGTCGGCTGCACCCGGACTGGGTCCGGCCGCCTGTGGGCCGTTCGGGGCGAAGAGCGCGAAGTACGTCTCGACGTTCCACAGCGCCGTCACCATGCCGAGGTCGGCGAGCACGTCGCGCACCGACTCGGGCCCGACCCGATCGGTGAACCCGTCCATGAAGGGGGGACGGAACCAGAACGGGCGATACTCGTCGCCGAGGGCGTCCGAGGCGGCCTCGATCCATCCCGTGAGCTCCTCCCGCAGCGCAGGCTCGTCGAGATCGGTCACCGCGACGTTCGAGAAGGTGTTGTTCCCCAGCTCGTGGCCCTCCTCGACCACGCGCCGCCACAGCTCGGGGTTGGCGGCGATGGCCTGTCCGGTCGGGAAGAAGGTCGCCGTCACGCCCTTCGCCGCGAACGTGTCGAGCGCCGCGCCGATGGCCTCGGGAGAGCCGGATCCGTCGAACGTGAGGGCGACCCCCTCGACGGACTCCGCGGCCGACGACACCACGACCGCCTTCCGCAGGAGCTCGTTCTCCTGTTCGAGACGCTGGTTCTCCTCGACGAGTTCCTCCGGGGGCTCGAGATCGGCGAGCCGGCGCGCCTCCTCCTCGGCCGCCGCGGCACGCTCTTCGGCCGCCGCGAGATCCTCCTCCAGTTCGCCGACCTGTTCGGCGAGGGCGTCGCGTTGTTCGACGAGGACGTCGAAGCCGCCGTCCGCGCCTGCCACCGTCGTGGGTGTGGTCGCCGGCGGAGCCGCCGTGTCCTGGCCCCCCGATGTCAGCACGAAGAACAGCACCACGAGCACGGCGACGGCGGCGACGCCGATCAGGGCCGACCGGCGCGGGTCCTCCAGCACCTTCGCCCGTACCCGGTCCACCAGCGACGGTTCGCCCTCGGCGGTTCCGGAGGGCTTCACCGGCGTCGGCAGCGGCGGCGGGGCCGCCGGATCGGGTTCGTCGGCGGCGGTGACGAACTCGATCTTCATCTCGGGCGGCGGGGCGACCTCGACGACGACCTCCGGCGGGAGCACGTCGTCGACCGGGATGCCGAGGACCTCGGCGATCCGCTCGGCCTGGTCGTCCTCCGGGCTCTCCTCGCCCCACTCCCACTGGTCGATGGTGTCCGCGTCGACCGCGATCAGCTGACCCAGTCCGTCCTGGGTCAGGCCGGCGCGCTCGCGATGGCGTCGGATCGTCGTCCCGAGTTCGGCGGGCGTCATGGGGCTCCCGTTGGTTCAGCCGTCGCCCAGCGTAATGACTACTCCGCGTAGTCGTCAACGCCAGTCTGTGTGGTTCCCAACGGGCTAGTCACCACTCACTACGATGCCGGGGACCACGGGAAGGGGACCCACCACATGTACGACTGGCTGCTGTTCATCCACATCGTCGCCGCCATGGTCTGGATCGGCGGGTCGGTGCTCGCCGGCTTCTTCGCGATGCGGGCCGGACAGAGCCGCGATCCCCAGCGGATCCGTGCCTTCGCATCGGACATGGTGGTGGCCGGCCGGATCTTCTCCTTCGCCGCCCTCGTCATCCTCGTCGCCGGCGTTCTCATGGTGGTCACCGAGGACTTCTGGGAGTGGGAGAACACCTTCATCATCATCGGGTTCGCCGGCGTGCTCATCGGCGGTGCTCTCGGCGGCGCCTTCTACACGCCGCAGACCGAGAAGGTCATCGAGGACATCGACGCCGACCGCCACGCCGAGGCGGGCGCCCGGTTGCAACGGATCGGACGGGTCGCCCAGGTCGAACTGGTGCTGCTGCTCGTCGTGGTGTTCTCGATGGTCGCCAACTGGGGCGTCTGAAGCCCGGTCGTCGATCGACGGCCGTGCGAGCGGTCACGCACCCGTCGACGCCGGGCGTGCCCCCTCCCCCGGCATGAGGGGCGAGGAACCGGCGGGCCTCAGTCGGCGTACATCTTCTCGATCTCGGCGTGGAAGTGGTCGGCGACCACGTTGCGCTTCACCTTGAGGGTGCCGGTCAGTTCGCCGTCCTCGATCGTGAGCTCCCGGGGCAGGATCGTGAACTTCTTGATCTGCTCGACCCGGGCCACCTTGGCGTTCACGGCGTCGAGCGCCGACTGCACCTCGGCACGCACCTGCTCGGCCTCATGGGGGTCGCCCTCGATGTCGTGCTCGGCGGCGTAGGCCTCGAGCCCCTCGGCGTCGAGGGTGACGAGCACCGTGAGGTACTTGCGGCGATCACCGATCACCACCGCCTCCGAGATGAGGGGATGGTCCTTGAGACCCGCCTCGAGGTTCTTCGGCGCGATGTTCTTCCCGCCCGCGGTGATGATGATGTCCTTCTCGCGGCCCGTGATCGTGAGGAACCCGTTGGCATCGAACGACCCCAGATCACCGGAGTAGAGCCACCCCTCGGCCAGGGTCTCGTTCGTGGACTCCTCGTTCTTGTAGTAGCCGGCGAAGACGTTGCCGCCCTTGAGCAGGATCTCGCCGTCGTCGGCCACCTTCACCTCGGTGCCGGGGTACGGGGGCCCGACCGTTCCGAACTTCGCGAACCCGGGCCGGTTGAAGGTCGTGGGGCCGGTGCCCTCCGACTGGCCGTACACCTCGTAGACGGGGAGGTCGAACCCGGCGAAGAACTCGAGGACCTCGGCCGAGATCGGCGCCGCCGCGGTGACGGCGATCCGTGCCTGGTCGAGGCCGAGCGCATCCTTCACCTTGTCGAACACGAGCTTCGACGCCAGCTTGTACTGGAGCCCGAGCAGCCCAGACGGCGACTCGCCACGGTT
>JAWVYO010000017.1:0-33436 GCA_033722675.1 Acidimicrobiia bacterium | reverse complement strand
GCGCGCGCCGGGGGCTACCCGCAGTCGGCTACAGGACGAAGACGTCCTCGCCGGCGTCCTCGACCTCCATGGCGACGAGGATGGTGCCCTGTCGCGCCCACCGTTCGAGGACGGCGGCCGCCTGGATGTTGCACCCCGAGCGGAAGAGGCCCCAGGCCTCGCCGCGATGGGCGTCGGCGACGTCGACCTGGAGGTTTCGCATCGGCTCCACCTGGCCGGCCACGACGCGGAAGGCCTCGAGGGAGGCCACGGCGAGATCCAGCGTGTCGCAGCGGGCGACGACCTGGCGCGCCACCGGCAGGGGATAGAAGCCCTCGTCGTCGGGACCGCGGGCGGCCGCCGCCGCGTCGAACTCCGAGGCCAGTTGGTCGATGGGGTCGACACCGGCGGGGGTGGCGTCGTCCTCGGTGCCGTCGGGTGCGTCCTCGGCGAACATCGCCGTGACGGTGTCGAGGACCATCTGCACCTCCGGAACGGCCAGCAGCCTGGGCTCGCCGTCTTCGTCGGGGAAGAACTCGACGAGGACCTCGCCGGCGTCCTCGTAGGCCATGCCCACCGGCTCGTCGTCCTCGATGACGTCGACGACGAGGCCGTCCCAGTCCGGTCGCTCGGACTCCCGAGCCCACATCGCCATCGGTTCAGCGCTCGTCGATCGGCGTGTAGTCCCGGTCGTCGTACCCGACGTAGATCTGACGGGGGCGACCGATCCGGGTGTTCGAGTCCTCGCTCATCTCCTTCCACTGGGCGATCCAGCCCGGCAGACGTCCGATGGCGAACAGCGGGGTGAACATCCGCACCGGGAAGCCGAGCGCCCGGAACATGATCCCGGAGTAGAAGTCGACGTTCGGGTAGAGCTTCCGCTCGATGAAGTAGTCCTCGGTGAGCGCGGCCTCCTCCAGCGAGAGCGCCACCTCGAGGACCGGGTCGTCGGCACCGATGCGGGTGATGACCTCATGGGCGAACTCCTTGAGGATCTTCGCGCGAGGGTCGTAGTTCTTGTACACGCGGTGGCCGAATCCCCACAGGCGGAACGGATCGGACTTGTCCTTCGCCTTGTCGAGGAACTTCCGGCTGTCGCCGCCGTCGGCGACGATCATGTCGAGCATCTCGAGCACCCGCTGGTTCGCCCCGCCGTGGAGGGGGCCCCACAGCGCGTTGATCCCCGCGGCCACCGAGGCGAAGAGGTTGGCGTGGCTGCTGCCGACCAGGCGGACGGTGGAGGTCGAGCAGTTCTGGCCGTGATCGGCGTGCAGGATGAGCAGCACGTCGAGCGCCTTGGCGATCACCGGATCGACGTCGTAGTCCTCCACGGGGAGGCCGAACATCATGCGGAGGAAGTTCGCCGAGTAGTCGAGGTCGTTGCGGGGGTAGATGTACGGCTGCCCGATGGACTTCTTGTAGGCGAAGGCCGCCACCGTCGGCATCTTCGCGATGAGGCGGACCGCGGACTCGACCACGGCCGAATGGTTCTGCGGGTCGTGGATCTCGGGGTAGAAGGTCGCCAGCGCGTTCGTGGCCGACGCGAGGATCGCCATGGGGTGGGCGCTCTTGGGGAAGGCGTCGAACAGCCGCTTCATCTCTTCGTTCAGGAGCGTGTGGTGGGTGATCTCGTACACCCAGCGGTCGAGTTCGTCCTGTTCGGGGAGTTCGCCGTGGAAGAGCAGGTAGGCGGTCTCGAGGAAGGTCGACCGCTCGGCGAGCTGTTCGATGGGATACCCGCGGTAGCGCAGCTCGCCCTCACCGCCGTCGATGAAGCTGACCGAGCTCTTCGTGCCCGCGGTGTTGGCGAACCCGTAGTCCAGGGTCACGTACCCGGTGTCGGCGCGCAGCGCGTTGATGTCGATCCCGGCGTTGCCCTTCACAGCCGGGACGATCTCGAGTTCCTCCGTCCCGCCCGGATGGCCGAGCGTCGCCTTGTCTGTCATGGTGCGGTCTTCTCCTCGGGGTTCAGTCGTCGTCGGCCGCTTCGGCTGCGGCGATCACCTTCTGGGCCTCCTGGGGCGGCATCTCCTCGTAGTGCGACAGCTCCATCTCGAAGGAGCCGCGGCCGCTCGTGAGGGAGCGGAGGTCGATCGAGTACCGCTGCATCTCGGCCAACGGCACCTGCGCGGACACCACGCGGGAGGCGCCGTCGGCGTCCATGCCCATCACCCGTCCGCGCTTGGCGTTCAGGTCCCCGATGATGTCGCCCATCAGGTCTTCGGGGACCCTCACCGTAACGTCCATGATGGGTTCGAGCAGCGCCCCCTGGAGCTTCGCGGCCGCGGCGCGGACGGCCTGGATGCCGGCCATGCGGAACGACATCTCGTCGGAGTCGACGGAGTGATACTTGCCGTCGTAGACGATGGCCCGCACCCCGACCACGGGGAATCCGGCGACGATGCCCCGGTCGAGGGCCTCCTGGATCCCCTTGTCGACGGCCGGGATGTACTGGCGGGGGATCGATCCGCCCTTGATCTCGTCGACGAACTCGTAGCCGTCGGTGTCGCCCGAGGGCTCGAAACGCACGAAGGCGACGCCGAACTGGCCGCGGCCGCCGCTCTGCTTCTTGTGCTTGCCCTCGACGTCGGCGCGTCCCTTGATGGTCTCCCGGTAGGGGATCGTCGGGAGGTGGGTGTCGACCTCCACGCCGAATCGCGACCGGAGCCGCGACAGCGTCACGTCGACGTGGGCGTCGCCGAGGCCCGACACGACGGTCTCGTTCGTGTCGCTGCGGCGTTCGACGACGATGGTGGGGTCGTCGTCCATCGCTCGCTGCAGGGCCGTCGAGAGCTTCTCCTCGTCGGCCTGGGCGTGGGGGACGACCGCCAGCGAGAACGTCGGTGGCGGGACCTCCGCGGGCTCGATGATCGCGGCGACGTCGGGCGTCCGGAGCGTGTCGCCGGCGAGCGTGGTCTCCAGCTTCGCGACGGCGGCGATGTCGCCGGGGACGACCTCCTTGGCGTCCTCGTGCTCCTTGCCCCGCATCGTGAAGAGGTTGTGCATGCGCCCTTTGACGCCGCGGACTGGGTTCTCGAGGTGGTCGTCGAGGGACAGGGTCCCGCAGTAGACCCGGAAGAGGGAGATCCGGCCCACGTAGGGATCCGACATCGTCTTGAAGACGTAGGCGACGACGGATTCGTCGTCGGGGAGTCCGTCACCCTCGACGAGCGGGGGCTCCGGCCGCTCGGAGGGGGAGGGGCCGTAGTCCACGAGGAACTGGGCGAGGCGGTCGATCCCGATGAGCCCCGTCGCCGATCCGCAGAGCACGGGGAAGGCGGCCCCGGCCATCATCCCCGAGTGCATGCCGGCGATGAGCTCCTCGCCCTCGGGCTCCGTGCCCTCGAAGTAGGCCTCGAGCATGTCGTCGTCGGTCTCGACGACGGCCTCGACCAGGGCGGTGTGCAGGGCCTCCACCTGGTCGTGGAGGGCATCGGGGGCGTGGTCGGCCTCGGTCGCCTTCGGGTCGCCGTCGGCGTAGGTGAAGGCGTGGCCCCCGACGAGGTTCGCCACGCCCCGGAGCGAGTCCTCGGCGCCGATGGGGACCTGGATCGGGGCGATGGGCGTGCCGAAGACCTCCTTCAGCGAGTCCACCGTGGCCTGGAACGAGGCGCGTTCACGGTCGAGCTTGTTGATGAAGACGGCTCGGGCGATGCCTTCCTCGGCGGCCATCTTCCAGATCTCCTCGGTCTGGACCTCGACGCCGTCGACGGCCGAGACGACGAAGAGGGCGAGGTCGACGGCGCGAAGGGCGGCGCGTACGTCGCCCAGGAAGTCGGCGTAGCCGGGGGTGTCGACGAGGTTGATCTTGTGCCCCTCCCACTCGAAGGGCGCCATCGCCAGTGACACGGACGAGCCGCGGTCGACCTCCTCGGGCTCGAAATCGGTGACCGTGGTGCCGTCCTCGGTGCGTCCCATCCGGTTGGTGACGCCCGCGGTGAAGAGCAGTGCCTCGGCGAGGGTGGTCTTCCCGCTCCCGCTGTGGCCCACGAGGGCGACGTTCCGAATCTGCTGGGGACGCAAGAAGACCTCCTGGTTCCGGTCCGGCGAGTCTACCCGGGGCGTCGGAGGGCGTTCCCGGGCCATCGGCCCTGCTCCCGGGGCCCTTCGGCCCCCGGCGGCGGCGGACGTCCCCGGTCCGTCTGCTACCTTCCCGAGGGTCGCAGGAGGACCCCGTGCTCGACATCTACGCCCGCAAACGCGTGTCCCGGGCCGTCGATCCCATCGCCAGGCTCGCCCGGCGCGTCGGGTTGTCGCCGTCGGCGATCACCGTGCTCGGATTCCTCATCACGCTCACGGGCGCCGTCCTCATCGGCGCCGGCGAGCTGGCGTGGGGATGCGGGATCGTCGGGTTCGGAGCCGCTCTCGACGTCCTCGACGGCGTCCTCGCCCGGATGACGGGTTCGGAGAGCGCCAGGGGAGCACTCCTCGACACCTTCACCGACCGCCTCGGCGAGGTCGCGATGTGGACCGGCCTCATGTACTACCTCTCCTCGGAGTCGGAGGCCCTGCTCACCGTGATCGCATCGAGCGGCATGGCCGCCTCGCTGCTCATCCCCTTCCTCCGGGCGAAGGCGGAGGGTGCCGACGTGACGGGCAAGGGCGGGCTCATGGGCCGCGCCGAGCGGATCATCGTCTTCTGTCTCGGCGTCGGCCTCGAGGGATTCGGCCTGCCGACCCTCGAATGGGGGGTGTGGATCCTGACGGGACTCGTGTGGCTCACCGCGGCGCAGCGGTTCGTGCGGACGTGGCGTCAGATCGTCTGAGGTCCCTGCCGGCCTACCTCGCCGTCCGGCTGTTCGTCGGGCTCTTCGGCCTCCTCCCCGAACCGGTGATGCGCCGGGTGGGGCGGGGTCTCGGGCTCGCCCTTTCCTATCTCGCCCCCTCGAAGCGCCGGATGGCCGAGCGACATCAGCGGCGGGTGCAGGGCGACGGGGTGGATGCGACGAGGGCCGCCCGCCGGGTCATGGCCTCCTACGGTCGCTACTGGGCCGAGGTCTTCTGGATCCGGCCCCGGCGCAAGCAGGCGATCCTGGACCGGTCCGTCCTCGAGCACCCGGAGCGGCTGCACGCCGCGATCGCTGACGAGCGGGGGATCGTCCTGGCGGTGGGTCACTTCGGGAACTGGGAGGTCGCCGGACTGCGGGCGGCCGCCGAGGGCGCGCCGGTGCTCGCCGCTGCGGAGAACCTCGGGAATCCCCGCATCACCGAGTGGTTCGTGGGCCTGCGCGAGACGATGGAGATCGACGTCGTGCTGACGGGTCGGGGACGGCGGGCCATGGGGGAGTTGGCGAAGCGCGTACGCGAGGGCGGCACGGTGGCGCTCCTGAGCGATCGCGACCTGTCCGGGCGCGGGGTCCCGGTGACCTTCTTCGGGGAGGAGACGACGCTGCCCGCCGGTCCGGTGGCGCTCGCCGAACGGACGGGAGCGATCCTCCTGCCGGTGGGCATCTACTTCCGTGACGACGTCCCCGGCCACCGTTTCGTCATCCACCCGCCCCTCGAGATCCCCGAGGCGCCCACCACCGAGGAACGGGTGGCCCTCGGCACCCAGGCGCTGGCGGGCGTGCTCGAGGAGATCATCCGGCACCGGCCCGAACAGTGGCACGTGATCGTCCCGAACTGGCCGAGCGATCGCGGGGCCGACACGTGAGGGTGGCCGTCGTGTCGCCCTACGCCTTCGACGCCCACGGTGGTGTCCAGGACCAGGTGGCCCGCCTGGTTCGGTGGCTGGGCGAGGCCGGTCACGAGGCCTGGGCGGTGGCCCCCGGATCGGGGGGCCCGGCGGCGACCCGCCATGTCGGCGGCGTCGTGTCGATCCCCACGAACCGGTCGCGCGCCCCGATCTCGGTGGACCCTCGCGTGGTGGCCCGAGTCCGGCGGGCGATCGGCGACGCCGACGTCGCCCACGTGCACGAGCCCTTCATGCCGCTCGTCGGCGTCGCCGCCGTCCTCGGGGCCGCCGTGCCCGTGGTGGGGACCTTCCACGCCGACGTCGGCGGCTTCGCCCGACAGGTGTACCGCTTCGGCCGTCCGGTTCTCCGCCGTGTCGCCCGTTCCATGGCGGTGACGACCGCTGTGTCGCCGGTGGCGGCCTCGGCGGTGGAGGGGTTCGCCGAGCCCCGCATCGTCCCCAACGGCCTGGATGTCGACGACTACCGGTCGACGGGACGTGCCTCGCCGCACCGGGTCGTCTTCCTCGGCCGCGACGAGGAGCGCAAGGGGCTCGACGTCCTGCTCGAGGCCTGGCCCGAGGTGCGCGCCGCGGTGCCCGATGCCGAGCTCCGGGTGGTGGGCGCCGAACGGGCCGACGCGCCCCCCGGTGTCTGGTACCTGGGGCCCGTCGCCGAGGACGTGAAGCGGCTGGAGCTGGCCTCCGCATCGGTGTTCTGTGCGCCGAACCTGGGCGGGGAGAGCTTCGGGATCGTGCTCGTGGAGGCGATGGCGTCGGGCTGCGTCCCCGTGGCCAGCGACCTGGCGGCGTTCCGGGCCGTGGTGGGCGATGCGGGGAGGCTCGTGGAACCGGGTGACGTGGCCGCCCTCGGGTCGGCGCTCGTCGACACCCTCACCGACGAGGCCAGGGAGCTCGCCGCCGACCGCGCCCTCGAGCGGGCACGGAGATTCGACCGCGACGCCGTGCTCGGGGCGTATCTCGACGCATACCGGAGCGCCGTCGAGTCGGGGTAGACGCGGTCCCGCCGGGTAGAATTCGACGGTCCCATCCCGTACGAGGAGAACACCGTGGAGCAGGGCACGACCAGGGTCAAGCGCGGCCTCGCCGACATGCTCAAGGGCGGCGTCATCATGGACGTCGTCGACGCCGACCAGGCCCGCATCGCCGAGGAGGCGGGTGCGGTCTCCGTGATGGCGCTCGAGCGCGTTCCCGCCGACATCCGCCGCGAGGGCGGTGTGGCTCGCATGTCCGACCCGTCGATGATCGAAGAGATCGTCGAGGCGGTCTCCATCCCCGTCATGGCCAAGGCCCGCATCGGGCACTTCGTCGAGGCCCAGGTCCTCGAGGCGCTGGGCGTCGACTACGTCGACGAGTCCGAGGTGCTCACGCCCGCCGACGAGGACAACCACATCGACAAGTGGGCGTTCACCGTTCCGTTCGTCTGTGGCGCCACGAACCTGGGTGAGGCGCTGCGCCGCATCGGTGAGGGCGCGGCGATGATCCGCACGAAGGGCGAGGCCGGCACCGGCAACGTCGTCGAGGCGGTCCGCCACATGCGGACGATGACCGACGAGATCCGGCGGATCGGCACGCTCGACGACGCCCAGCTCATGGCGGCGGCCCGCGACCTGCGCGCTCCGTACGACCTCGTGCGGGAGATCGCCGAGACCGCGACGCTGCCCGTCGTGAACTTCGCCGCGGGCGGGATCGCCACGCCCGCCGACGCAGCGCTCATGATGCAGCTCGGGTGCGACGGCGTGTTCGTCGGCTCCGGCATCTTCAAGAGCAGCGACCCGGCCGGGCGCGCTCGCGCGATCGTCGAGGCGACCACCTACTTCGAGGACCCCCAGATCGTGGCAAAGGTGTCCCGCGGCCTCGGCGACGCCATGCCGGGTCTCGAGGTCTCGAAGATGGCCGACGACGAGCGGCTGGCGAACCGGGGCTGGTGAGCGTGCGCATCGGCGTGCTCGCCCTTCAGGGCGACTTCCGTGAGCACGCCGCCGCCATCACGCGGTTGGGGCACGAGGCGGTCCTCGTCCGGCGCCCCGAGGAGCTCGACACCGTCGCCGCCCTCGTGATCCCCGGCGGGGAGTCCACCACCATCGGCAAGCTCGCCGACCGCTACGGCCTCGTCGAGCCGCTGCAGAAGCACATCGGCGACGGCATGCCCGTGCTGGGGACCTGTGCCGGGATGATCTTCCTCGCCTCCGGCACGGCAGAGGCGCGCGACCAGGTGCAGCTGGGCGTGCTCGACGTCGTCGTCCGTCGCAACGCCTTCGGCCGGCAGGTCGACTCCTTCGAGGCCGATCTCGACGTCGACGGCCTCGACGAGCCGGTCCATGCGGTGTTCATCAGAGCGCCGTGGATCGAGGACGTCGGCGACGACGTGGAGGTGCTCGCCGACGTCGACGGCCACCCGGTGGTGGTGCGACAGGGGAGCATCCTCGCCCTCTCCTTCCATCCCGAGCTGACCGACGACGCGCGGCTACATTCGATGCTGGTGGCGATGGCGAAGGAGCGCTGATGTCCGGTCATTCGAAGTGGTCGACCATCAAGCACAAGAAGGCCGCGGCGGACGCCAAGCGCGGCAAGCTCTTCGGCAAGCTCGCCCGCGCCATCGAGGTGGCGGCACGGGAGGGCGGCGGCGATCCCGAGATGAACGCCTCCCTCGCCCTCGCCGTGCAGAAGGCGAAGGACGCCTCGATGCCCAACGACAACATCGAGCGTGCCATCAAGCGGGGGATCGGCGAGGTCGAGGCCACCCACTACGACGAGATCTGGTACGAGGGCTATGCCCCGGGTGGCGTCGCCATGTACGTGCAGATCCTCACCGACAACCGCAACCGCGCCGCCAGCGACGTCCGGTCCACCTTCACCCGCCACGGGGGCAGCCTCGGTGAGCCCGGGTCGGTGGCCTATCTGTTCGAGCAGAAGGGCTACGTCCTCTGCCAGGGCGACGAGGACGAGATCATGCTCGCCGCCCTCGAGGCCGGGGCCGAGGACGTACGGGAGTCGGGCGACCAGTACGAGGTGATCACCGCGCTCGGCGACTTCCAGACGGTCCGCAGTGCCCTGGAGGACTCCGAGATCACCGTCGTGCAGGCCGAGGTCACGCAGCTGCCGACCACCACCGTCCCCCTCGACGAGGGCAAGGCGAAGCAGGTGCTCCGCCTGGTGGACGCCCTCGAGGACCTCGACGACGTCCAGACGGTCTACGCCAACTTCGACGTGTCGGACGAGATCCTCGAAGCCGTCGCCGGCTGATCCTCGCTCGCGTCCCGGGTCCCCGGTACGCTGATCGAACACATGTTTGTCCTCGGCATCGACCCCGGCCTGTCGACGATGGGCTACGCCGTCCTCGAACGGACCTCGCGCCGCCCCCGACCGATCGCGGCGGGGGCCGTCCGCACGTCGCCCGACGATCCCCTGGAGCGCCGGCTCCTGGAACTCCACACCGACCTGACGGGGATCATCGAGGAGTACGGTCCCGCCGAGATGGCCATCGAGCAGGTCTTCGTGAACCGTAACCTTCGCACCGCCACGGCCGTCGGGCGCGCCTCGGGAGCGATCATGCTGTCGGCGGCGCAGGCCGGTCTGCGGGTGTTCGAGTACACGCCGTCGGCCGTGAAGATGGCGGTGTGTGGCGTCGGCGACGCCGGGAAGGACCAGGTCCAGCAGGTCGTCGCGATGCGCCTGGGGCTGGACGAGGCCCCGAAACCCGCGGACGCCGCCGACGCCCTGGCGATCGCCCTCTGCCACCTCCAGTCCTCGGGGCTGCGGCGGGCCGTCGAGGCCGCCCGATGATCGGCCGGCTCCGGGGGACCGTGGCCGCCAAGGGCATCGACGTGGTGGTCGTGGACGTCGGGGGCGTCGGGTACGAGATCGCCATGGCGGCCCGCGGGCTGGCCGCGCTGCCCGGGGTGGGGGAGGACGCCGTCGTCCACACCCACACCCACGTGCGCGAGGATCAGCTCGCCCTCTTCGGGTTCCCGAACGTGGACGAGCGCGACCTGTTCCGGATCCTCCTGGGCGCCAGCGGCGTGGGGCCGAAGGTGGCCCTCGCCATGCTCGGCAGCCTGACGCCGGGCGAGCTCCGGCGGGCCGTGGCGTCGGAGGACCTGGCGACCCTGTCGACCGTGCCGGGTATCGGCAAGCGCACCGCCCAGAAGCTGGTGCTCGAACTCCGGGAGCGGCTCGACCTCCCCGAGGCCGAGTCCATCGGCGGCGATTCCGAGCTCGCCGAGGTGCGCGAGGCGCTGGAATCCCTCGGGTACCAGGCGGCCGAGATCCGCGAGGCAATGGAGGGGCTGGCCGACGGCCCGGGTGTCCAGGACCTGCTCCGCACGGCGCTCCGACGGCTGGGGACGCCGAAGTGAGGGACGAGGGGCTGCTCTCGGGGAGTGTCGAGCCCGGGGACGTCACGCTCGACGCGGGGCTCCGTCCGAGCCGGCTGGACGAGTTCGTCGGCCAGGACGACCTGAAGGAGCGTCTGGCGATCCTCGTGGAGGCCGCCCGCGGTCGGAGCGAGCCCCTCGACCACACGCTCTTCTCCGGGCCCCCCGGGCTCGGGAAGACGACGCTGGCGGCGATCATGGCCGCAGAGATGGGCGCCACGTTCCGGGCCACCTCGGGGCCGGCCCTCGAGCGGGCCGGCGACCTCGCCGCCATCCTGTCGAACCTCGAACCGGGCGACGTGCTCTTCATCGACGAGATCCATCGCCTGCCCCGGGCCGTCGAGGAGGTCCTCTACACCGCCATGGAGGACTTCCAACTGGACATCGTCGTGGGCAAGGGCCCCGCGGCTCGCTCCATCCGCCTCGACCTCCCCGGATTCTGCCTCGTGGGGGCGACGACGCGGGTCGGCCGGGTGGCACCGCCGCTGCGGGACCGCTTCGGCTACGTCGCCCGCATCGACTACTACCCGCCCGACGAACTGCGCCACATCGTCGAGCGCTCGGCGGGGATCCTCGACGTCGACGTCGACCCCGACGCCGCCCGGATGATCGCCGCCCGGAGCCGGGGCACCCCTCGGATCGCCAACCGGCTGCTGCGGCGGGTCCGCGACTACGCCTCGGTGCGGGCCGACGGCCACGTCGACCTCGACACCGCCGAGAAGGCGCTGACCGTCTTCGAGGTCGACCATGCCGGGCTCGACAAGGTCGACCGGGTGATCCTCGACGCCGTGATCCACAAGTTCGGCGGGGGACCGGTGGGATTGTCGACGCTGGCCGTCGCGGTGGCGGAGGAACCCGAGACCGTGGAGGACGCGTACGAACCCTTCCTCCTCCAGCTGGGGATGCTGCAGCGGACGCCCCGGGGCCGGATCGCCACGGCGCTGGCCTACGACCACCTGGGCGTCGCCCGGCCCGACGCATCTGGCGGTCAGCAGACCCTGGTGTGACCGGACGGGCGCCCGCAGCGGTCGCCGCCGTCGCCGACCTCGCGCCCCGGCTGGGGCTGCCCACGGGCGGTCACGTGGTGCTGCGCGACCTCGCCAACGTGAACGTGCGGGTGGGCCCCGTCGTGGCACGGGTGGCGACCGTGACGGCCGAGGTGCGGGGCGACCCGGAGGTCCAGGCCCGGCGGGAACTGACGATCGCTCGTCACGCGGCGTCGCACGGTGTGGGCGTGGCACCGGCGTCGGAGGTCGATCCGGGACCCCACACGTCTCGCGGCCTGGTCATCACTCTGTGGGACCACGTCGCCCACGACCCCGCCGGGCCCGACGCCGCCACGACCGGTCGGGCGCTCGCCGACCTGCACGCCGCCCTCGCCGACTACCGGGGCCCCACCGGCACCGCCACACCGTGGTTCGACGTGCAGCGAATCCTCGACCTGCTCGGCGAGCGGCTCGGAGGGGCCACCGACCGTCTTCGGGGAGTCCTGGACGAGCGGTGGACCTCGCTCGATCTCGGCGGTCCGCTCCCGACCGTCCACGGCGACGCCCACCCCGGCAATCTGTTGATGACGTCGACCGGGCCCAGGTGGTCGGACCTCGAGGACGCCTGGGCGGGCCCGCCGGAGTGGGATCTCGCCTGTCTCGCCACGACGGGCAGGTTCGACGGACGGGCGGCCGTACGGGCCTACGGCGCCGTCGACGTCGAGCGGCTGGAACGGTTCGTCGCGATGCGGCGGCTCCACGCCGGCGCCTGGGGCGCGGCGATCGAGCATCTCGCCCCCGGCACCTTCCCCGGTGCGGTGGAGCGGCTCGCGGCGACGGTCGGGTGATGGCGCCGCTCGTCGGCGTCTCGTGTCTGGCATGGTCGGGGGAGAAGGTTGCGCAGCGGCCCACCGATGGGTTCCCCGGGACTCCGCCGACCCGAGTCGGTCGTCAGCCGGGGAGACCGGCCTTCCGCAGGCCGTCGACGACGTGGTCGCGGTCCTCGGCACGGGTGAGGAAGAGGCGGGAGCGGTAGCCGGTCGCCCGGAAGCCGGGCCGGTGTTCGAGGACCCTCCCGGCGTGCTCGGCTGCCGATTCGGGGTCGCCGATCTGGCCGAACGCCGCGGCGAGGATGATGTGGGACTGGAGGAAGTCGTCGGCGAGCGACACGGCCTGTGAGCCCCATCGCGCGGCGGCCTCGTGGTTGCGAAGGAGGTAGTGGCTCCATGCGAGGTCGTTCGCGACGTCGTATCGCCACGGCTCGTGTCGGGCGAGCCTCCAGGCCTTGGTCTGGACCTGGACCGCCTCGTCGACCCGTCCAGAGAGGAAGAGGGCGATGCCGAGGACGTGGTACGAGAGTCCCGCGAACGGATTCAGTTCGACGGCCCGCCGCGCCAGCCGCTCTCCCGCACCGACGTCGCCCCGGAGTGACTTCACCAACGACATGGCGACGAGGGCGTCGTGGTCGTCGGGGTCGAGGGCATAGGCCCGTTCGGCCGCCTCCGCGGCTCGAGTCCACGGGTTGATGCCCGGGTGGCGCCATCCGCCGAACGCGAGCGAGCTCCAGGCCATCGCCGCCCCTGCCGGTGCCCCTGCGAAGCCGGGGTCCATCGCTTCGGCGCGCTCGAAGAGTTCGGCGGCGGTGAGGAATCCGTCCGTCGTGTGCCGGTTGACGTGGAACCAACCCTGCTGTGACAGGTCCCACGCATCGAGCACGGAGACACCCCGAGATGCCTGCCGGCTGCTCGCCCGGTCCCGCAGGGTGGGCCGAATCCTGGTGGCGATCGACTCGACGAGCTCGTCCTGGAGGTCGAAGACGTCGGCCATCTCCCGGTCGTACTGCTCCGCCCAGATGTGGTGGCCGGACTCGGCGTCGATCAGCTGGGCCGTGACCCGGATCCGTCCGCCTGCCCGTCGGACACTGCCCTCGACCACGTGGGTGGCGTCGAGGTCGCGGGCGATCGTGCGCACGTCGACGCCCCCGCTCTTGTACGCGAACGTCGAGTTCCTCGCCACGACCCCGAGGCTGCGGTCGTAGGACAGTGCCGTGATGAGGTCCTGGGTGATCCCGTCGGAGAAGTACTCCTGTTCGACGTCGCCGCTCATGTTCTCGAAGGGCATCACGGCGATCGTCGCCACGGACGGCCGGTGCGCCGTGCCGTCGATCGCAGCGTCCTGCGCCTCATCGCCCCACGTCCAGATCCGCACCGGACGGGTGATGTTCTTCAGTTCGTGCTCGCCGGTGTCGGTGAAGTCGACCGTCGACGAGCCCTGGATCGCCTGCCGCACCGCATCGGTGACGGCGATGCCTCCTGGTGGCGCCATCGGCTCGATGCGCGCCGCGACGTTGACACCGTCTCCGAACAGGTCGCCGGACTCGTCTTCGACGACGTCGCCGAGGTTGATGCCGATCCGCAGGAGCATCCGACGCGAGTCGGGCAGGGCGTCGGCGCGAGCCCCCATCGTCTCCTGGATCTCTCGAGCGGCCCCGACGGCGGCGCCGGCGGACGAGAACTCGGCGATGAATCCGTCTCCGGTGCCCTTCACGACCCGTCCGCCGTGGTTGAGGATGACGGGATCCAGTGCATTGCGATGGGCGCGGACCGCGGCGAGGGTCCCGTCGGCGTCCTCGGCGACCATCCGCGAGAAGCCGACGAGGTCTGCGATCAGGATCGTGGAGAGGCGCCGCGAGGTGTCCGACATCGAGGAACCTTATCGAACGGCCGCCGGATCGATCGGCGGCCCGCTCCCCGCGCGTCGGGGCCGTCTCGCTCCCGCAGGCGCGCCGCCGGTGTATCGACGGACCTGCTCCGGCGGGGGAGTCGGCGGGAACGCGGGCCGGGCGGGAGGCCGCCGACCTCGTGGCCGACCGTCGAGCCGTGGCACCATCCCGGCGGATGAGGACCGCCGACTATCGCTACGAACTGCCCGAGGAGCGCATCGCCCAGCGGCCGGTGGAGCCGCGCGACGCCTCGCGGCTGCTCGACACCCGTGACATGACCGACCACCGGTTCTCCGAGCTGCCCGGACTGCTCCGGTCGGGAGACCTCCTGGTCGTCAACGAGACCCGGGTGCGGCGGGCGCGTCTCTTCGGGACGAAGGCGGAGACCGGGGGAGCGGTGGAGGCCCTGCTGACGGCGCCCGTCGGCGACGGCCGGTGGGAGGCACTCGTGCGGCCGGCTCGGCGCCTGCGGGTCGGGACCCGGGTCGAGTTCGGGGACCTCACGGGTCGGATCGTCGACGGCCCCACCGACGGGCGGGCGGTCCTGGTGTTCGACGGGGACGTCGAGGGATCGCTCGACGAGGTGGGAGCCGTGCCGCTGCCCCCCTACGTCCACGAGCTCCTCGACGACGACGAGCGATACCAGACCGTGTACGCCACCCGCATCGGTTCGGCGGCGGCCCCCACCGCCGGCCTCCACTTCACGGAGGCGCTGCTCGACCGTCTCGTGTCGTCGGGGATCGCCATGGCGCGCGTCGAGCTCCAGGTCGGCCTCGACACCTTCCGCCCGATCTCCGCCGACCGGGTGGAGGACCACGTGATGCACGCCGAGACCGTGCGCGTTCCCGAGTCCGCCGTGGAGGCCGTCGCCGACACCCGTCGGTCGGGCGGCCGGGTCGTGGCCGTCGGGACGACCGTGGTGCGCTCGCTCGAGGCGGCCTCGGCCGACGGCGGGTTGCGCCCGATGGAGGGTCCCACCGACCTCTTCATCGCCCCCGGGTACCGTTTCCGCACCGTGGACCTGCTCGTGACCAACTTCCATGCGCCGGGCACGTCGCTGCTGGTGCTCCTCGCCGCCTTCATGGGGGAGCGCTGGCGAGAGGCGTATCGCCATGCCCTCCGGGGCGACTACCGGTTCCTGTCCTTCGGTGACGCCATGCTGGCCGAGCGCGCATGAGCGCCGTCTCGTTCGTCGCGGAGGCGACCGACGGGGCGGCCCGGACGGGGATCCTCTCCACCCCCCACGGCGACGTCCCGACGCCCGCCTTCATGCCGGTCGGCACCCGGGCCACGGTGCGCGCCGTCGGCGTCGACGACCTGCGGGCGGTGGGCGCGTCGATGGTGCTGGCGAACACCTACCACCTGATGCAGCGGCCCGGGGCCGACCTCGTCGAACGGCGGGGCGGCCTCCACGATTTCATGGCCTGGGAGGGACCGATCCTCACCGACTCGGGGGGCTACCAGGTGTTCTCGCTCGAGCCCGACGTGGACGAGGACGGCGTGACCTTCAAGAGCACCTACGACGGCTCCACGGTCCGGCTGACCCCCGAGGGGGCGGTCGACGTGCAGCAGGCGCTGGGGCCGGACGTCGCCATGGTGCTCGACGAGCTCGTGGGACTGCCGGCGCCCCGCGAGGTCGTCGAGGCAGCCATGGAGCGGTCGCTGCGGTGGGCCGAGCGGGCCGCCGCCCATCACTCCCGACCCGATCAGGCACTCTTCGGCATCGTCCAGGGCGGTGTCGACCCCGAGTTGCGGGCGCGCAGTGCCCGGGGCACGGCGGCGCTCGGCTTCCCCGGGTTCGGGATCGGCGGGCTGTCGGTCGGCGAGTCCGCAGACGACCGCAACGCGGCCATCGAGGCCACCGTGGCCGAGCTCCCCGGGGATCGCGTCCGCTACGTCATGGGACTCGGGGACACCGAGGGGGTCCTCGACGCGGTGGAGCGCGGCTGCGACCTCTTCGACTGCGTGTGGCCGACCCGGCTCGCCCGTCACGGCAAGGTGCTCTCGCGGCTCGGGGACTACTCGATCCGACGGGCCGAGTTCGCCGAGGACGATCGGCCGATCGACCCCGAATGCGGCTGTTTCACCTGCCGCACCCACAGCCGCGCCTACCTCCGTCACCTTCGGGCCACCGACGAGCTCCTGATCCACCGGCTGCTGTCGATCCACAACCTCGCGTACACCCTCGACGTCCTCGCGGGCGCGCGAGCGGCGATCGCCGCCGGGAGGCTCGGCGCGCACCGCGACGAGGTCACGTCGGCCCGGACCACCGAGCACCGCCGGGGGAGCGCTACGATTGCGCCACCGCGCACCTAACGTGCGCGCTTCCGCGCTCCGGAGAACCCCATGCTCACGATCCTTGCCCAGACCGACGGTGGCTCGTCGGGCTCCAACGCCATCGTGACGATCGTCTTCTATGCGGTCGTCATCGGCGGTCTCTTCTACTTCCTCATGATCCGCCCGCAGCGGAGCCGCATGAAGAAGCATCAGGACCTCGTCTCGTCGCTCGACATCGGTGACGAGGTGCAGACGGTGGGCGGCATCGTCGGCACCATCGAGTTCCTCGACGACCAGTACGCCGTGCTCGGCGTCGAGGGTGGTGGCCGCCTCCGCGTCGTCCGCCGCGCCCTTGCCGACAAGATCCAGCATCCCGAGCCCGATCTCGGGGACGAGCTCTAGGCCATGGGTCGCCGCGCGGCCGTCATCACCCTCGCGGTGACCCTGACCCTGGCGTGGGGCTCCCTGCTCCTCACCCAGCTGACGGGGACCACCCCGCAGCTCGGCCTCGACCTCCAGGGCGGCTTCTCGGTCGCCCTCGAGGCCCCGGAGGGCACCGAGGAGGAGGTCCTCGAGAAGGCCGTCGAGATCATGCGGGACCGCATCGAGGCGCTCGGCAACGTGCAGGAGCCCGAGATCGCCGTCGCCGGCGAGCGCATCCTCGTGCAGCTCCCCGGCGTCACCGACCGGGAACGGGCCCTGGCCGCCGTCGGGACGACCGGCCAGCTGTCCTTCCGCCCGGTCTTCGACATCAGTCCGATCCCCGGGGTCAGCCCGCTGATCCTCGAGTCCGCCATCGACCAGGGTGTCTTCGACGACCCCGAACCCACCGAGGACGACGGAAGCGGCGACACCACCACCACGACCGTCGTCGGCGACCCGCTGGAGAACGTCGAGATCGTCCTGCCCGAGGGCTTCGAGTTCTGTGGTGCCGAAGCCACGGCCGGATGCATCGACCAGGAGACGGGGCTCACCGTGATCCCCGATCCCGAGCGGGATGCGTGGCTGTCGACGTCGGAGGCGGACGGGTCGGTCGTCTATCACCTCGGACCCGCTCGCATCCTCGGCTCGGATCTCGCCGGTGCCAGCGCCCGCTTCCAGTCGCAGGGGGGCGGCGGGGGCAACCTCGGCGTCGGCGGTATGGGGGTCGGCACGTGGGTGGTGCTGCTCGACTTCAACGCCGAGGGCGCGCAGGCCTTCCAGGCGACCACCGCCGAACTCGCCTCGTTCCCGCTCGGCTCGCCGCGGCGTCAGTTCGCGATCGTGCTCGACGGCGTCGTGCAGTCCGCCCCGCAGGTGGCCGCCGACGTCTCGCCCACCGAGGGCATCAGTGGCGGTTCGGCCGTCATCACCCTCGGGAACTCCGACGATCAGCAGTCCGAGGCCACCGACCTGTCGGTGGTGCTCCGTTACGGCGCGTTGCCGGTGGCCCTCGACCCGGCCAACCTGCAGACGGTGTCGGCTACCCTCGGTGAGGACAGCCTGACCGCCGGCCTCGTCGCCGGCATCGGCGGGCTGATCCTCGTGGCGATCGCCATGATCGCCTACTACCGGGCCCTGGGCCTCGTGAACGTGATCGGTCTCACCGTGTTCGGGTCGATCCTCGTCACGGTGTACTCGCTCCTCGGCGAGTTCCGCGGCGTCACACTGACGCTCGCCGGCGTCGCCGGGGTGATCGTCGCCGTCGGCATCACCTCCGACTCCTACATCGTCTACTACGAACGCATCAAGGAGGAGGTCCACAAGGGCCGGTCCCTGCGATCGGCCATCGACCACGCCTTCCAGCGGAGTTTCCGGACGATCCTGACCGCAGACACCGTCTCCTTCGCCGGCGCCGTGCTGCTGTTCGTGCTCGCCATCGGCTCGGTGAAGGGCTTCGCCCTGGCGCTGCTGATCGCCACGGTGACCGACGTGTTCGTCGCCTACTTCTACACCCGTCCGGCTGTCGCCCTGGTGGCGCGGACCAGGTTCGGTGAGGGCGGCGCGCTCAGCATCCGCGGCGCCACGGGTCTGCCGGCGGAGGTGGCATCGTGAGCGTCTTCCGCACCCTGTACCGGGGGGAGAACCACTTCGATTTCGTCGGGAACCGCCGTCGCTGGCTCATGATCTCGGGAGTCCTCCTGGCGGTCTCGATCCTGTCGCTCGGGCTGCGGGGCTTCAACCTGGGCGTCGACTTCCAGGGCGGCACGCTCGTGGAGATGGAGAACCCGAACGGAGCCTCCGTGGGCGAGGTCCGTTCGGCGATCTCCGACCTCGGCCTGGCGGGCGCCCGTGTCCAGACGACGGCCGGGGGCGGCACCGTCCGGGTCCAGACCGAAGAGCTCTCGCTCGACGCCGAGCAGGAGCTCGTCGAGGTGCTGGCGACCGTCACCGGCGAGGATCCCGATCAGGCCAGCCGGCTCACCGTCGGGCCGACGTTCGGCCAGGACATCCGCGACCGGGCGCTGTTCGCCCTCTTCTGGTTCCTGGTGGTCGTCGCCGTGTTCATCTCGTTCCGGCTCGAGTGGAAGATGGCCGTCGCCGCGCTCATCGCACTGCTCCACGACCTGCTCATCACGGCGGGCATCTACTCGCTGTCGGGCTTCGAGGTCACGCCGGCCACGGTGATCGCCATCCTGACGATCCTGGGGTACTCGCTCTACGACACGGTCGTCGTGTTCGACAAGGTGGTCGAGAACGTCACCGAGCGGGGCGACAAACACACGGCGTCGGCCATCGTCAACATGTCGATGAACCAGGTGTTCATGCGGTCGGTCAACACCTCGCTCACATCGCTGCTGCCGATCGGGAGCCTGCTCTTCGTGGGCTCGTTCCTGCTGGGCGCCGCGACCCTGCGCGAGTTCGCCCTCGCCCTGTTCATCGGCGTCGGACTGGGCACCTACTCGTCGATCTTCGTGGCCGCGCCGATCCTCGCCGTGTGGAAGGAGCGAGAGGACACGTGGCAGCGGGTCCGCACGCGACTCGAGCGCAAGGGCGTCGACGACGACGCCTTCGAGGTCAAGGGGATCCAGATCACCGAAGACGAGGACGAGGACGTGCTCCCCGCGGCCGTCCCGCCCACCTCGGGCGCCACGCCGCGCCCGCCGCGGAAGCGGAAGCGCCGGCGATAGCGAGGCCGCGGGCCGCCGGAGGTGGTGAGGGGTCCGAACGGGCCAGCGCTACGATCCGGCCATGGACGATCTGAAGGCGCTGATCCGGGACGTGCCGGGCTTCCCCGAGCCGGGGATCGTGTTCAAGGACGTCACGCCGCTGCTCGAAGACGGCGCCGCCTTCGCCCGTATCGTGGACGAGATCGCCGATCACTACGCCGACGACGGGGTGACCCACGTCGCCGGGGTCGAGTCCCGGGGATTCATCCTCGCCGCCCCCGTGGCCGTGGCCCTCGGCGCCGGCCTCGTGCTCGTCCGAAAGGAGGGCAAGCTCCCCCGCCCCACCGTCGCCGAGCCCTACGCCCTGGAGTACGGCACCGGAACGCTGGAGGTGCACGCCGACGCCGTGGGGGAGGGCGATCGCGTCCTCGTCCTCGACGACGTCCTCGCCACCGGCGGGACCATGGGGGCGGCCATCCGCCTCGTCCAGCATCTGGGAGCGGAGGTGGTGGGAGCGCACGTCCTCATCGAACTCGCCTTCCTCGAGGGCCACGAGAAGGTCGAGATCCCCGTCCGCACGCTCGTGACCTATGGCACTCCCTGACTTCGCCCCACGACCCGACGACGCGGCCATCGCCGAGTTGGAGCCGGTGCTGCGGGCCTTCCGCAGCCGCCATCCGGAGGCCTCGGACCGGCTGATCCACCAGGCGTACGAGACGGCCTTCGCCAGCCACGCCGGACAGTTCCGCAAGAGCGGCGAGCCCTTCATCACCCACCCGCTCGCAGTGACCCTCGTCCTCGCCGAGTACGGGCTCGACGCCGAGACGCTGGCGGCCTCCCTGCTCCACGACGTGGTGGAGGACACCGAGCTGACGCTGGGCGACGTGCGCGTCGAGTTCGGCGACACGGTCGCCGAACTCATCGACGGCGTCACGAAGCTCGACCGCGTGAAGTTCTCCAACCGCGAGGAGGCGCAGGCGGCGACGATCCGCAAGATGGTGATCGCCATGGCCCGCGACGTGCGGGTCCTGCTCATCAAGCTGGCGGACCGGCTCCACAACGTGCGGACGCTCGACGCGCTCGACGCCGACAAACAGCAGCGCATCGCCGAGGAGACGCTCGACGTCTACGCCCCGCTCGCGCACCGCCTCGGTGTCCAGGAGATCAAGCACGAGATGGAGGACCGGTGCTTCGCGATCCTCCACCCCGGCCGGTACGCCGAGATCCAGGACCTGCTGCGTCGCCGCGCACCCGAGCGGGATGCGTCGATCCAGAAGGTGATCGAGATCGTCCGGGGGATGCTCGACGACGGCGACATCGACGCCGAGGTGACGGGGAGGCCGAAGCACTCCTATTCGATCTATCGAAAGATGGTGGACGGGGGCCGCTCTTTCGACGACATCCACGACCTGATCGGGATCCGCATCATCACCGACGAGGTCAGTGACTGCTATGCGGCCCTCGGTCTCGTGCACACCCGCTGGCCACCGGTGCATGGGCGTTTCAAGGACTTCATCGCCATGCCGAAGTTCAACCTCTACCAGTCGCTGCACACGACGGTGCTCGGCCCCGAGCGCCGGCCGCTGGAGGTGCAGATCCGCACCCGGGAGATGCACGAGCGGGCCGAGCGCGGCATCGCTGCGCACTGGCGCTACAAGGAGGGCGACCCGGGCGCCGCCGCCGTGGCGTCGATCGCGATGCTCACGGACGAGTTCGACGACCCCCGCGAGTTCCTGCAGGGGCTGAAGATCGATCTCTACCAGGACGAGGTCTTCGTGCTCACACCCGCCGGCGACGTCAAGACGCTGCCCCGGGGTGCGACGCCGGTCGACTTCGCCTACGCGATCCACACCGAGGTGGGGCACAAGACCAGCGGTGCGCGGGTGAACGGGCGCCTCATGCCCCTCGACACCCGCCTCGAGTCGGGCGACATCGTCGAGGTGATCACGTCGCGGGGGGAGTCCGGTCCGAGCCGCGACTGGCTGAAGTTCGTACGCACCTCCCGGGCGTCGGCGAAGATCCGCCAGTGGTTCAGCCGCGAGCGGCGCCAGCACGCCATCGCCGAGGGGCGCGAAGCCGTGGCGAAGCTCCTGCGGAGGGAGGGCCTGGGCCTGTCCGCCGTCAAGCGCGACACCCTGCTCGAGGAGGTCGCCGAGGGGCTCGGGTACAAGGACCTCGACGGCATGTACCAGGCGGTGGGTGAGCACAACGTGCAGCCCGCCACCGTGCTCCAGCGGCTCGGCAAGCTCGTCGAGCCGCCGGAGGAGCCGGAGCCGGAGGCACTCGACGTCGGCGAGCTCCCGCCGCCCACCCATCGACCGCCGCCGGGTTCTCGGGGCGTCGTCGTGGAGGGTCTGGAGGACATGTACGTGCGCCTCGCGCGGTGCTGCTCCCCGGTCCCCGGCGACTCGATCATCGGGTTCGTGACCGTGGGTCGGGGTGTCTCGGTCCACCGTGACGACTGCACGAACATCGCCTCGCTGGGGGAGCAGGAGGAGCGGATGATCGACGTGGCGTGGGGAGCGGCCGAGATCGCCGGGTTCACCGTCTGGCTCCAGATCGAGGCGCTCGACCGGACCCGGCTGCTGCGCGACGTCACGGCGGCCCTGTCCGATCTCGGCGCCAACATCGTGTCCTCCTCGTCGTCGACCGGCCGGGATCGGGTCGCGGTGCTCCGCTACGAGGTCGAGCTCTCCGACGCGGGCCAGATCGACCGGGTCCTCGACGAGCTGCGGGGCGTCGACGGCGTGTACGACGCCTACCGGCTGCTGCCCGGTGGAGGTCGCGGCTAGCGCGTTTCGGAACCGGTTGACCACGGATCGTGGTCGGAGCCGTTCAAGTTCCGCTGCGCCGCTACCGAAAGTAGTGGCATGACGTCTTGTGCGCGCTTTCGGTGGCCGCCTCGTGCCCGCCGGGCCCCCATCGTGGCCCGCGCCGGTCCTGCGGGGGCGGACGGCTTCACGATCGTCGAGCTGCTCGTGTCCATGTTCGTGGTCGTGCTCCTCTTCCTCGCGTTCGGGCGCGCCCTCACCTCCGCGCTGGACACGTCGCGCGAGAACCGCCTCGCCCAGGAGGCGACCGGGATCGCCACCGAGCACATCGAGATGGCGAGGGGTCTCACCTGGGCGGAACTGGCGCAGGCGAGCATCGACGCGGAGGCCCCGCTGCTCGCCACCTCGGGAGACGCGATCGACGGTGCCGAACTCGGCCTCGCCGGCGACGAGGTGATCGTCTACACCCCCGACGGCATCGTCACCCCGAAGGTGACCGAGACGATCGACGGGTCGTCGTTCACCGTCTGGCGGTACGTGTCGGAGGCCGGTGACCTCCGGCGGGTCGTCATCGAGGTGCGGTGGGACAGCGACGGTTCGCCGCGATCCTTCCGGACGTCCACGCTGGTGGCGGAGGTGACAGCCGGATGAGGCGCCTCCGCGACGACGACCGCGGCGTGACCATCGTCGAACTCGGGGTCTCGATGTTCGGCCTGGCCTTCGTGGCGGCGATCATGCTCTCCTGGTTCGTGGGGGCCAGCCGCGTCGACGAGCTCCACCGCAACGACGACGAGGTCATCCAGGAGCTGCGGACGTCCCGTCAGCTCCTCACCAAGGACATCCGCCGGGCGCGGCAGGTCACCACGGCCGGCCTGCAGTCGATCACCGTCTGGGTCGACGCCGACCACGACGACATCGTCGACGGGGGAGAGCTCGTCTCGTGGACGCTGGAGAGCGACGGGGACCTGGTCCGCGCCGACGACGCCGGTGGCGCGGTGACCCAGGCGACCGGTCTGCTCGTCGCCGGCAGCGGCTTCGGCTACGACGCCGAGCTGGCCGCCGAGGTGGGCACCGTCTCCTTCACGTTCGTGGGCGCCCTGGACGGTGGTGGCCAGCGATCGATCTCTTCCGACATCTCCCTGAGGAACGGATGACATGACGTACGACCAGTTGCTCCGACGCCTTCGCGACGACGACCGCGGCGTCGCCATCGCCACCGTCGCCCTCCTCGGCCTCGCCGTGGTCATGATGACCTCGGTGATGACCCTCCGGGGCACTCGCCAGGTCAACAACACGAGCAGCGACGGGCAGTGGGAGCAGTCGCTCCACGTGGCCGAGGCCGGCCTCGCGGACGTGATCACCGACGTGAAGGCCGACGACACGTACACGACCGGCCAGATCCTCCCGACGTTCGACGACGCGGACGCAGAGCGCGCCTGGGCGGTGCAGGTGGCCGACGGCCTGCCCTCCGCCGACCTGATCACGACTCCGGAGGGCGAGTACGCCGTGATCGTGCCCGCCGGCGAGCAGGTCATCTACTCGGTGGGCTTCACCCCGGCGCGCGACGCCGCCGAACGACGGGTGCGGACCGTCCGGGTGACGTACGAGCGCATCCCCGGCGCCCTGCCGTACTACGCGGCCAAGGCCTTCGTCACGAACGGTCACCTCTCGATCTCGGGCAGTCCGACGGCGTTCGAGTCGAATGCCGACGTCCACGCCAACGGGGACCTGGACGTCTCGGGGAATCCCACCACCCACGATGCCTGCCTCACGGCGTCGGGGCTGGCGACGGTCGACGGCAACGTGAACGATCACGCCTCCTGCGAAGGGCCCTCCTACCAGCCGCTCGAGGTGGTGCCCGACATCGTGCCGCGGGACTTCTGGCCGTCCTCCGAGTACGACCTGTGCCCGAACGGAGAGGTGCGGGCGGGGCCGGCGTACGGGGGCGCCTTCGCGGCGGACCCGAACGACGCGCCGTGCACCGGGGACATCCTCGAGGCCGACGCCGGCGCCAGCCCGTACCTGGGCTGGCAGTACCTCGGCTACTCCAGCATCGACGGTCACGTCTGGGAGTACGGGACCAACGTCGAGAACCACGGCTCGTACTACGTGTTCCAGGGCAGCGCCTCGATCCCCACCGGCCCCGGCACCAACACGAATCCCTGGCGGATCTCGCTCGTCGCCGAGGCCGAGGGAGCCTGCGACGCCCACGTCGGCGGCGACATCGTGCTCACCGGAGCGGCCGTCGTGACCCCCCACGAGACGGCCGGGACCCTCTTCATGATCGCCGGACGCGACGTGGTGTGGGACGGCAACGGCCGCCTCAAGGAGAAGGGCATCATCGGCGCCGTCGAGCAGATCGCCATCATCGGGAACCCGGTGGTGTTGGGGTCGTTCATCGCCGCCGAGGCGTGCGACACCGCCGGCGACCTCGTCGACGTCTCCGAGATCGCCGGCAACCCCAAGTTCGAACTCGACGGCGAGGTCGAGACGATCTGGGAGTACGTGGGGTCGGAGGGAAGTGTGGCGGTGGTGGCGTGGGACGAACTCTGAGCCCTCAAGGACCGCACCGTGGCAACCGAACGTAATGTCCATGAACACCGTGCGCACCAGGCTGCGGCGGCTCGCGCCGTCCGGCGAAGCCGGGATCACGATCGCCGAGGTGATCGTCGCCCTCTTCGTGGTCGTGGTCGTCTTCTTCGGGTTCACGCAGGCGATGACGGGCGCGGTCAACGGCTCCCGGGGGAACCTCCTCGCCCAGCACGGGACCGACATCGCCCTCGAGCAGGTCGAGTTGGCGCGTGCCGTCGGATGGGACGGGTTCGCCCTCTCCGGGCTCGACCCCGACGCTCCGCTCCTGACCGGGTCCGGGGACGCATTGGACGGCGACGCCGTGGGGCTGCCGACGAACGAGCCCCTGGTGGTGGACGGCGAGGAGGGCGCCATCGCCCCGAAATCCGTCGTGAACCGACGCGACACCGACTTCACGGTCTGGTCTTACGTGACCGAGGCGGGCGACCTGCGTCGCCTCGTCGTCCAGGTGCGCTGGGTGGTGGAGAGCGGCGAGCGGACCTTCGAGACGTCGACGCTGGTGGGCGAGGAGTCGTGGGGATGAGCGAACGACTCCGCTCCGAGCGCGGCTTCACGCTCGTCGAGACGATGATGACCGGCCTCGTCGCGTTGATCATTCTGGGCGGGCTGACCGGATGGATCCACGCGGTGGCCAACACCAACCGCGAGACGGAGTACCAGCGTCTCGAACTCGACTCCGTCCGCGACGCCAAGTCGCAGCTGATGCGCGAGGTCCGATTCGCCTCCGCCATCTACCCCCTCGAGGCCCAGGACGATCGTGAGATCGTGTTCTGGCTCGACGAGGACGACTCCGGAGGCACCGCCCCCGGTGACGGCGAGTTGATCACCTGGCGCATCGACGACGCCGGCCGGCTGGTCCGGACGGTCGACGACACGCTCACCGCCACGCGGGCCGAGGGCATCGTCCCCGGCGCCTCCTCCATCACCTACGACGCCTCTGCAGGCACCGTCACCATTCACCTCGTGGTGGATCGCGATCCCGAGGACCCGGATCCCTCCCAGCACCAGTTCACCGGCTCGGTGACGGTGCGGAACGTGGTGGTGCCCGGTGCGTGACCGCCTCGCCTCCGACCGCGGCTACGCCCTCGCCTCGACGGTGCTGCTCTCGGGCGTGGTCCTCATCATGGCGGCGTTCATCGTCACCCGTGTCGTCGAGATGGCGCAGAACGTCTTCACGGACCGCCAGTGGGAGAACGCACTCCAGGTCGCCGACTCGGGCATCGACTACGCGGCCGGCCTCATCGCGGAGGATCCCGACTACACCACCGGGCACGACCAGCTCGCCGACCGCGATGCGGTGATCGCCGCGGCCCAGGCGGTCGACGACGGCGACGTCGTGACCACGCCGCAGGGCGAGTTCGTCCTCATCGTCCCGGCGAGCGGCGACGTCGTCTACTCGGTGGGGTTCGTGCCCACCCGTGCCGACGCCGACCGGATCCGCGTCGTGCGGAGCGCCATCGAGGGGGAGCTCTTCGAGATCGACGTCGAGTTCTCGCACGCCTTCCTCACCGGCGGCGACGTGAAGATCGAGGCCAAGAAGGACCACAAGGACGTCGAGATCCTCGGGCTGCGCGACTGGGCCCACGCCAACGGCTCGATCGAGTTCAAGAAGGACAAGTCCGAGAACAACATCAACGCCGGCTGCCTCACCTCGTACGCCGACCAGTACTCGAACGAGGCCGACGACTCGAACGTAGACTGCCCCGACGAGGGCGAGGTGCCCTTCGCGGAGATCCCCGAGATCGATCCGATCCAGCTCCATTTCCTGAGTCAGTACGACATCTGTCCCAACGGGACCATCCGGCACGGGCCAGCGTCGCCGGAGTCGGGCGTCACCAGGGCGACGGCCGGGGAGCCGTGCACCGGCGGCCTCGTCTTCGGCACGCGTGGCGTCAAGCACGTCGACGACTGGGACAAGAAGGTCGAGTTCAAGAGCGACGAGGCCGAGCCGGGCGTGTACTTCGTCTGGGGCCGCAGCGCCAAGGTCAAGGTCGAGAAGGAGGAGAGCCTCCAGATCACCGTGATCACCGCCAAGCCCGACAACGATCTCATGTGCCAGCACGAGCCGGGCGGCGTGAAGCTCAAGAAGGACCAGTACGGGGACGTCGAGGTCGAGGTCAAGGACCGGGCCAGGCTCCAGCCGCATCCCGCGGCCGCTCCCTACACCGTCGTGGCTGCCGGCGACATCAAGATGAAGGTGAAGGGCAAGGACAAGAGCGATGACGATGACGACGACGAGGACAAGGACAAGCGGGGCACGGCCGAGGGCCTCTATCTGAGCCACGAGCAGGTGAAGCTCGAGTCCAACGCCGCCGAGTCCGGCGACGACTACGACGACGACGACGGTTTCGATGACGACGACGACGCGCTCCCCAAGGGGGCCGTCCATGGAGCCATCGTCGCCCAGGACGCCTGCGACACGGAGAAGTCGAAGGTGAAGAAGCAGTCGGAGATCAAGAAGGGCGACATCGTCTTCGATCCCGACTACGCCGGGCTCACGCACTTCGTCGTCGAGGACGGGGGCGTCCTCCCGCGCACGCGCCGCGAGCTGTAGGCGGCCGGCACCCCGGTACGCTCCGGGCCGTGCCACCCGTCATCGCCTCCGCGCCGCTGTGGCTCGCCGTCACGAACTGCTGGGTCGTCGCCGCCGAACGCGGCGGGCCCGCGGTGATCGTGGACGCGCCCCCCGACGTCGACGGCCTCACCCGGCTCGTCACCGAGCTCGACGTCGTGCCGGTGGCGGTGCTCGCCACCCACGGCCATGTCGACCACGTGGGTGGTGCCGGCGGCGCCGCGACGCGGTACGCGGTGTCGGCGTACCTCCATCCCGACGACGACTGGCTCGCCGCCGATCCCCGCCAGCAGCTGCGGTCGATCTTCGGCATGGAGCCGCCCGGTGACTATGAGCCGCCGGAGCGATACGAGGACCTCGCCGACGAGCAGGTGCTGGACCTCGCCGGACTGTCGTTCCGGACGCTCCACACCCCCGGGCACACGCCGGGCCACTGCTGTTTCCTGCTCGAGGACGACGGGGTGCTGTTCTCGGGCGACCAGCTGTTCGCGGGATCGATCGGTCGCACCGACCTCCCCGGCGGGTCGCACGAACAGCTGATGGCCTCGATGGCGGACAAGATCGTCCCGCTCGACGGCGATACGCGCGTGCTGCCCGGCCACGGCCCCAGCACTACCATCGCCCGTGAGCTGGCCACCAACCCCTTCCTGCAGGGCCTCCCGCGATGACGATGCGCGCCCCCAAGGGCACCGACGATTTCCTCCCACCCGAATCCGATCTGTGGCGGGAGCTGCTGCGCGCCTTCGACGAGATGGCCGAGGCGTGGGGCTACGGCCTGGTCATGACACCCATCTTCGAGCACACGGAGCTCTTCGAGCGGGGCGTCGGGGAGGCGACCGAGGTCGTGGAGAAGCAGATGTACACGTTCGCCGACCGGGGCGGGCGCTCGATCACGCTGCGCCCGGAGAACACCGCAGGCGTGGTGCGCGCCTACCTGCAATCCGGGGGGCAGGGCGTGTTCAAGGGCGCCTACTCGGGGCCGATGTTCCGCTACGAGCAGCCCCAGGCCGGACGTCGCCGGCAGTTCTATCAGGTCGGGATCGAGTACCTCGGCGAGGAGTCGCCCGACGCCGACGTCGAAGTGATCGAGTTCGGATACCGGCTGCTCGAGCGCGTCGGCATCGACGACACGGTGGTCCTCGTCAACTCGATCGGCGATCCCGAGGATCGCGTCGCCTACCGCGAGCTGCTGGTGGCGTACCTCGAGCGCCGTCGCGACGACCTGTCTCCCGACGCCCGTCGCAGGCTCGGCGACAACCCGCTGCGCGTCCTCGATTCGAAGGCCGATGCCGACCTCGTGGCCGACGCGCCGCTCCCCACCGATCACCTCGGCGACGCTGCGGCCGCCCACTACGAGTCGGTCCTGGCGGGACTGGAGCGGCGGGGGCTCCGTACCGAGGCCGCTCCCCGGCTGGTCCGCGGGCTCGACTACTACAACCGGACGGTCTTCGAGTATCAGTCCCCCTCCTACACCGCCGCCCAGGACGCCCTCGGCGGGGGTGGCCGCTACGACCCTCTCGCCGGCATGCTCGGTGGGAACGACGTGCCGGCCGTCGGGCTGGCCATGGGCTGCGACCGGATCACCCTGGCCATGGCCGAGCGGCGTGCGGAGGAGCCCGCCACGGGACTCGACGTCTTCGTGGTCGTCGCCGATCCCGATCGCCGGGCCGACGCCATCGATCTCACCGCCGCCATCCGGGCCGCCGGTGGACGCGCCGACCTCGACCTGGCGGGCCGGTCGATGAAGGCACAGTTCCGCCAGGCCGGGCGCCGCGGCGCCGCCGCCGTGGCCGTCGTCGGCGACGAGTGGGCCGAGGGCGAGGTGACCATGCGGCGGATGGACACCGGCGAGGAGACGAGGATCCCCATCGAGGAGGTGGCCGCATGGCCGACGCAGTGAGGACGCACGACGCGGGGTCGCTGCGCGTCGACGACGTGGGCACCAGGGTGACCCTCGCCGGGTGGGTGAACGCCCGCCGCGACCACGGCGGCGTGTACTTCCTCGACCTCCGGGACGCCAGCGGCGTCGCCCAGGTCGTCGTGAACCCCGAGGACCATGCCGAAGCCGGGGAGACCGCACACCGGCTGCGCGACGAGTTCTGCATCTCGGTGTCGGGTGAGGTGCGTCACCGGCCCGAGGGCACCGTCAACCCCGAGCTGCCCACCGGCGAGGTGGAGGTGGCCGTGGACCGGGTCGACGTCCTCAGCCCCAGTGATCCGCTGCCCTTCCAGGTCGACGACCGCGCGGACGTCGACGAGTTCCGCCGTCTCGAGTTCCGGTACCTCGACATGCGGCGCCCCAAGGTGGCGGCGAACCTGCGGGCGCGGTCGGAGGCGATCCGGGCGATGCGGCGGGCGCTCGACGAGCGCGAGTTCCTCGAGGTCGAGACGCCGACGCTGATCAGGTCGACGCCGGAGGGCGCCCGTGACGTCCTCGTGCCGAGCCGCTTGCGCCAGGGCAGCTTCTACGCCCTCCCGCAGTCGCCGCAGCTGTTCAAGCAGCTGCTGATGATCGGCGGGGTGGAGCGCTACTACCAGATCGCCCGCTGCTACCGCGACGAGGACTTCCGCGCCGACCGACAGCTCGAGTTCACGCAGCTCGACGTCGAGGGGGCCTTCTGGGGCCAGGAGGACGTCCTCGACACGATCGAGGAGGCCGTGGCGGCCACGGTCGCCGAACTCCGGCACCTCGATCTCGACCGGCCCTTCGCCCGCATGACCTACGCCGAGGCGATGGCCCGCTACGGCACCGACAAGCCGGACGTCCGCTTCGGCATGGAACTCGTCGACCTCGGCGGGGTGTTCGCCGAGACCGGCTTCAAGGCCTTCGCCGGGGTGTTGGAGAGCGGCGGGCTCGTCGCCGGCATCGACGCCGGCGACCTCGGCCTGTCCCGCAGCGGTCTCGACGGCCTCGTGTCCCGGGCCCAGGAGCTCGGCGCCAAGGGGCTCGTGTGGATGGTCGTCGAGGACGATGGCTCGCTGCGGTCCCCGGTGGCGAAGTTCCTGTCCGACGACGAACAGGCCGCCCTCGTGGAGGCCTTCGGCGCCACGGCGGGGGACACCCTGCTGATCGTCGCCGACGCCGCGCCGCTGGCCCGCCGCGTGCTCGGCGAACTGCGCCTCGAACTCGGCCGACCCGAGGGGCACGACGAGCTCGCCTTCCTCTGGGTGGTCGACTTCCCGGTCTTCGAGGTCGGCCCCGACGGCCAGCTGTTCCCGGCGCACCATCCCTTCACCGCCCCCGTGGACGTCGACGAGATGGCCTCGTCGCCCGAGACGGCGGTGTCGAAGGCCTACGACCTCGTGCTCAATGGCAGCGAGCTCGGGTCCGGATCGGTCCGGATCCACGACCCCGGGACCCAGCAGCGGGTCTTCGAGATCCTCGGGATCGGCGCCGAGGAGGCGGAGTCGCGTTTCGGCTGGTTCCTGCGGGCCCTGCGGTACGGGACGCCTCCGCACGCGGGATTCGCCGTCGGCATCGACCGTCTCGTGTCGATCCTGCGCGACGAGCCCAACATCCGTGAGGTCATCCCGTTCCCGAAGACGCAGTCGGGACTCGATCCGATGACCCGGTCGCCGGCGCTCGTCGCCGACGAGCAGCTCCGCGAACTCGGCATCGACCTCCGCCCCGAGGTCCGCGAGCGCCTCGACGAAGAGGGCGCCTCCGCCCCCGAGCACACCGAGCTCGGCATCGGCGACGCCGAGCTCGACGCCGACGAGTGAGCCAGGACGACCTCTTCGCCGGCCAGCGCGAGCTCCGGCGCCGGGCCGCGGAGCCGTTGCCGGCCCGGATGCGGCCCCGGTCCCTGGACGAGGTGGTCGGCCAGCCGCATCTCCTGGAGCCCGGCGCCGCCTTCGGCGAGATGGTGCGTCGCGGCCGGCCGGTGTCGATGATCCTCTGGGGGCCGCCCGGGACCGGCAAGACGACGCTCGCCCGGCTCGTCGCCGAGGAGACCGACGCCGCTTTCGAACAGCTGTCGGCCGTGAGTGCCGGCGTCAAGGACGTCCGAGGCGTGCTGGCGACGGCCACGCGTCGGCTGGAGGAGGACGAGCGTCGCACCGTGCTCTTCCTCGACGAGATCCACCGGTTCACGAAGTCGCAGCAGGACGCCCTGCTCCCGGGGGTCGAACACGGAACGGTGATCCTCGTCGGCGCCACCACCGAGAACCCGTTCTTCGAGGTCAACAGCCCGCTCATCAGCCGCAGCACCCTCTTCCGGCTCGAGAGCCTCGGTCCCGCCGAGGTGGCCGAACTCGTCGACCGGGCGGTCGCCGACGGCGAACGGGGCCTCGCCGACGTCGTCGACGGCATCGACGACGAGGCCCGCGACGCCCTCGCCGAGCGGGCGGGGGGCGACGCCCGGCTCGCCCTCAACGCCCTGGAGGTGGCCGCCCTCATCGCCTCGGGCCGCGACCGCGAGTCGATCGCCCTCGAGGACGTCGAGGAGGCGCTCCAACGTCGCATCGTCCGCTACGACAAGGCGGGGGACCAGCACTACGACGTGATCTCGGCATTCATCAAGAGCCTGCGCGGGTCCGACCCCGATGCCGCCGCCTACTGGCTACAGCTCATGATCGAAGCCGGCGAGGACCCCGAGTTCATCGCCCGACGCATGATCGTGTTCGCCTCCGAGGACGTCGGTCTCGCCGACTCCCGCGCCCTCGGCGTCGCCGTGGACGCCGCCGACGCCCTCGCCTACGTCGGGCTCCCCGAAGCCGGGTACGCCCTCCACCACGCCGCCCTGGTGCTCGCCACCTCGCCGAAGTCCGACTCGGTGAAGCGGACGATCGGCGCCGCCGCCCAGGCGGTCGCCGACACGCCATCGGCCGACGTGCCCATGCATCTGCGCTCGGCGGCCTACCAGGGGGCCCGCCAGCTGGGTCACGGCGAGGGATACCGCTACCCCCACGACCACCCCGATGCACTGGTCGCACAGCAGTACCTGCCCGACGAGGCCGCGAAGCAGATCCTGTACCGGCCCACCCGGTCTGGCGCCGAGGCGTCCCGGGCCGACTGGCTCGCCGCCGTCGACGAGGTGCTCGGGAAGCCACCGAGGGACGAGAGGGATGACCGGGGGAGTCGCCGGATCGACTGACGCCCCTGCGACGGTCGGACCCGAGTAGCGTCGACGGGACGCACACGGAGGACTCGCATGGGCGATACGCACCCGGACGTCGTGAAGACCGCCTACCGCGAGACCATGCGGCACTTCCTCGAAACCGGTAGGGCGCCGCATTTCACCGAGCTCGGCCGTCTTCTCGGACTCGGGATGAGCGAGGCCCGCGAGGTGCAGCGCGCCGCCGCCGAGGCGGGAATCGGCAGCTGGATGCTGGAGGGGACGGACTTCGTCGAGTGCTGGGCCCCGTTCAGCAACATCCCCACGCACCATCGTGTGTCCCTGGACGGCGTCCCGATGGGGTTCGGACAGTGCGGTCTGGAGGCGCTGGCGGTCACCTGGATCGTTCCCGACGCCGAGGTGACGATCGAGACGAGCTGCCTCGATTGCGGTGAGGACGTCACCGTCGTCCAACGAGACGGGGAGGTCCTGTCCGTCGATCCGCCAGGCGCCGTCGGGCACATGAACCAGCCGTTCGCCAACGAGGACTGGTTCCGGGGGCGCGGCAGCTTCCTCTGAAGCGAGATGAGCCTCTTCCGGTCGGAAGAACACCTCATCGCATGGCCGGGGTACGAGCCATCGGCGGCGGAGGCCACGATGCCGGTTCGAGACTGGGCGTACGCCCTCGGAGCGAACGTCTTTCGGCGCCGGATGGAACCGGACTACCTCGACCACGTCGAGGAGTACTTCGAGGACTTCTTCGTGCGTCTCGCCGAGTTTGGACGCAGCGGGCCCTTCTGGAGGGCGGAGGGGTAACCGAAGCAGCCTCGGACCTCGCGGTACTGAGTACCCTTCCCGCCATGCTCGTGCGAATCCGGTGGTTCCTCTTCGGCGTCGTCGCGACCGCGTGGAGCGGCGCGATGGTGCTGACGCGCCTCGTACGCGTCCGTGAGCGGCTGACCCCGCAGAACGTGGCGCGGGAGGGCACGCGCATGGCTGCCGACGCCCTCGACCGCCTCGCCGAGACGGTCGCCGGTAGGGAGGTCGCCTGATGGAGTTCATGTCGGGCGAAGAGATCCGCACGTCGTTCGTGGAGTTCTTCCGCGAGCGCGACCACACGGTGGTCCCCTCCGCATCGCTCATCCCGACCGACCCGGGGCTGCTGCTGACCGTCGCGGGGATGGTGCAGTTCAAGCCGTATCTCCTCGGCGAGGAGCCGGCGCCCTATCCGCGGGCCGTGAGCGTCCAGAAGTGCCTCCGGATGGTCGACATCGACATCGTCGGCACGACGGCCCGTCACGGCTCGTTCTTCGAGATGATGGG
>JAWVYO010000016.1:0-33900 GCA_033722675.1 Acidimicrobiia bacterium | reverse complement strand
CGCCCGACGAAGTGCCACCGGATGTCGTCGGGGAGCCGGCGGCGGCGGTCGGCCAGCGCCGAGGCACGGTTCTCGCCGAAGTCGCGGTGCCCCGTGGCGTACGCCTCGAGGACGGCGTCGTCGGAGGCGGTCTTCGACACGGCGACGACGGTCACCTCGCCCGGGTCCCGCCCGGCACGGGCACAGGCGGCGTCGACGCGGGCCCGGACGGCGATCAGTCCGTCGGCACCCATGCCACCGTCACCTGCCGATCGAGGGTCGCCGTCGCGCGGTGGGAGTGATAGCCGTCGCCGCAGGACGTGCAGGCGTCGGCCACCCAGAGGTCGAGGCCCTCGAGGTCGGCCGCGGCCGCCGCACGGAGATCCACCGACGGCGTGCCCCACGTGGTCGTCGCCGCGGCGTCGGGAAATCGGGCGGCGACCTCCGGTCCGACCTCGAAACAGCAGGGGCCGATCGCCGGGCCGATCGCGGCGCGCGTGGGTTCGATGCCCGCATCCCGCAGGGTGCGTCGCGCCGCGCCGAGGATGCCGGCGGCGGTCCCCCGCCATCCTGCGTGCACGGCTGCCACGCCGCCGTCGCCCTCGATCACCACCGGCAGGCAATCGCCGGAACCGACGGCGATCGGCAGCCCCGACACGGTGGTCGCCAGGCCGTCGGCGTCGTCGTGGTGGCCGGGGCCCTCGACGAGGGCGACGGTGGTGCCGTGGACCCCCCGGACGGTCGCCCAGGCATCCACGATGCCGAGGGCGTCGCTCATGCGCCGGCGCGCCTCGGGGTCGGTGCGGGCGTCGCCGTCGGAGGCCGTGCCGAAGGCCGCGCCCGAGAAGCCCTCGGGGCGGATCATCCCTTGAGGAAGTCGGGGATCTCGAAGTCGCCGTCGGCGTCGGGATCGGCGTCGGTGTCCGCCTCCGTCTCCGCATCGTCGTCGGGGAGCTCGTCGAGGGGCGAGCGGCGCTCCCGGCGGGGCGGGGCGCCGGCCGTGGTGCCGCCGCGGCGACCCTCGCCCTCGAATCCGGCTGCGATCACGGTGACCCGGATCTCGTCGCCCATGGCGTCGTCGACCGTGGCCCCGAAGATCACGTTGGCATCGTCCTCGCAGTGCTCGGCGACCGCCGACGCGGCTTCGTTCACCTCGTGGAGCGTCATGTCGGAGGGGCCGGCGATGGATAGCAGGACCCCCCGGGCGCCTTCCATCGACGTCTCGAGCATCGGGCTGGCAATGGCCTTCTCGGCGGCCTGGCGGGCCCGGTGCTCGCCGGTGCCGCGGCCGATGCCCATGACGGCGGAGCCTGCGCCGGCCATCACCGACTTCACGTCGGCGAAGTCGACGTTGATCAGCCCCGGCGTCGTGATGAGGTCGGTGATGCCCCCGACGCCGTGGAGGAGCACCTCGTCGGCGAGTCGGAACGCGTCCATCATCGGCAGGTTGGCGTCGGCGAACTGCAACAGCCGCTCGTTCGGGATGATGATGAGCGTGTCGACGGCCTGGCGGAGGGCCGCGATGCCCTGCTCCGCCTGGACGCTCCGGCGGCGGCCCTCGAATCCGAAGGGACGGGTCACGACGCCGACGGTCAGCGCACCCACGGTGCGGGCGACCTCGGCGACGACGGGGGCACCCCCGGTGCCGGTTCCCCCGCCCTCACCGGCGGTGATGAAGACCATGTCCGAGCCGCGCAGCGCCTCCTCGAGGTCGTCGCGGTGCTCGTCGGCGGCCGCCCGACCGACCTCCGGGTCGGCCCCGGCGCCCAGGCCGCGGGTCAACTCCCGCCCGATGTCGAGCTTGATGTCGGCGTCCGACATGAGGAGCGCCTGGGCGTCGGTGTTGACGGCGACGAACTCGACGCCCCGGAGCCCGGACTCGATCATCCGGTTCACCGCGTTGACGCCACCGCCACCCACGCCGACGACCTTGATGACCGCCAGGTAGCTCTGGGGGGCCGCATCGTTCGCCATCGGGAGTCCCTTCGAAGTCGGTGCCGGAGCCACGTCGCGCCCCGGCCGACCCCGAACTCTAGTGCCGGTCGAACCCTGCGCGAGGGGGCTCAGGGCTCCAGGGTGTCACCCTCTACCACAGGTTGAGGGTCCGTGACGAGGGGCGGGGGCGGGGGGACCACCGCCGGCCGCCGCGGCGAGACCACGTCGATCACCGAGCCGTCGGGGACGCCATCGGCCACGATCGCCGCCGCGACCGTCGCCTTGTCGGCGAGGTCCGACGGCGTGCCCAGCCGCACCGAGGCACCCGTGAGGCTCAACCAGAGCTCCCCGGCCCGGAACTCGGCGACGGCACCCTGCGCCAGATCGGCCGGCAGCGCCCCGGCGAGGTCGACGACCTCCCGCCACGCCCGTTCGTCCGTCGTCGCCCCCGGCACCACGTCGCGTGCGGCCACCCGGGCACGCAGCACGCCCGGGCCGGGCGCATCGCTGCGCTCGAGCACCACGCCGTCGCCGGACACGAGCATCCACGTCCGCAGTCCCTCCACCCACACGACCGCCTCACGTTCGAGGACCTCCACCACGAGCCGGTCGGGGAACTCCCGGCGGACGATGGCGTCCGCCACCCACGGATCGGCGGTGACGGCCGCCGCCACCGCGTCGGTGTCGATCCAGATCATGACGGCCCCCTCCCCCACCCCGGTCTCGGCCACGGCCTCCGCGGGATCGGACGCGACCGCCCCCCGCACCTCGACCTCGGCCAGGGACAGCCAAGGCGAGTGGAGCACGCCGAGCCCGATCGCGACCACCGTCACCACGAGTGCGAAGATCCACGGGCCCGGACGCACCCGGCCGCGCTGCGGGACGGCGGTGGCGGGACGCTCCCGGACGTCGGTCACGCCGCCTCCTCGAAGAACCCGATGAACCGCACCTCCGGCTCGAGGTCCACGCCCGTCGCCTCCCGCACCCGGCGCCGGACCTCGGCCACGAGACGGTAGACGTCGGAGGGCGTCGCCTCGCCCTCGGCCACGAAGAAGTTGGCGTGACGCTCCGACACGGAGGCACCACCCACCCGGAACCCCTTGAGGCCGACCTCGTCGATGATCCGTCCCGCGGCGTCCCCGTCGGGGTTCTTGAACACGCTCCCGGCGTTGAGCGTGCCGCCCGGCTGGTGGTCCCGGCGCCACCGGGTGATCTCCCGGATCCGCGCCATCGCCGCCTCGGAGTCCACCGGGTGCGTCCGGAAGCGCGCCGACAGCACCATGTCGTGGGGACCGACCGACGTGGATCGGTAGGCCATCGACAGGTCGTCGGGCCCGGACTCGGCGACGTCCCCGCTGCGCAGGTCGAGGATCCGGGCGGTGACGAGCACCTCGGCGGTGTCGCTCCCGAAGCATCCGGCGTTCATGCAGACGGCCCCGCCCACCGACCCCGGCACGCCCACGAACCACTCGAGGCCGCCCCGTCCCGCGGCTGCCGTTCCCCGGGCGAGGACCGGCAGCGGCACGGCCGCCCCGGCCGTGGCGATGCCATCGTCCGTCAGATCCCATGCGACGAACGCGCCCGCCGGGCGGACCACGACGCCGGGAAAGCCCTCCTCCGACACCACCACGTTGCTCCCCCGCCCGAGGACGAACACGGGCACCGGTTCCTCGGCGAGGGCCCGAGCCAGCCGGACGACGTCCGCCTCGCGCTCGGCCTCGAGCATCCACCGCGCCGTCCCGCCCATCTTGTAGGTGGTGAGCGGCGCCAGGTCGACGTCGCGCTCGAGCAGGCCGTCGGCGGCGAGCCGGTCGAGTGCGCTCATGCGTCGGCGAGCAGGGTCGCCAGCTCGTCGGGTACGAGATAGATGTCGCCGGCGCCCATCACGAGGACGAGGTCGCCGGGCCGGGCGAGCCCGGCCACCTCGGCGGCGAGGTCGATGCGCCGGGGCACGTACACCACCTCGCCGCCGGCGTCGCGGGCCTTCTCGGCGAGGAGGCGCCCCGTGACGCCGGGGATCGGCGCCTCTCCGGGGGCGTAGACGTCGGTGACGACGGCGAGGTCCGCGGTGGCGAGCGCCTCCCCGAACTCGTCGGCGAGACGGGCGGTGCGATCGAAGTGGTGGGCCTGGAAGACCGCGACCACCCGGTCGGGCCCGCCGAGGCGGCCGGCGGCGATCGTGGCGGCGATCTCGGTCGGATGGTGGGCGTAGTCGTCGACGACGGTGATCCCGTTCGTGCGGGCCCGGACGTCGAAGCGCCGGCGGACGCCGCCGAAGGACGCCAATCCCTGCGCCGCCGTGGCGACGTCGAAGCCGCGTTCGCCGAGCATGGCGAGGACGCCGGTCGCGTTGCGCGCGACGTGCATCCCGGGCCGCGGCACCGTCACCCGCCACGAGTCGGATCCGCGGGCGAGGGTGAAGGCGACGCTGTGCCCCACGTGCTCGGGATCCTCGATGCGCCAGGCGGCGCCGTCCCCCGTGCCGTAGGGGATCGCGCCGGCGGACTCGACGAGCGCCGCCGACCCGGGATCGTCGATGCAGGCCAGCACGGGCCCGTCGACCCGTCCCGCCACGTCCTCGAAGGCGCCGGTGAGCCGCTCCATCGTCTCGTAGTGGTCGAGGTGGTCGATCTCGACGTTGGTGACGACCATCCCCTCCAGCGCCAGGCCCAGGAAGGTGCTGTAGGCCTCGTCGGCCTCGAGGACGAAGAGCGACGGCTCTCCGACGTGGGCGTTCGTGTTCAGGTCGGCGAGCCGGCCGCCCACCATGAAGGTGGGGTCGCGTCCGAGCGCCCGCAGGGCCGCCACCGTCATGGCGCTGGACGTCGTCTTCCCGTGGGTCCCCGACAGGCCGAGCGCCGGACGGGTCCGGGTCATCTCGGCGAGCAGCGCCGGGCGCTCCCAGGTCGGGACGCCGGCCTCGCGGGCGGCGACCACCTCGGCGTCTCGCTCGTCGGGCACCGCCGAGGAATAGACGACGAGGTCCCGGTCGACGACGCGCTCGGGCCGGTGGCCGGTCCAGCACTCGATCCCGATCCCCTCCAACGCCTGGAAGGCGGGGCCGCGCTTCAGGTCGGACCCCGTGACCGTGTGTCCGGACTGGGCGAGCAGTTTGGCGAGCCCGCTCATGCCGGAGCCACCCACGCCCACGAGATGCACCCGGTCGTATCCGTCGAGCCACGTCATCGTCCTGCCACCTCCACGACGGCGCGTGCCACGTCCATGGCGGCGTCGGCTGCGCCGATCGGGCCCGACGCCGCCGCCATCCGTCTCCGTTCCTCCTCGTTCCCGGCCAATCCGACGACGACGTCCGGGAGCGACGCCGCATCGGCCTGGACCACCATCGTCGCAGCACCCCGGTCCACGAGCGCCGCGGCGTTGTGCTGCTGGCCCACCGACTCGAGCGGCACGAACACCGCCGGGGTCCGGGTGGCGGCGACCTCGCTCACCGTCATCGCCCCCGCCCGGCACAGCACCAGGTCGCAGGCGGCGTAGAAGAGGTCCATCCGGTCCTCGTACGCCAGCTGCCGCCACGGGATGCGCGGATCACGCTCGGCGGAGACACCGGCTCGTGCCTCGCCGGTCAGCTGGACCACGGCGGCTCCGTCCGGCAGGCGCTCGACGGTGGGCGCCACCGATTCGTTGAGCACCCGGGCACCGAGGCTCCCCCCGACGACCCCCAGCACCGGACCCGCGACGTCGAGGTCGTACCGGGCCCGGCCCTCGGAGCGGAGTCGGTCACGGTCGAAGGCGCGCAGCTCCGGGCGCAGCGGGTTGCCGACGAGCCGGGACCTCGGCAGCCGCTCCGCCCGCCCCGGGAGCCCGAGGAACGTGGCCTGGGCGCGCCGGGCCGCGAACCGGGCGGCGAGGCCCGGCGACCCGTTCTGTTCGTGGAGGAGAAAGGGAGCCGACGCCCTCCCCGCTGCGAGGGCGGCGGGGACGGTCACATAGCCGCTCATGCCGAGCACGGCCCCGGTCCGGCGACGGCGCATCTCCTCGGCCATCGCACGAATCGTGCGGCGGAGGACGAACGGGATCGCGAGGTTCGACGGGCTGAACGACCGACGCAGCTTCGTGAGCTCGAAGCCGACGAAGGGGAACCCGGCCTCGGGGGCGGCGCTGGCGGCGCGCCGGTCGCCGCCGAACACGACGACCTCCTCGCGGGCCACCCCGCACGCGACGATCGCCTCGGCGATGACGAGGGCGGGGTACACGTGGCCGCCCGTGCCGGCGGCGGCGACGACGACGCTCACCAGGCCACCACCTCTTCGTCGGAGTCGATCGGCACCCGGTGGCGCGCCACGCTGATGAGCACGCCGACGGCGACCATGGCGGTCACCAGCGCCGAACCGCCGAAGGACACGAAGGGCAGCGGGACCCCGGTGATCGGCAGGACGCCCGTGACCCCGCCGAGGTTCACGAGCGCCTGGGCGACGAGCCAGGTGGTGATCCCGATGGCCAGCAGTCGCCCGAAGCGGTCCTGGGCGTAGTAGGCGATCGCTCCACCGGCGGCCGTGAGCGCCACCATCAACAGCAGCACGGCGAGCGACCCCGCCAGGCCGGTCTCCTCGCCGATGATCGAGAAGATGAAGTCGGTGTGGGCGTTCGGGAGGAACGACCACCTGGCGCGGCTGGCGCCGAGGCCCACCCCGAACAGGCCGCCTGTCCCGAGCGCCACCAGGCTCTGCGTCGCCTGATATCCGCTCCCCAGCGGGTCGGCGCTCAGGTCGAGGAAGGCCGTGACCCGGGCCCAGCGGTAGGGGGAGGTCCGCGCGGCGAGCAGGGCTGCGCCCGACGACAGGACCGCGGACCCGAGGACGAAGCGGAAGGGTGCAGCGGACGCGAACAGGACGGCGAAGGCGCCCGACACGACGAGCAGCGTCGTGCCGAGATCGGGCTGGGTGATCACGAGGGCGGCGACGATGCCGACCGAGCCCACCACGGGGGCGAGGAAGTCCCGCAGCCGATGCATCGAGTACTCCCGTCGGCTCACCAGCGTGGCCAGGAAGAGGATGGTGGTGAGCTTGGCGATCTCCGACGGCTGGATGGAGATCGGGCCGGCGAAGATCCAGCGCTGGGAACCGTAGGCGCGGGTCCCGATGACGTGGGTGGCGGCGAGCAGCACCACCGACGAGGCGAAGAGCGGGAAGGACATCCGGCGCCACCACCGCAGCGGGACGAGTGCCGCACCGACGAGGGCGATGACGCCGAGCCCGAGCCACACGGCCTGACGCTTGAAGTAGAACAGCCCGTCGCCCGACTCGCGCAGTCCCAGCACCGACGACGCCGACAGGATCGCTCCGAGCCCCACGACGCACAGCAGCGCCACGGGGATCAAGAGCAGGACGGTGAGTCTCGTCGGGCGCCCGGCGACCCGCTCGGCCTCCCGGACGCCGCGGCGGGTGGTGACGATGGTGGCGACGCGCGATGCCATCACGCGACCTCCCGCACCAGGCGCCGGAACTCGTCGCCCCGGTGACCGAACGAGCGGAACATGTCGAAGCTCGCGCAGGCCGGCGCGAGCAGGACGGTGTCGCCGCTGCGCGCCACGGCGGCGGCGCGGCGCACGGCGTCGGCGAGGTCGTCGGCCACCTCGCCGGAGGTCGCCGCATCGACGATCTCGGGGCCGGCCTCTCCGATGCCGATCACGTGGCGCACCGTCGGCGCCCGGCCCACGGCGGCGACGTCGAGGTCCTTGTTGCGCCCGCCGGCGATGAGCACGACGGAGTCCCACGACGCGATGGAGGCGAGGGCGGCGTGGGGGTTCGTCGCCTTCGAGTCGTTCACCCAGCGAACCCCGCCCGTCTCGGCGACCACCTCGCGTCGATGGGCGGAGGGGCGGAAGTCCACGAGGGCCTTCTCCACGCCCTCGGGGGTGGCGCCGACGTGGAGGGCGGCGACGCCTGCGAGCGCCGCGTCCACGAGGAACACGGGGTCGTCGCGCACCAGTCCCGTCGTCGGGACCCGCACCGCTCCGACGTGGAGGGCGCCGTCGTACACGCCGGCGCCGCCGTCGGGGAGGCGGGATCCCGAGACGGGAACCCGTCGGGAGGCCGCGCCCGCGACGGCGGCGCGAGCTCCCTCGTCGTCGGCGTCGTAGGCGACGAGATCGCCTGGCTCCTGGTTCGCATGGATCCGCGCCTTGGCGTGCCGGTAGGCGTCGTAGGAGCCGAACCAGTCGAGATGGTCGGGGGCGACGTTCGTGATGACCGCGGCGTCGGGCCGGAACCGGTCGACGAAGCGGAGGTGGAGCGCCGCGACCTCGACGGCGAGGGCGTCGTGGCCGGCGCCCACGGCGTCGCACAGCGGGTCGCCGATGTTGCCCACCGGAGCCGAGCGGAGCCCCGATGCCGAGAGCATCGCGGCGGCGATCTCGGTGACGGTCGTCTTCCCGTTCGTGCCGGTCACGGCGACGATCGGCACGTCCAGATGACGCCATGCGAACTCGATCTCGCTCCACACGGGCAGCGCGGCGGCGACCGCGTCGCGCAGCACCGGGGCGTGGGGCGGCACGCCGGGGCTGGCGACCACGAGGTGCACCCCCTCGAGGAGGCCGGGGTCCCAGTCGCCGCCCCCCCACCGGTGGCGTCCGTCCGCCAGCCGTTCTGCGGCACCGGCGTCGGCGTCGTAGACGACCACGTCCTCCTCGCCCAGCCGTTCCAGGAGCCGCACGGCGGCGGCACCGCTGAGCGCCGCCCCCACGACGAGCACGCTCATCCGCCACCCCCTGCTGCCAGGAAGTCGGCGTAGAAGAGGCCGAGTCCGAGGGCGATGGCGATGGCCGAGATGATCCAGAAACGCACGATGACCGTCGTCTCCGGCCAGCCCTTCAGCTCGTAGTGGTGGTGGACGGGGGCCATCAGGAACACCCGGCGCCGCCATCCCCGGAAGGCGGCGACCTGGATGATCACCGACACCGTCTCCCAGACGTAGAGGCCGCCGACGACCACGAGCAGCAGATGGGTGTCGGTCACGAGCGCCGTCGCCGCGAGCGCCCCGCCGAGGGCGTTGGATCCGGTGTCGCCCATGAAGACCTTGGCGGGGGCGGTGTTCCACCAGAGGAAGCCGAGGGCCGCGGCGGTGATCGCCGCGGCCATCACCGCCGGTTCCAGCGACGTCGAGCCGTAGAAGTCGATGTTGCGGAACTTCCAGAACGAGATGATCACATAGGCCCCGAACACCAGGGCGCTCGATCCCGCCGCGAGGCCGTCGAGCCCGTCCGTGAGATTGAGGCCGTTGGAGACCCCCGTGAGCATCACGAGGACGAGGACCACGTAGAACCAGCCGAGTTCCAACCCCAGGGGCCGGGCGAAGGACAGCTCCGTGCTGATGCCGTCGGTGGCGAGGGCGCCCCAGGCGAACAGCGAGGCGATGGCGAGCTGGCCGAGGAACTTCCAGCGCTTCTTGAGGCCGAGGTTCCGGGCCCGCCGCACCTTCGAGAAGTCGTCGATGAACCCGATCACACCCATGCCGACGAGCGCGAGCAGGATGAGCAGGCCCCGCACCTCGAAGTCGCGGAAGCCGGGCGCGATGGCCCCCGCCTCGTTGCGCAGGTCGATCTTGGCCACCAGGTAGGCGATGAGCACGGCCACGATCATCACGATCCCGCCCATCGTCGGCGTGCCCTGCTTGTGCTGGTGCCCCTCCACCTCGGTCTGGATGAACTGACCGATGTTGCGCGCCCGGAGGAACCGGATCGCGAAGGGGGTGACGACCACGGTCACGCCGAAGGCGACGGCGGCGGCGACGAGCATCTCGATCACGACGCCACCTCATCGGCCGCCCGGGCGGCCAGCCACGCGGCGAGGTCCTCCAGCCCGACGCTCCGGGACGCCTTCACGAGCACGACGTCGCCGTCGCGCACGATCCCGCCGAGCACCCGCCTGGCCTCGTCGTCGTCGGCGACCCGGCGTGCGATCGCCCCGGCTCCGGCGGCGATCCCCGGGTCGTCGCCCACGACCAGGACGGCGGCGTAGCCGAGGTCCCGGGCGAGCTCCCCGATCTCACGATGGCTTCGCGCCGCGTCGTCGCCCAACTCGAGCATCTCACCGAGCACGGCGACGGGGCGCCCGGGCAACGCCGCCACGGTCCGCAGGGCGGTGGCGGCCGAGTCGGGGTTGGCGTTGTAGGCGTCGTTGACGACCGTGTACCGGCCCGGGACGACCTCCATCCGCCAGGGCGAGCCGGTGGCCGAGGCGACGCCGGCGACGGCATCGGCCGCGGAGCGACCCGCGGCGAGGGCCGCCGCGACCGCCGCTGCGGCGTTGCGGGCCTGGTGGAGCCCCGAGACGGCCAGCGTGAGGGGGAACTCCCCCTCGGGCGTGGCGAGGCGGAGCGAGGGCCGCCCGGCGTCGTCGATCTCGACATCGAGCGCGGCGACGTCGGCTGCGGAGGTCTCGCCGAAGGTCACCATCGCGCCCTCCCGCCGGGCGGTGAGCCGCTCGTCCTCGACGGGCAGCACCGCCACGCCGTCGGGACCGAGCGCCTCGACGAGCTCCCACTTCCCCGTGAGGACACCCTCCTCGTCGCCGAACGTCTCGAGGTGGGCACGGCCCACGAGCGTGATGACGGCGACGTCGGGCCGGACCACCGGAGCGAGGAGCCTGATGTCCCCCACCTTCCTCGCGCCCACCTCGAGCACGAGCGCCGAGGCGTCGTCGGGCGCTCCGAGGACCGTCATCGGGACCCCGATCTCGTTGTTCATCGACCGGAGGGCGGCGTGGGCGTCGGGGCCCATCGCCCCGGCGACGAGGTCCTTCGTCGAGGTCTTGCCGCTGCTCCCCGTGACGGCGATCACCGGGACGTCGAGCTCGTCGCGGCGATGGGCGGCGAGCAGCCGGAGGGCCTCGAGCGTGTCACGCACCTCGAGACCGGTGCCGCCGGAGGGCAGGCGGCGGTGCTCCACGAGCACGGCGGCCCCCCGGTCCAGGGCCTCGGCGGCGAAATCGTGGCCGTCGAGGCGCTCGCCCCGGATGGCCACGAAGAGGTCGCCGACGCCGGCCTCCCTCGAGTCGGTGACGACCCGGCTGACGGGCGCCTCCCCCGTCAGCATCCCGCCGGTCACCCGGGCGGCCTCGGCGAGGTCCCACCGGAGCGTCACGACGCCTCCTCGGCGACGACGAGGCGGTCGTCGAAGGGGACGGTCTCCTCTGCGAACTCCTGACCCTGCTCGTGACCCTTGCCGAGCACGAGGACGAGATCGCCGGGCCCGGCTCGATCGATGGCGAGGCGGATGGCGCGGCGACGATCGGGGTCGCGGACGACCTCGGCGTCGCCGGCCGCCCCGGCGGCGACCTCGTCGAGGATGGCATCGGGATCCTCGGACCGAGGGTTGTCCGACGTGAGGACGGCGATGTCGGCCCGGGCCGCGGCCGCGCCCATGAGCGGGCGCTTCGCCCGGTCCCGGTCCCCGCCGGCGCCCACGACGGCGACGATCCGGCCGTCGCCGACGAGGCGCCGTCCCGCCGCGACCGCCTTGGCGATCCCATCGGGCGTGTGGGCGTAGTCGACGACGATGGTGCTGTCCCTTCCCGTGTGGACCACCTCGAATCGGCCCGGCACCGGTGGAGCGGCGGCGATGCCGGCGGCGATGCTATCCCAGGACATCCCGATCTCCGCGGCACACGCGGCGGCCACGAGCGCGTTCGCGACGTTGAAGTCGCCGAGGAGCGGCAGGTGGATCGGGCGGGAGGTGGACCCGGCGTGGACGGTGAACCGGGAGCCCTCGAGGTCCGACACGACGTCGGTGGCCGAGACGTCGGCCTCGCCGAGGCCCACCGTCGTCACCGGAAGCCGTGTCGCGTCGGCGATCCGGCGGCCGGCGGGATCGTCGATCCACAGCACGGCCCGACCGGCCCGGGCGGGGGTGAAGAGCGACGCCTTCACCCGCTCGTACTCCCCCATCGTCCCGTGGAGGTCGAGGTGGTCCTGGGAGAGGTTGGTGAAGGCGGCCACGGCGAAGCGGGTCCCCTCGGCCCGGCCGAGGGCCAGGGCGTGGGACGACACCTCGAGGGCGGCGACGTCGACGCCGGCCTCCACCATCCGGGCGAGGAGACGCTGCAGGTCGCTCGCCTCGGGGGTGGTGAACCCGGTGGGCACCGTCTCGCCGTCGATGCGGCATCCCAGGGTGCCGACGACGGCGGAACGGATCCCGGCCTCCGACGCCACCGCCTCGAGGAGGTGGGTGACGGTCGTCTTGCCATTCGTGCCGGTGACGCCGACCGCCCGGAGGCGTTCGGACGGACGGCCGTGGACGGCGGCGGCCAGGGGCCCGAGCGCGAGTCTCGTGTCGGCGACGACGAGCGCCGGGCCCGGCCCCGCGGCGGCCCGGTCCTCGACGCAGACGGCCGCGGCGCCACCGTCGCGGGCGGTGTCGACGAACCGGTGTCCGTCGACGGTCAGGCCCCGCACGGCCACGAAGAGGGTCCCCGGACCGACCCGACGGGAGTCGTGGGTGACGTCGGTGACGAGCACGCCGGGGTCGCCGACGACGTCGGCGCCCACGATCGTCGCGAGGTCGGCGAGGGCACGGGGCTCAATCGGCATCGGGGGGGATCCCGAGCTGGTGGAGCGTCGCCCGCATGACCTCGGAGAAGAGCGGCGCTGCGCCGCTGCCGCCGCTGGCGTCCTCCGTCGGGGCGTCGAGCACCACGGCCACGACGACCTGGGGATCGTCGATGGGTGCCATGCCCACGAAGGATGCGACGACGTCCTCGTCGCTGTACACGCCCTCCTCGGCGAGGAACTTCTGGGTGGTCCCGGTCTTGCCGCCCACCCGGTAGCCGGGCACCGCAGCGAGGGCACCGGTTCCCTCGTCGACGACGGCCTCGAGCATGATGCGCAGCCGCGCCGCGGTCACGTCGGAGAGCACGCGGCGTTGCAGGGGCCGGACCGGGGTCCGGACCCCGGCGGAGTCGACGATCTCGTCGACGACCCGCGGCTGGATCCAGGTCCCGTCGTTGGCGACGATGGCGTAGGCCGATGCGAGTTGCAGCGGCGTCACCGACACGTGGTACCCGATCGACGTCCCGGCGAGGCAGGTGGTGGTGCACCACTCCTCGGGGGGGCGGAGGACGCCGCCCGCCTCCCCGGGCAGGTCGATGCCGGTGGGCGAGCCCTCGCCGAAGGCGAAGAGCCACTGGTGCAGGCTGCGGATCCCGAGCTCCTCGGCGAGCAGGATCGTGCCGAGGTTCGACGAATAGGCGACGATCTCGGTGACGGTCAACGTGTCGGGATGGACGGTGATGTCCTCGAACGTGGTGTCGAGGATCTCGATCTCGTCGGGGATCTCGAAAGTGGTCGTGGGGTCCACCAGCCCGTCCTCGAGGACGCCCGCCACGGTCACGAGCTTCTGGGTCGACCCGGGCTCGAAGACGTCGGTGACCGCACGGTTGCGCACCGTCGCCATGTCGAGGTCGGATCGGTCGTTCGGGTCGAACGTGGGGAGGTTCACCATGGCGAGCACCGAGCCGGTCTCGACGTCGAGGACGACGATCGAACCGGACTCGGCACCGGTGCGTTCGAGGGCCTCGCCGAGGGCGCGGTGCGCCTCGTACTGGATCTCCGTCTTGAGCGTGAGCACCAGGTCCGCGCCCGGCTCCGCCGGCACCACCGAGTACTCGCCCTGGGGAATGGTGCGGCCGAAGGGGTCCCGCTCGACGAGCAGTTCGCCGGGCGTCCCGGCCAGTTCCTCGTCGTAGTAGGCCTCCAGGCCCTCGAGACCCCGGTTGTCGTCGGTCCGGACGAACCCCAGGAGCTGGGCGGCCAGCTCCCCCGTCGGGTAGAGGCGCCGCGGCTCGACGAGCATGTGGATGCCGTCGAGGTCGGCCTCCCGGATCGGAGTGGCGACCTCCCGGTCGAGCTGGCGGGCCAGGTAGACGAAGGTGGAGTCCTCGGTGAGGGCGCGGGCGATCTCGACCGGTGAACGGCCGATGATCGGCGAGAGCGTGCGCGCCGCCGTGTCGGGATCGGTGACCTGGCGGGGGTTGGCGTACACCGTGACGGCGTCGACGGTCACGGCCAGCTCGCGTCCCTCCCGGTCGAAGATGGTCCCCCGGTCGGCCGCCAGGGTCTCGCGCTGGAGGCGCTGGCTGAGACCCTGCTCGGCGAACTCCTCGGCCTGGGCGGCCTGGACCACCCAGAGGCGGAAGCCGATGCCGATCCATCCGAGCCCCAGGACGACGATCACCGTGACGAGGCGGGCGTTCAGGAAGCGGCGCGGGACGTGCTCGTCCATCATCGCCTCCGTCCGCGACCGCGGCCGGCGATCAGGGCTGCAGGCCGAGCAGCGCTTTGAGTTCCGCCCATCGTTCCTCCACGTCTCGAACGGGGGTGCCCAGCGCGGGCACCTCGATCGTCTCGACCGTCGCCGGGTACACCATTCCCATCTCCTCGGCCAGCGTCCGGATGCGGTCCGGCGCCTGGAGTTCGGTCACCTGCAGGCGCAGCTGCCAGTACCGGCTCTCCTCGGCGGCGATCTGCTGCTCGAGGGCGTCGAGCTCGAACGCCGTCCGGTCGAGGGCGATGCGGGACGAGATGAGGACGAAGAAGGCGCCCACGACGACGACGGCGAAGAGCAGCCAGGCGCCGAAGGCCGGGCGGCGCACCGGTGCGGCGACCGCCGTGTCGCGTTCGAGCAGACGCAGGTCGCGACGCGACGGGGCGTACGCACGGCCGAGGCTGCGGGCCGGAGCGGTCACGGCGCCACCCCCTCGGCGGCCCGGAGCTTCGCGGAGCGCGCCCGGGGATTGCGGGCGACCTCGTCGGCGGCGGGGGTCAGCGGTCGCCGGGTCAGCAGACGGAGCTCGGGGGTGCGGCCGCACCCGCAGACCGGCAGGTCCGGGGGACAGATGCACCCCGTGGCGCCGGCGACGAACCGGCGCTTCACGATCCGATCCTCGAGGGAGTGGTAGGAGATCACCACGACCCGACCTCCCGGCCGCAGCAGACGCAGGGCTCCCTCGAGGCCCTCGGAGACGGCGGCGAGCTCGTCGTTGACGGCGATCCGGAGTGCCTGGAACGTGCGTCGTGCGGGATGCCGTCGGCGTCGGTCGGCGGCCGGCACGGCGTTCGCGACCACCTCGGCGAGGTGGGCGGTGTCGCGGAGGGGACGGGCGGCGACGATGGCGCGGGCGATCCGGAGGGCGTGCCGCTCCTCGCCGTGACGGCGGATGACGTCGGCCAGGTCCCGTTCGGACCAGTGGTTGACGAGGTCGTCCGCCGTGTGCGCTGCATCGGGTCCCATGCGCATGTCGAGGGGACCCGAGGCGTGATAGGAGAAGCCCCGGTCTGCCACGTCGAGCTGATGGGACGAGACACCGAGATCGAAGAGGACGCCGGCGACGTCATCGAACCCCTCCGCCGGCAGCACGTCGGCCATCCCGCGGAAGTCGGCGGCGACGAGGTGCACCCGTCCGAGGCCCTCGGCCTGCTCCAGCGCATCGGGGTCCCGGTCGATCGCCACGATCGGGTCGGCCGGGCGGGCGGCCAGCAGTGCTCGCGTGTGGCCCCCGCCCCCGAAGGTCGCGTCGACGACGGGGCCCGGCGGACAGGGCCCGAGCAGGTCGACGACCTCGTCGACCATGACCGGCCGGTGATAGGGCATGGGCTCTCGGTCCACCGTCAGCCCTCCGGAGCGCTGGCGTCGGCGTGGAAGCGGGCGGAGTAAGGGGCTGTCCACGAGACATCCGGAGGGCTGACACTGGATCGAGAGTCGGAGGGCGGCACACCTAGATGCCCTCCTCGCTCAGGGACTCCTCGATGCCCGAGAACAGCTCGTCGGCCTCGGCCGACAGCGACTCCCAGGCGTCGGTGTCCCAGATCTCGACGCGTTCGCCGACGCCGACCACGACCGCCTCGCCGTCGACACCGGCGTAGTCGCGCAGTGCCTGCGGCAGCACGACCCGGCCCTGACGATCGAGGGTCTGGTCGGAGGCGGAACCGAAGAAGGTCCGGGCGTAGTTGCGAGCGCGCTTGTCGGTGCGCGGCAGTCGATTGACCCGGGCCACCTCCTCGTCCCATCGCTCCATCGGGAACACGTAGAGGCACCGCTCCTGGCCCTTCGTCACGACGAGTCCGGCCTTCAGCCGGTCGCGGAACTTCGAGGGCAGCACGAGTCGACCCTTGTCGTCGACGCTGTGTTGGTACTCGCCCAGAAACACCCGCGAACTCCGTCAGCCACCCGCCCGGTCGGTCCCCTGGCGGTCCTCCACTTCGCCCCACTTTGGCCCCTATTCCTCCACTTGTCAACCACAGGCCCCCAAATCCACCCCCTGGCGCCCCCTGCCGACGCCACGGCGCGCCCGCGTCCGCCCGCACCGCCGCCCCGGTACGATCCGGCCATGACATCGATGCGACTCGCCGGACGCCGCGCCCTCGTCACCGGTGGTTCGTCGGGGATCGGACGCGCCATCGTGCGGGCCTACGGACGCCACGGAGCCGACGTCGTCGCCGTGGCACGCACCACCGAGGACCTCGAGGAGACCGTCGCGCCGCTCGACCCCGCCCGCGCCGGCATCGTCTCCGCCGACCTGACCACCGATGCCGGACGGCGGGCCGTCGCCACCGCCGTCGAGCACCGCTGGGGCGCCCTCGACGTGGTCGTCCACGCCGCGGGGGTCCTCGGTCCGGTCCGCTCCCCCGAGGCGCGCCTCGTCGCCTATCCCCGCGACGCCTGGTACGAGGTCTTCGAGGCCAACGTGTCGGCCGTCCACTTCCTCCACCAGCACCTCGCCCCGCTCCTCGACCGGGGGACCGACCCGACCCTCGTCGGGCTGTCCAGCAGCGTCGGGCGAGCCGGGCGGGCCGAATGGGGCATGTACGCGATCTCGAAGTTCGCCCTGGAGGGCTGGATGGAGACCCTCGACGACGAGTGGGAGGGGCGGGTCTACTCCGTCAACCCCGGCGGGACCGCCACCCCGATGCGGGCCGCCGCGATGCCCGAGGAGGACCCGGACACGATCCCGTCGCCCGACGACGTTACCCCCGTCTTCCTCCACCTGGCCCGTGCCGACGTCGGGGTCCCGTCGGGGGCGAAGCTGCTCGCCCGGGACTGGATCGGCCACGACCCCTGGCAGGACGACGCACCGGACCGAGCCTCGTTCTAGGCTCGGTGGCCATGCACGTACTCATCGCCACCGACGGAACCCTCGACGCGGCCTACGCCGCTCCGTATGTCAAGAACCTCGCCGGCGACGGCGGCCGAGCCACGGTCGTCACCGTCGTCGAGGTGAACCGGACGATGCTCGGCGAGCTGCGGGCGCTGTTCGGCGAGCGCCCGGGCGTCACCACCGACCAGGACGCCGAATACGTGGGCGTCCGGTCCGGCGACGCCTCCGGCGTGTCCCCCAACTGGCCCGGCGACGACGCCATGATCGCCCGCTACCTGGCGGACCAGGGGGCGCAGCGCACGGCACCGGTGGTCGAGGCCCTCCGGGACGCCGGGGTGGAGCACGACGTCGTCACGCGTGACGGCGAGGACGCGGCCTCGGTGATCATCGACATCGCCGGGGAACTCGACGCCGACGCCGTCGTCGTGGGACCCCAGGGCAGCGGCGTCTTCGACGGGCTCCTCGGCTCGACGAGCACCAAGCTCGCCCGCCGCTGCCCCGTCCCCGTCCTCGTCCTCCGCCGCCCGTGAGCGACGACGACCTCTTCGGGTCCGGCGAGGAGCGTCAGCGGGAGCCGGACGAGGACCGGCGTCGCGCCGAGACGCCCGACGTCCAGGGTCCCAATCCCTTCGTCGGACCCCTCCTCTTCCTCGTACTGGTCGTCGCCCCCGTCGCCATCCTCATCGCCTCCAACGGCGACTCGGTCCCGGTCAAGTGGGCGGGGTTCTCGTGGGAGGCACCGCTGTGGATCGTGCTGGCCATCACCTTCGCGGCCGGCGCCGTGGTCACCCGCCTGTTCGCCTGGGTCTGGACCGCCTGGCGCCGACGCCGCAAGCGCCTCAAGGAGGAAGCGGCGGCGAAGCGCCGTCAGATGGAATAGGCAGACCGCGAGGCCGGCCGCCTCCGGGGCGCAGCCCTCAGAACGGATCCGTGAGGTAGGCGCGCCAGCTCTCCTCCGGAGGCGTCGACAGGCCGATCACCAGCCAGCCGCTCTCCCGCGGCGCACGGGGGGTCCTGGCGATCCGCATCCCGGCCTCGTCGGGCGTGCGATCCCCCTTGCGGGTGTTGCAGGGCCGGCACGCGGCCACCACGTTCTCCCAGCTGTGGGTCCCGCCCCGCGATCGCGGCAGGACATGGTCGATGTTCTCCGCGGCCCTGCCGCAGTACTGGCAGGTCGCCGCGTCCCTGGCGAACACCGCCTTGCGGTTGAGCGGCACCCGCCGGCGGTAGGGCACCTTGACGTAGGTGCGCAGGCGGATGACGGAGGGGACGGGCACGGTCATCTTCTCCGACGACCAGGACCGGTCGCGCGACTCCACGAGCTCCGCCTTGTCGCGGACGAGGAGGACGACGGCGCGCCGCGTCGAGACCACCGAAAGCGGCTCGTACGTCGCGTTGAGCACGAGTGCAGCCTGCGCCATCGGTCGGAAGCCTACCCCGCACCGCGCCCGTCGCTCACGGTGGACGGCCTGCCGACCCGGAAACGGGGCGATCGCTACCATCCGCGGTGAGAGGACACTCTGCGTCGTGATCCGGAGGAGCCGGGATGCGTGTCGTCGGCTACATCCGCGAATCGGTGGATCCCGAGGGACCGCCTGCGTTCGCCCAGTACGAGGAGCTCCGGCGCCATGCCTCCGTCGAGGGGCATCACCTCGTCTCCGTCTGTTCCGACGCGCGCGAGCCGGGGCGGGGCGTGGACCGGGACGGCTACCGGAGCGTGCTGGGGGTCATCGCCGGGGGCAGCGTCGACGCCGTCCTCCTGCCCGGCCTGGCCACCCTCTCCTCCGACACGATCGTGCAGGAGATCATGCTGTGGGACCTCCGCTCCCGCGGGGTGGCGGTGCTGTCGACCCGGCCCGACGACGTCGGGGTCCTGGGCGAGCGGGATCCCGGCCCGTCCCGCATGTTCATCCGCGACGTGCTGAGTCGCGTCGCCGAACACGGGGCGTTCGTCAGGTCCGGTCCCCTGGCCCCGCCCGACGTGGCGGTGCCGGTGGCCGCGGACGTCGACGACGACGTCGTGGTGCACCTCATCACCGGCGAGCGCGCCACGGCCGACCCGGACGAACCCGGGTCGGCCGCAGCGGGAGAACGGGAGCGCTAGGGCGTCAGCCGGCGCGCAGCGCCGACCAGGTCGCCCGCGCCACGGCGAACGCCTTGCCGGCCCGCACGACGGCGGAACCGGCGAACCGGGTGCCGTCGGCGCGCTCGACCACCACCGTCACGATCTCGGTGCCGTCGACGGCCTTTCGCTCGACGTCGACGAGGGTCGGGGGACGGCCGTCGGCGAGGGCGCCGACCGCGGAGACCACCGACTCGTACAGCCCGTCCTCGGAGGGGCCCGACCGCTGGGTCAGCGACCGTCCGTCGCTGGCGGTGGCCGTGATGACGAGGCCCTCGGGGCTCTCGTCGACCCGCAGGGTCGCGAACGTCGCATCCCGTCCGGCCGCCGACGGCGGCTCGTAGGCGGGCGGGGCGTCGCGGTCGGGCTGGGAGAACGACATCTCCTGGCCGTTCTCACCCGACGGGGGGACGGCCGCCGGCATGGGCGGAGCCGCCGGCGGCGGGTTCGCCGGGGCGCTGTCGCCGCCGGAACCCTCGGTGGGCAGCGGCACCACGGGGGCGCCGTTGCCCGAACTCTCGGAGTTCCCGCCGTTCACCCGGGACCGCATCCCGTGTGAGGCGAGGATCCGCTGGACCTCGATACCGACCGACTGGGCGTCCGCATCCGGGGCCAGACGGACGCGCACGCCGGAGGGGTTCGTCCCCGACTCGTCCACCTCGGCCTCGGCGACACCCGCAACGGCCATCAGCTCGTCTCGGAGGCTTTCCGCCGCCACTGTGTTCTCCCTTCATCGCTCCCGTACTCGACGCTGCCATCGCAGGAATGCGACGACATCGTCCGGATCGAGATCGGCATCGGGGTCGCCGTATGCCGTCGCGATCCTCCAGCGCAAGTACTCGCGCCTCAGGCCCCGCACGCATAGTAGTGGCATCCACCACTCTTTGCATCCGATTTCTCGCAGGAACCGGACCGCCGCCCCCCAGAGGGACGGATGGCGCAGCACGGCCAGCACGACGGAGCGATGCATCGGACGAGACGGTAGTCACCGGTCTCGAGCCGGGCCCCGCGAGACCGGTCGCCCTTATCCCCCGCAAACGCCGGGCCTTGATACCCTTGCCGCCAGTTTCGGCAGCCGAGGAGGACGACGAGCGTGACCGTGACGAGCGACCCCGTCGCCCAAGCCGACCTGGACTGGTTCGCCGACCGGTTCCACACGGTCGCCGAGAACATCGAGCGGGTCATCCAGGGCAAACGCGAGGTCGTCGACCTCATCGTCCTCGCCCTCCTCTCCGAGGGCCACGTCCTCATCGAAGACGTCCCGGGCGTCGGCAAGACCCTTCTCGCCAAGTCGCTGGCCAAGTCCATCCACTGCGACTTCCAGCGGATCCAGTTCACCCCGGACCTCCTCCCCTCCGACGTGACGGGGGTGTCGGTGTGGGACCGCGAACGCAACGCCTTCGTCTTCCGGCCCGGCCCGGTGTTCACCAACATCGTGCTCGGCGACGAGATCAACCGGGCCAGCCCCAAGACGCAGGCCGCGCTCCTCGAGGCGATGGAGGAGCGGCAGGTCACCGTCGACGGGGTGACCCGGCACCTGTCGCCGCCGTTCATGGTCATCGCCACGCAGAACCCCATCGAGCACGAGGGCACCTATCCCCTCCCCGAGGCGCAGCTCGACCGGTTCATGATGCGCGTCGTCATGGGATACCCGAGCCGCGGCAAGGAGCTCGAGATGCTCGACACCCACGGGCTGGGCTCGGGCTACGCCGACCTCCAGGCCGTCGTGAGCGGCGAGGACGTGCTCCGCATGGTGGAGATCGCCCGTCGCATCTACGTGTCGGAACCGGTGAAGGAGTATCTCGTCGACGTCGTCGAGGCGACCCGCGACGATCCGGACCTCCTGCTCGGGGCCTCGCCACGCGCCACCCTCTTCCTCCAGCGGGCCGCCCGCACCCGCGCCGCCGTCGAGGGCCGGCACTACGTCACGCCCGACGACGCCAAGGCGCTGCTCCGTCCCGTGCTCACCCATCGCCTCATCCTCCGCCCGGAGGCCCAGATGCGCGGCTCCACGCTCGAGGACATCGTCGACGGCGTCGCCCTCGGTGTTCCCGTCCCCGGGAGCGGAGTGAACGCCTGATGCCGACGACGCGCGGCTGGGCCGGCCTCGGCGTGGCCGTCGCGCTCGGGATGCTGTGGGTCGCCTTCGGCGAACTCGAGCTCCTCGCCACGGCCGTCTTCCTCGTGGCCGCCCTCACCGTCGGACTCTTCTTCGTGCGGGTCGTGACGCCCCAGATGGACGTGTCGCGTCGCCTCTACCCCCACCAGGTGCACGAGGGCGACCAGGTCACCGTCGAGATCGAGATCGTCGCCGACCGCCGGATCCGCAACCTCTCCCTCGAGGACGTCGTCCACGGCCTCGGCGTCGCCCGGTTCGCCGCGGCGCGCACGGTGCCAGGGACCCCCCTCGTCGCCCGCTACGAGGTGCTCTGCCGCAGCCGCGGCGTCTACCCCGTGGGGCCCGCCGAGGTGGTCGTGGTCGACCCCTTCTCCCTCTCCGAACGCCGGTCGGACGCCGGCGGCGTCGACCGCCTCACCGTGTACCCCACGATCGAGGACCTCGCCGGCTTCCCGGCCGTCCGCGGCCTCGACCCCTCGGTGCAGTCCACCCGGCCCACCTTCAGCCCCCACGGCGGCGAGGACTTCTTCACGCTGCGGGAGTACCAGCAGGGCGACGACCTCCGCAAGGTCCACTGGCCGTCCTCCGCCAAGCGGGACGACCTCATGATCAAGCAGCTCGAGGTGCCGTGGCAGGCGCGGGCCCTCGTGTTGCTCGACCAGCGCTCCCATCGCTATGCCGCCGAGGACGACTTCGAACACGCCGTGCGCGGGGCCGCCTCGGCCGTCGCCCATCTCTACGAGGGCGGCTTCAGCCCCGAGCTGTGGACCTCCGAACGCGCCCCCGGTCTCCGCTCCGGGAGCCGATACCGCCAGGCCATGGAGGTCCTCGCCACCGTCCAGCCCAGGCCGGACCAGGACCTCCGCCAGACGGTGAGCCGCCTCCGCCGCCAGGGCGTCGGCGGTGGGGCCCTCGTGCTCGTCACCGGCGACCCCGACGAGGGCGCACTCGCCGCCTACCGCGTCCTGGCCAAGGACTTCGCGCGAACGATCGTGATGGCCGTCGGCGGGTCGCCGGGCGAGGCGATGGTCATGTTCCAGCGCGCCGGCGCCGTGACCGTCTCCGTGACGCCGGACTCGCCGTGGGCGCCGGCGTGGAGGACCGCGATGGAGGTGTCATGGGCTACCGCCTCAGCTGGATAGTCGGGTCCGTCGGGATCCTGTTCACGCTCGCCCGGGCGCACGACCGGCTGCTGCGGCCCTCGGTGGAGGGCCTGCCGTGGGAGATCGTGCTCCTCGCCGCGGCCGTGCTGGGCACCGTGCTCACGTGGGGCGGCCTCGCCTACCGGCTCCGCACCCGCACGGTGATCCTCATCAACCTCGTGGCCATGTTCCTCGTGACGGTGCGCATCGTCGTCCCCCAGACCACGTGGTTCGTGTTCCCCACGCTGTCGTCCTTCGGGGAGCTCCGCTCCGAACTCGAGTTCGCCCGCGCCGTGGTCCGCACCGGCGTCGCCCCGGTCATCCCGCTCGCCGGCATCGTGGCGCTCCTCGCGCTCCTCTACTGGGTACTCGGCTTCCTGCTCGCCTGGGGCCTCGCCCGGGGACGCCCCTACGTGGCCGTCGTCGCCCCGCTCGTCGTGTACCTCCAGTTCGCCACCATGGATCGACGGCCCAGCGGGGCGTGGACCGGCGTCTTCCTCGTGCTCGTCGGGGTGTCGCTGCTCGCCGTCGCCTACGACCGGCGGCGGGAGGGCACGGGCCTGCTGACGTCGGGCGTCACCCACCACGCCCTGACCCGATCGCTGCCGTCACTGGCCGCCGGCACGCTCGTCGTCACCCTCGTGCTCGCGGTCTTCTCCACCCAGGCCCTGGCCGGTCTCGTGCCGCGCAGCGGGGTCCTCGAGTGGCGCGCCCAGTCGGGGCTCGGCGGCGAGTACTACGGCAGCGTCTCCTACAACCCCTTCGTCGGGATCCAGCAGGGGCTGGTCTCCCAGTCGAACGTGCCGATCTTCGTCGCCGAGGTCGAGACCGACCGGGGCTTCGGCCGGGAGTCGGGGGTCGACCTCGATCGGCTCTACTGGCGGCTGCTCACCCTCGACACGTTCTCCGGCGAACAGTGGTCGGCCCGTGAGCCGCGCATCTCATCACCCGAGGACCTCGACGCCTTCGAGGACCCCGCCCAGCAGTTCCGCGGCCCCGAGACGCCCGTCGCCCAGCACATCACGATCCTCGCCCTCCAGCAGGAATGGCTCCCCGCCCTCTACGCCACGAGGGACCTCTCCGCGCCGAACACGGCCGTCGACCGCGGCTACCGGGTGAAGGAGGACGACGGCTCGATCCGCTTCGACGCCCTCAGCTACCGGGGCATGACCTACTCCGTCCTCTCCGAGCTCCCCGACCCCGACCTCGACGTGCTCAGCCGCCGGGCCGACGGCTCCCTGTCGCCCGTCTTCGGGGGCGCAGCGGAGGAGGGCGACTTCACGGTGGACGATGTCGGCTCCGCTCCCCCGGTGTTCGAACTCGAGGACGCCGAGCGCTACCTCGAACTCCCCGACGACGAGGGGCTGGAGCTCGTCGCCGACCTCGCCGAGGACCAGACCCGCGGCCTCGAGACCGACTTCGAGCGCGCGCTCGCCCTCGAGCGGTACTTCACCACCCCGGGCAACTTCCGGTACTCGGTGGACATCGACCCGGGGCACGGGGCCGACGACCTCGGCGCCTGGCTGCTCGAACCGGACTCGGTCAACTACCGCACGGGGTACTGCGAACAGTTCTCCACGGCGATGGCCGTGATGGCCCGCCACCTCGACATCCCCAGCCGGGTCGTGCTCGGATTCACACCCGGGAGCGTCCTCGACGACGGCCGGGTGGTCGTCCGCGATCGCAACGCCCACGCCTGGGTGGAGCTGTGGATGCCCTCACAGGGCTGGGTGCGGTTCGACCCGACGCCGCGGGGCGACTTCGTGCAGCCCACCGTCGGCGACCTCCCCTTCGACGCCGACGACTATCTGGCCATCCCCGAGCGAGAGGTCCCGGAGTTCGAACCCACCGACCCCGGCATCGTGCGGCCCTTCGTCGACCAGCCGCTGCCCGACATCCCCCGCTTCGTGGGCCAGTCGGGCGGAGCCGACGAGGAGACCGGCATCCCGATCCCGTCGTGGGTCCTGCCCGTCGCCCTCGCCGCCGCCGTCGTGTTCGGGCTCGTCCCGGCCGTGAAGGCCCTCCGGCGACGCCGGCGGATGCGCCGGCTCGAGACCGGCGACATCTCGGCGGCCTGGGCCGAGATCGTCGACCGTCTCGAGGACCTCGGCCACACGACCGCTCCCTCGGCCACCGCTGCGGAGCTCGCCGCCGGCACCGACGCGGCGATGGTGCCCCTCGCCCGCGCCTACGGGGAATCGGTGTACGGGCCGGAGCCCGGATACGACCAGGCCCGGGTGGCCACCGCCCGCGAAGCGCTCGGCGAGACCGAAGATCGGCTGACGACGCGGTACTCCCGGCCGCAGCGACTGGTGGCCCGGTACCGCCTGCGGTCCCTCACTCCGGCGTGGTGGATCCGGTGGCGGAGAACGCGAGCCGAACGGAGGCGCGGGCCGTCGGCGTAGGAGGCGGCGGAACGGCCCCGGAGCGGGTCAGCCCACCTCGGCGTCGGCCTCGAGGCGGACGTCCTCCTCGGACCGCCGGATCATCTCGAGGAACCGCTCGCGGTCCAGCTCGAACCGCGTGACGTCCTCCTCCACCTCCCGGGTGATCTCGTCGATCGCGACGAAGAAGGCCAGTTGGCCGTCCCGGAGGGCGTCGACCAGCTCCCCTTCGTCGGAGGCGACCCGGAAGATCGTCGAGCCATCCGTGACGAGCTTCACCTCGGCGAGATGGTCGTCCAGCTCCGCCGTGCGACGCAGGTAGTCCCAGGCGCGCCGGACGCGCTGGACCGACATCCCGTTGTCGAGGAGGCTGCGGACCACCCGGAGGGCGACGAGGTCACGGAAGGCGTAGAGCCGACGGCGGCCCGGCCGGCCTCCCGTCGACTGCACAGAGGGTCTGACCAGATCCACCTTGTCCCAGTAACGCAACTGGTGGGGGGTGCACCCCGTGAGCCGGCACGCCTGCTGTGCGGTGAAACCTTCCAACGCCTCGATCCTCCCGTCGATCCCCGCGGGCCGCTGCAAGGAGGTCGGTCCCGCTCCGCTGTCATGTCGCGCATCCCCGGATGCACGTTCGTGCTCTGGCGACGGTGGCGGAGCCTAGTCGCCCTGGCGCCACCGCCGCCGGACCCGTCCGAACCATGCCGACGGGCTCCGATCGCCCCCCACTCCCGTGCGGAGTCGGACGATGGCGACGATCCACGCCACCGACGCGACCATGAGGGCGAACCCGACGAGCGCCACGAGCGTGATGCGGGTGAAGAAGCCGAACATGAGCACGGCACCCACGACCAGCGACAGGATCGCCCACTTGAGATTCCGCGTGGACACCGACGCGAGGGTGGTGTTGCGGACCGTCTCGGCGAGCTTCGGGTCCTCCTGATAGAACTGGCGCTCGATCTCCTCGAGAATCTTCTGTTCTCTGTCGTCAAGCGGCATGAGGACCGTCCTGGGCTCCGTCAGGACCCCCGAGTATACCGGCGACACCCATTACCGACCGGCGGGGCCCTCACGGTCTCGACGCGGCTCCGACGCCAGTCGCGCCGGCCCCACGGCGGAGCTGCCGAAACGGTCACGCACCTGCTCCACCGCCGATTGGACGTCGTCCCACCGGCCGCCACCGGCCAGGTCGAGCTGCCGGGGCGCCGACCCGTCGACCAGACCCGAGCCCCCGAGCCCCAGGAGGCGGACGGGCCGGGTGGCGCCGCCGGCCCGCTCGAACAACCGGCCTCCCAGAGCGTGGAGCTCGTGCGCCGAATCCACCGGGGACTCGACGGTCTCGCTGCGGGTGATGGTCGTGAAGTCGGACCAGCGCACCTTCAGGGTCACGGTCCGCGCCGCCACCCCCGCGGCCCGCAGCCGGCCGGCCAGCCGGTCGGCATGGCGCAACAGCTCCCGGTCGATCGCCGCCGCGTCCTCGAGGTCGACGTCGTACGTCACCTCCACCGAGATCGAACGCGCCGCCTCCGGCGACTCCACGGACCGGGGATCCTCCGCCATCGCCAGCGCCGCCAGATGGGCGCCCAGCGCCGGGCCGAGCCTGCGCACGAGCGTCCCCTCGGGCAGGGCGGCCAGGTCGCCGATCGTGCGCACGCCCAACTCCTCCAACCGGGCATGGGTGGCCTCCCCCACGCCCCACAGCGACCGCACGCCCATCGGATGGAGGAACGCGGTCTCACCGCCGGCGGCCACCACGAGCGTCCCGTCGGGTTTCGCGGCGTCGCTCGCCAGCTTCGCCACGAACTTCGACGTGGCCACGCCGACCGACGCCGGAAGCCCTGTCTTCGTCCGGACCGCCGCCCGCAGCGACGCCGCGACGTCGCCGGGGGTCGGGTGATGGAGCCGCAGACCGGAGATGTCGAGGAAGGCCTCGTCCACCGAGAGCGGCTCCACCGCCGGCGAGAAGGAGGCGAACACCTCGAACACCGACGCCGACAGTCGTCGGTACTCCTCGTGGTCCGGCGGCACGACCACGGCATGCGGACACAGCCGCCGGGCGTGTGCCATCGGCATGGCGCTCCGGGCACCGCGGGCCCGCGCCTCGTACGACGCCGACGCCACCACCCCTCGCGGTCCTGCGCCCCCGACCAGCACCGCCCGACCCCGGAGTTCCGGCCGTCGCAGTCGCTCCACCTCGACGAAGAAGGCATCCATGTCCACATGGGCGATCGTCTCGGCGAAACCGTCGGCCATGCCAGCAGCGTAGGCGCACCCCACGGGCGGGTACCTCGGGCCCCCGCCCTACACTCCCGGCCCGTGTTGGACTCCCTCCTCCTCGTTCGGCACGGCGAGGTCCACAACCCCGGACACGTCGTCTACGCCGACCTGCCGGGCTTCCCCCTCAGCCGGCGCGGCCGCCGCCAGGCCGACGAGACGGCTGGATTCCTCGGGACCACCGGTGCCGACGTCGTCGTCGCCTCGCCACTGCAACGCGCCGTCGAGACGGCCGAGCCCATCGCAGCGGGCCTCGGCCTCGACCTCGAGACCGACGAGCGGCTCGTCGAGTGGCGCCTGTCGGGGCGCTGGGCCGGGGTGCCCTGGGACGACGTGGACCGCGCCTTCCCGGGCGAGCTGACCGCCTACCTCGACCACCCCCACCGCCTCCCCTTCACGCCCGAGACCATCGAGGAGGCGGCGACCCGGGTGAGGGCGGTCGTCGCCGACCTCGGCGACCGCTTCCCGGGCGGGCGCGCCATCGTCGTCGGTCACCAGGACCCCACACAGGCCGCCCGCCTCGTCCTCGCCGGGCGGGGACTCGACGGCCTCCACACGGACAAGCCGGACCACGGCACCGTCGTGGAGCTCCGAAGCGGCGACCCGTGGACCGAGATCGGCCGGTGGGATCCGCCCTCGGCCGCCGACCCCGTCCCCCCGGTCGCCACGGAAGCCGGCGACCCCGCCTAGCATGTCGGATCCCGCCGACAGAGAGGATCCCCCGTGCGCCTCGCCATCGGGGTCATCGTGAGCACCATCCTGCTGGCCGCCTGCGGCAGCGGGCCGAGCCAGGAGGCCCTGGACCGCAACCAGGTGCCGACGACGACGACGACGACCGAGCCGCCGCCCGAGGGCATCTTCGTGGTGGTGATCGAGAACGGGAAGTTCACCCCGTCCAACCTCGAGTTCCAGCTCGACGAGTTCTGGATCGTCCGGTGGGAGAACCAGGATCCGCCGCGCGAGTACGTCATCCAGGAACGACGCGGCGGGTTCGAGTCCCCGACGATCGTGCCCGGCGAGGCGTGGGAGCTGGACCTCCGCACCCTCGACGACCCGACCACGGACGACAACGAGGCGGAAGCCCTCATCCGCTACCACACCTTCCTCGGGAACCAGCGGATCCCGGGCCTCATCGACACCCGCCCCGAGCGCTGATCAGCCCCCCGAGCGGAGACGCCTGAGCAGCTCGGCGTCGGTCGGGAAGGCCAGCGGCGGCAGGTCGTGGAGATCGAACCATCCGACGCGGTCGGCATCGTCGCCGGCACGCAGCTCCCCGCCGACGCGACGGCCGGAGAACCAGACGCCGACGGTCAGCTTCGCCGGATCGTGGAAGTTGGAGGCCACGTGGACCACCTCGCCCACCTCGGCCACCAGCCCCGTCTCCTCCTTCAGCTCCCTGGCCGCGGCGAGCCGGACGTCCTCGCCGTAGTCCACGAACCCGGCGGGGATCGACCACCGGCCCTCCTGGGTGGTTCCGGGGCCCCGCCGCACCAGCAGCACCGTGCTCCCGTCGCGCAGCACCACCGCAGCCCCGACCCCCGGGTTCCGGAAGTGGACGTACCCGCACTGCTCACAGGCCTGACGCCGGGCGCCACCTCGCACCACACGATCGAGGTCGCTGCCGCACATCGGGCAGAACGAGAACTCCCCCGGCCAGATGCGATCTCTCATGGCGGCGCACCGTACCGGGCGGCGTGGCGACCGGCCCTGCGCATAATGGGGCCGTGCGCCGCACCGTCCTCGCCGTGACCGCCACCCTCGTCGCCGCCGCCCTCGGGTGGACGGTCCGCCTCGCCCTGGACCCCGAGCCCTTCGCCGGCGACTCCGCCGCCGTCCTCGCCGTCGGCGGCGGGGTGCTCGCGCTCGTCGCCGTCACCGGCATCGTCATGGCGCGCGGCCGCTGGGCACGATGGACGGCCGCCTCCCTCGTCGCCCTCTGGCTGGGGCTCGCCGCCGCCATGCCCCTCGACGCCGGGGGCGGCGCCGTCCTCGCCCTCACGGCGATGGCGGGCACCGCCGTCGCCGGCCCCTGGCTCGACCGCTGGCTCCGCCGGCTGCCGTCGGCGGACGGTCCCGAGCCGCTCGTCGTGGCCACCGTCGTGGGGATCGCCGCGCTGCCCCTCGTCGTCGCCCTCACCCGACCCGGTGGCCTCTCCCCCGCCGCCTGGACGCTCGTCGCCGTGGCCACCGTCACGGCATGGACGCTCGCCCGCGCTCTCCGCCTCGGGCTCTGGTCGGCCCGGGTCGCCCTGCCCCTCGCCGGCGGATGGGCCGCGGTCGACGGCGGCGTGCCCGGCGGCATCGTCATCGGCGCGGTCGCGGTCGTCCTCACCCTGGCCGCGTGGCGGCGCGCGGTGCGCCTCGCCGTCGATCCCCTGCTGCCACCGCCCGTGGAACGGGTCCCCCACCCGCCGGAACTCGTCCCGCCCGACATCCTCGAGGCCGCCGGCTACGACGACCGCGGCGCACCGCTGGAGGAGCGGTGAACCGGCTCCCCAACCCGTGGGTCCTCGTACCCGTCGTCGTCGCGGCCGTCGCCGGAGGCGTCGTCGGCGGTCTCGTCACCGAGATCTCGTGCCGACCCGGCTCGTGCATCCCCCTCGCCGTCGCCATCGGGACGATCGCTGCGGTGGCCGCCGCCGTCGGAACCGTCACCATCGTCGTCCTCGCCCTCCGATCCATCGCCGAATGGCGAGAGGCCGATCCCGCCGACGAGCCCGCCGAGGCGGACCCCGGCCCCCCCACCTGCTGACCGGTGGGCGTCCTCCGCGACCTGGCCACCGTCGGCGTCGCCGTGACCGGTCCGCTCGTCCTCCTCCTCGGCGCCGCCGTCGCCGCGACCTCCGTCGGCGGGACGCCGCCGATCCTCCTCTCCGGCTTCGCCCTCACCGGCGCAGGATTCGTACTCTCGCTGCTCGCCTTCCTCGCCACCGAGATCGTCCGCCGACCCGGCGGCGGCCCCGAGGACACGCCGTGACAGGATTCCCGGGGGGCTATGGTTCGCCTCGCATCCCGGCCACGGCCGGGCCGTCGAACGAGGAGCAACACAGATGAATCGGGAGCGTCGATGACCGACGAGCAGTCGTTCCGCGCCCGGGGTACGGTCGTGGACGTCCTGCGCGACGCGACGTTCCGGGTCAAGCTCGAACAGGGCGGTCACGAGGTGATCGCCCGCGCCGCCGGCAAGATGCGCCGCGGCCGCAAGATCCGCATCCTCCCGGGCGACGTCGTCGAAGTGGACGTCTCCCTGTACGACCCCACCAAGGGCCGGATCGTCTGGCGGCACCGATAATCTCCACCCGGCCCGACTTCGCCGCCTGACGGCGGCGAACAGACGCCGGTCGGGCCTCCTCCGGAGGCGGGGCCCCTACCCCGCCCCGGCCGTGCCCTGCTGCCCGCTCCGCTGAGGCCGTTCCGGGCCACGGAGGCCGAGTCACTTCTGTCTGGTGCGGGAGATTCCCGTCGGTCGCTGCGCTCCCTCGGGAGCGGTATCGGGTGCTACCGCCGCGGCTTGGGGTTCTCACTCCGCTCCGCCGAGGCCGTTCTGGGCCCTGCTGTCCGCTCCGCCGAGGCCGTTCCGGGCCCTGCTGTCCGCTCCGCTGAAGCCGTTCCACCCCACGGAGGCCGAGTCACATCGGGCTGACGCGGGGTCGTCGCTCAGTGCTCGATGCGGTCGAGGCCGAGGGTCTCGATCAGGTCGCGTTCGGTCGACCGCGTCTTCGGGCCCACCGGGACGCCGATGCCGTCGGCGAGGCGGTTCATCATCTCGAAGTTGCCGATGACCGCCGCGGCGCGCACCACCCCGGCGTCGCCCAGCGCCTCGGCCACGGCTGCCCGGGCCGACCCGGGGTCGTCGTCCCGGTCGAGCGTGGCGTCGACGTACGCCAGCAGGGCGCGGCCGCCCTCGAGGCCCGGGTCGCGGGCGGCGTCGGCCAGCCCGCCGATGTCGACGGTTCGCTGGAAGGCGGCTGCGCTCGCACGGAGCATCAGTGCGTGGGCCAGCGTTCAGAAGAAGCACTCGTTGACGAGCGACGTGCGGGCCGCGACGAGTTCGATGTGCGTGCGGTCGAGGTCCTTCACCGCGTCGGGGTGCTCCATCTCGGCGAAGGTCAGATACATGGCGTCGGAGAGGGCCATCCACCCCTCGTTCTCGGCGGGCGCGATCGACAGCACCGACGGGATCGTCGGGGGTCCCACGGTGGGGGCGTGGCTGCGGCTCGTGCGTCGGGCTCCCTCGGGCATCGGGTCGCCGCCGGGCTCCCCCGGCACCGGCTCGGGGAGGGGCTCGAGGTCCAGGCCCATCGCCCGGTGGAAGGAGTCGACGGCGGTCGTGCGGGCCACCACGCCGACGAGCTCCGCATAGGCGACGACGTCGAGGCCTGCGCCGGTCCAGCCATCCACGGTCTCACGCCGCACGGTGCCCGGGACACCGCCGAGCGTCGACGCGGCCTCCACGGCGGCCGCGGGCAGACCGGTGTCGGGGCCCGACTCGCCCGCCCAGGCCCGCCGGGCGACCGCGGCGAGGGCGATCCGCTGCTCCCCGGTCCATCGCGCCCCCGGGCCCGCGAGGAGCTGCCAGGCGGCGGCGAAGGCCTCGGCCAGGTCGGGGCGGGCTCCGGGCAGCGTGTCGATGGCTGCGAACACGGTCGGCAGCCTAGGTCGTCACTCCGCCCGGGTGATGAGGAACCCGCCCGCCAGCGCCACGCCGACGCCGACGAGTTGGATCGCCTCCACCCGTTCGTCGAGGAACACGACGCCCAGGACGAGGGCGACGATCGGGATGAGGTAGCCCATGACCGGTGACCGTCGGGGTCCGACCCGTCCGACGAGCAGCACGAGCATCGCGCGGGCCGCACCCGTCCCGACGACGCCGAGGACGACGAGGGCCACCACCGGTCCCACCCGGAACTCCGAGCCCCCGAGTTCGGCGAGCCCCACCGGCAGGAGCACCACCGCGGACACGGCCTGGCCCCACATGACCACGGGCAGCGCACCGTAGGTCTGCGCCACGCGGGGATAGAGGTTGTTGGCGACGCCGTAGCCGACGACGGCGAGGAGCACCAGGCCGATCCCCAGGGCGGACCCGCCCTCCCCGACGAGGTCGGGGAGGGTCAAGAGCACGATCCCGGTCGTGCCCACGGCGAGGCCGACCACCTGGGGAGACCCCGGCCGCTGTCGGGTCACGGCGATGTTCACGAGTACGGCGACGATCGGGACGCCACTCACCAGCATCCCCGTGAGGGCCGACGAGATGTGCTGCTCGGCGGCGGCGAACAGGTACGCCGGGACGCCCTGTCCGATCAGCCCCGCCGCACCGACGAGCACCCAGTCCGACCGCTCGATCCGCCGCCTCGCCCGCGGGACCCACACGAGGGCGCCCACGGCCAGCACGAGCCGCCCGGCGGCGATGACCCCCGGCTCGAGCGACTCGAGCGCCAGGGCGATCCACAGGAAGGCCGAGCCGAAGATCCCCGAGACGCCGAGGAGCACCGCCCAGTCCGTGGCGTCGAAGGCGTCCCGCGACGCCCCGTCGCCGAGGTGGGCGGCCAGATCCGGTCGTCGGGGGGCCATGGTGCGCGACCCTAGACCCGATCAGGTCACGACCGCTCGAAAGTCCTCGTACGAGAAGGCGTCGACGGCGGCCAGCGGATCGTCGGCAGCGGCCACCTCGCGGACCAGGAGCCCCTTCGCCACCTTGCCCCAGTGTCCTGCCCGACGCCCGTCGGTGCGCACCACGTCGACGCGCACCGAGTCGGCATCGGGGGGAAGCAGCCGGTGGTACTCGTCCGACGTGAGGTCCAGGACGGGGGCGTCGAGGCTCGCCACGGCACCGCCGAGCGCCTCGGGCCACGCGTCGCGCAGCCGACCGACTCCGGGCAGACGATCGTTCCCCGCCAGCCGGTACGCCGGGACGGGGTCGTCGGCGTGGGCGAGCCCGAGCAGCGCCGACACCACCACGAGGCGCGATCTCCCGCGCATGTCGGCGGGGTCCAGGGCGTCGTACACGACACCGGTGTATCGCTGCCAGGCCGGCAGCGTCGGGGCGCCGAGCAGCGATGCGTTCGCGGCCGCCGCCTCCTCGAAGCGATCGCCCTTCAGGCCGAGGAGTCGTTCGTCGCCGCCCCCCAGCTCCGCCAGCTCACCGGCGATCGCCGCCCGGAGGTCCGCCAGGGAGTCGCCGAACCGACCCGAGTCCGGCGACCACGGCGGACCGTCGCCGCCCGATGCCATGCCGCGCGAGGGCGGGAGGAGGATCGTCGTCATGACGGCGCACCGTAACGGAACACGGCGACCGCCTCGACGTGATACGTCTGGGGAAAGAGGTCGACCGGGGTCACCCGCTCGAGCACGAAACCGGCCTCGCCGAGCAGCCGGGCGTCCCGGGCCAGCGCAGCGGGGTCACACGAGACGTACGCGATGGTCCGAGGTCGGCCTCCGACGATCGCCGTCACCCCCTCCGCGCCGAGACCAGAACGCGGCGGGTCGACGATCGCCACGTCCCACCGCTCCCCGATCGTCCGCGCCGCCTCCTCGACGCGTCCGTCGACGATGCGCGCCTCCGAGCCGGCGAGGTTGTGACGCAGGTCGCCCAGGGCGAGCGGATCGCTCTCGATGGCGATGACGCGACCGGCACCCCCGGCCGTCGTCGCCCCGAACAGGCCGCCACCGGCGTAGGCGTCCAGCACGACGTCGTCGGGACCCACGTCGATCGCGTCGTCGACGAGCTCGACGAGGACCTCCGCGCCGGCCGTCGAGTTCTGGAAGAAGGCGTCGGCGGTGATGCGCAACGGCACCCCTGCCACGACCTCGGTGATGGCGCTCCGCCCGATCACCTCGT
>JAWVYO010000015.1:0-34280 GCA_033722675.1 Acidimicrobiia bacterium | reverse complement strand
GTCCCGGTAGTCGATGACCTCGCCGGACTCCGAGGCGGCGTTGCGCAGATAGGGCGGCGTGATCGACATGGAGTCGATCAGCGAGGCGCGGTCGGCCACGTACAGGACGTTGCAGTCGAAGGTCGTGAACATCCACTTGTGCGGATTGAACGTGTAGCTGTCGGCGGATCCCGCCCCGGCCTGCAGGTGCCGCAGTTCCGGGCAGATCATGGCCGAACCGGCGTACGCGGCGTCCACGTGGTGCCAGATCCCCTCTTCGGCGGCGATGCCCGAGACGGCGTCGATGGGGTCGACGGCCGCGGTCCCGGTGGTGCCGAGCACGGTGGTGACGATGAGCGGGACCCGCCCGGCGTCCCGATCCTCGGCGATCGCGGCGCGGAGGACGTCAGGCCGCATTCGGAGGGCCGCGTCGACGTCGATGGCCCGGAAGTGATCGATGCCGGCGACGCGGGCGCCCTTCTCCACCGACGAGTGTGCCTGGGTGGAGGCGTAGGAGACGAGCGGCGCGTCGGTGGTCGCCCGTTCGCGCGCCACGACGTGGACGAGGTGGGTGGAGTCGGAGGCGGTGGCCTGGAGCACCCCGCCACCGGGCCCGACGGCGTTCTTCCAGGTCCGGGGGAGCCCGAGCAGGTCGACGAGCCAGTCGGTGACGCGGCTCTCGATCTCGGTGGCCGCGGGGCTCGTGGACCAGAGCATGCCCTGGACGCCCAGTCCGGCGCTCACCAGCTCGGCGAGGATCGAGGGCCCCGACGTGTTCGCCGGGAAGTAGGCGAACCATCCCGGCGACTGCCAGTGGGTGATCCCCGGCATCACCACCTCGTCGAGGTCCCGGATCAAGGCCTCGAAGGGCTCCGGGCGCTCGGGGGCGCTGTCGGGAAGCGCCCCGGCGATGTCGCCGGGTGCGACGTCCGGCGTCACGGAGCGATCGCCGACGGTCTCCATGTAGGAGGCCAGCCACTCGACGAGGGCGTGCCCGTGACGACGGAAGTCGTCGGGGTCCATGTGGAACGGCCCATCGGTCGTGGCGTCGGGCATGGAGGCGCTCCGCGGCTCGCTGTCGACGCGACGGTACCGGACGATGCCGGGGTCTCAGCCGCCGAGCAGCACCGACCAGGTGCGGGGGCCGACGATGCCGTCCGGTCGCAGGCCGCGGGCCTGCTGGAACGCACGGGTGGCCATGTCGGTGAGGGTCCCGAAGATGCCGTCGACGGGTCCGGGAGCCACTCCGGCGGACCGCAGCAGCCGCTGGGCGACCTCGACGGCCTCGCCACGGTCACCCCGTGAGAGGATCGGCAGGTCGGCGGGGTCCTGGACGTCGCCGCCCTGGCCCGTCCCGGCCTCGCCGGCAACGGCGATCACCCGGTCGAGGGTCGTGGCGTCCACCTCGCCGGTGACCGGGAGGCCGGCCTCCGTCTGGAAGGCCCCTACGGCGGCGGCCGTCAGGCTTCCGTAGATGCCGTCGATCGGTCCCGGGGAGAAGCCGGCGGTGGCCAGGTTCGACTGGAGGTCGACGACGGCGGGTCCGCGGTCGCCGGTGGTGAGGACGGCGGGTCCCGGCTCGGCGGGTGCCTCGTCGGCAGGGGGCTCGTCCTCGGCCGGAGCCTCCTCCGCGGGGGTCTCCCCCGCGGGGGTGTCTTCTGCGGGGGTGTCTTCTGCCGGAGGCTCCTCCTCGGCCGGCGGCTCCTCGTCCACCGGTGCCTCGTCTTCGGCGGGTGCGTCGTCGGTCGGCTCGTCGGCCGGTACGTCCTCCGCGGGGGCATCCTCTTCGGCCGGTGGCTCCTCCTCGTCGGCGGGACCCTCGAGGATCAACGTGTTGATGACCGTCCACGTCGTCGGGCCGACCACGCCGTCGACGCCGATGCGCTCGGCGGTCTGGAGGGCTCGGACGGCCGCTTCGGTGAGGCTGCCGAAGATGCCGTCGATCGGGCCGGGGTCGTAGGAGAGCCGGTCCAGCTTCGTCTGGAGCTCGGTCACCTCGGGGCCCCGGTCGCCGAGGCGCAGGATGCCGTCGTTCGGATCGTGCTCCAGGGGCGTCCGATCGGGATCGTCGGCGGCGTCGACGATCACGTCGTCGCCCGCACCGGGTTCCACCGTGTCGGCGCCCGCCCCGCCCCAGATCCGGTCGTTCCCGTCACCGCCGTCGATCACGTCGCCACCGTCACCACCGCAGATCACGTCGTCACCGCCGAGGCCCCGGATGGTGTCGGGTCCCGGCGAGCCGAGGATCACGTCCGGTCCCTCGGTTCCCTCGATGACGCCGTCGCCGTCCTCGTCGGTGATCGTGGGCTGGAGACCCTCGCACATGGTCTCGCCGGCGACCTCCGCCGCCCGCAGCGACTGATGGGGGTTCACGATGACCCCCTCGGGATCCCGCAGCTCGAAGTGGAGGTGAGGGGGCGTGTTCTCGGCGGCGCCGCTGTCGCCGAGCCACCCCAGCAGCTGCCCGGCGCCCACGCGGGTGCCGATCTCGATACCGGGGGCGATGCCCCACCCCTGTCCGTCGTCGGTGCCTGGTGTGTCGTTGTCGAGGTGGATGTACCAGGTCTGCCACCCGTCGTCGTGTTCGAGGGCGATGGAGCAACAGATGCTCCCCGTCCAGCGGACGACGCCGTCGGCGGACGCGACGACCGGCGTCCCCCGGTCCGCCATGAAGTCCTGCCCGTGATGGACCTCGCCGGGGTCGCAGCATCGAGGGTCCAGATAGGTGTCCCGGGCGTACGTGTAGTCGCCGACGACGGGGAAGACGAGGTCGTAGTCGACCATCTCGCCGAAGACGTGCTCGGTGCCGTCCTGGTAGGGAGGGCCGTGGTGGGCGGCCGCCGGACCGGCGACCAGGCCGATCGCCACGGCGAGCGCGGCGACGACGACGGCGAGACGGGAGGCGTGTGTTCTGAGAGTGTGCGACATAACCACTCTCAGTATCGGTAGGCCCTGCTCGACCTTGACACCGGAGTTTTCGCGCTCCGGCTAGCCCTCCGTGTCGGGTCGAACGCGGATCTCGGTGGCTTTCACGGCCAGCCAGACGGCGGCGCCCGGCACGAGCCCCAGCTCGTCGGCCGAGGAGGCCGTGATCTCGACGGTGAGGGGCAGCGGCGAGCCGGTGAGGAGCCGGACCCGGCCGCCCAGGCGCTCGACTCGGTCCACCGTCGTCCTCCAGGCATTGCGGGGGCTCCCCGACGGCCGGTCGGCGTGCACGGAGACGGCCGTGGGGTGGATGGTGGCGAGCACGGGGCCGGCGTGGGTGTCGTCGGCGATCTGGAGGCGATGGTCGCCGGCGACGACGACGGCGCCATCGGCCGTGCCCCGGACGAGGTTGATGCCCGCCAGGTCGGCGGCGTAGGGGGTCCGTGGTCGCAGCCGGATCTCGTCGGGGGTGCCCTGCTGGGTCAGTGCACCCTCCTCCACGACGTGGACCTCGTCGGCGAGAAGGAACGCCTCGGTGGGGTCGTGGGTGATGAGGAGACGGGGTCCGTCGAACCCACCGAGGTGCTCGGCGAGGAGGCGCCGCAGGTCGGCGCGCGCCGAGACGTCGAGCGCAGCGAGGGGCTCGTCGAGGAGGAGGGCGTCGGGGTCGGTCACGAGGGCTCGCGCCAGTGCCACCCGCTGCGCCTGACCGCCGGAGAGGTCGGCGGGGGGCCGATCGGCGAGCCCGGGGAGTCCCAGGCGGTCCAGCCATGCTTCGGCCCTGGTGCGGGCTTCGTCCCGGTCGACGCCGCGGCTGCGGAGCCCGAAGGCGACGTTGTCTGCGACCGAGAGGTGGGGGAACAGGAAGCGGTCCTGGAACACGACGCCGATCCGGCGGTCCTCGGGTGGGACGAACGTTCCCGACCCGGGCTCGTCGAGGACCCGCCCGTCGAGGGTGATCCGGCCCGCGTCGATGGCGACGATGCCCGCCAGCGCGGCGACCGCCGTCGACTTACCGGCGCCGTTCGGTCCCAGCAGCGCGACGGTCGAGCCTGGTTGCACCGTCAGTTCGAGGTCGAGGACGAACCCCGGATCCCGGCGGAGCCGCAGGTGGGCGGCGAGGCCGGTCACGTTCGCAGCCACCGGTCGCGCAGCGCCACGAGGACCCCGAGAGAGACGACGACCATCAGGAGGCTGATCGCCACGGCCACGTCGCGGTCGCGTTCCAGGGCGACGAACACCGCCAGCGGAAGGGTCTGGGTGCGTCCCTGGAGGTTCCCGGCGAAGGTGATGGTCGCTCCGAACTCCCCGAAGGCGCGCGCCCAGGTGAGGAGCAGTCCCGCGGCGATCGACGGGGCGATCATCGGGAGCGTGACGCGGCGCAGGACGGTCCACGGGCGGGCTCCGAGGCTCCTCGCGGCCGCCTCGTGCCCCGGGTCCATCGATCGGAGCGCGCCTTCGACGGTGATCACGAGGAAGGGCATCGCGACGAAGGTGGCAGCGAGCACGACCCCGCCCATCGAAAAGGGGAGGACGAGACCGGTTGCGTCGGCCACGGGCTCTCCCAGGAGGCCGCGACGCCCGAGAGCGAAGAGGAGGGCGGTGCCCGCCACCACCGGCGGGAGCACCAGGGGGAGCAGTACGAGGCCCCGGACCAGGGGCTTGCCGGGGAACTCGGCCCGGGCGAGGAGCCAGGCGAGGGGCAACCCGAGGACGAGGGCGATGGCGGTCGCCCAGACGGAGGAGACGATCGACAGCACGAGGGCGTCCACGACGACCTCGCTCGCGAGGATCTCGCCGAGTCGCGACCACGGGACCCGGCCGAGGAGCCCCGCGATCGGAAGGGCGAGGAAGAGGAGACCGACGCCGCCGAGCACGAGGAGCAGCCAGGGCGCTCGACCGGTGCGTCGTGGAGCGGTCACGGTGATCCGAAACCGTACTCGTCGAGGATGGCGCGGCCGTCGTCGGAGAGGACGAAGGCCACGAAGTCGGCGGCGCCGCCCGGATTCGGTGCGGCGGTGACCGCCGCGATCGGGTACCGGACCACGAGGTCGGGTGCACCGGTGATCGGGACCGTCTCCACGGCTCCGGCGGCTGCATCGGTCGCGTAGACGATCCCGGCGTCGAGCTCGCCTGCTTCGACCTTGGTCAGGAGGGCGCGGACGTTCGGTTCCTCGGTGGCCGGCGACACCGTCACCTCCGCGCGAGCCAGCGCGGCGCGGGCCACGTCCCCGCAGGGGATCCCCTCGGCGCAGAGGCCGACGAGGAGGTCGTCGCGGGCGAGATCGGCGAGGCCGGTCACGCCGCCGGGATTCCCCCGGGGTACGACCAGTGCAGGTCGGTTGGTGGCGAACACGACGGCGTCGGCGACGTGGTCGGTGACCCGGTCCATCACGGCGGTGTCGGCGGGCGCGAACACGTCGACGGGTGCGCCCTGGAGGATCTGCTCGGCGAGCGCCCGGCTGCCGGCGGTGTTCACGACGACGTCGACCCCCGGGTGGGCGTCCTCGTAGGCGGTCTCGACGGCACCGAAGGCGTCGGTGAGCGACGACGCCGCCGACACGACGATCTCGCCACCCGACGACGTGCCGCACGCGCCGACGAGCAGCAGGATCCCGGACGCGAGGGTGAACCGCATCCCGCGACGGTATCGCCGCGACGTGCGCTCCGGATCGGTCGTCCTTCACGCAGCGCCGTCGGAGGTACGGACCCGGTGGGCTCGGGGTCCCCATCGGCACGCTGATGGGCGTCAGCCGAACCCTGAGCACCACCTCGGGAAGCAACGGCCACGGTGAGCCCGGAGTCCCCATCGGCACGGTGATGAGGTGTCAGCCGAATTGATCGGCGACCATCGTGGTGGGGGCAACGGCCACGGCGGGGTTGGGGCCCCGCTCGTGGAGGAGGGCCGACCGGCGTCTGTTCGGCGGCGAAGCCGCTGAAGTCGGCCCGGGAAGAGGCACAGTGGGCCCGGTGGGACTCGAACCCACAACCGACGGATTAAAAGTCCGCTGCTCTGCCAGTTGAGCTACGGGCCCGCCGGGAAGGTACCACCGGTCACCGGTCGGCGAGATAGGCCCGGGCGACGCCGACGAGGATCTCCCCGCAGGCGGGGGTGGCGGCGAATCCGACCGAGCCGGGCAGCAGTGCGTGCGAGGCGTAAGCGGCAGGGTCGCAGGCGGCGGCGTACGACTCGGGGTCGGTCTCGCGGGCATATCCGGCGAGTCGGGCGGACGACGAAGCGAGGGCCGATGGCACGGCGAAGGACTGGATGCCCCCGTCACCTGCGAAGGAGACGATCACGCGCTGGCGGGACGAGCCGGCGCCGATGGTCTCGAGCGCTGGGTCGGTGGTGAGCACGTCGCAGGAGACGGCGTTGCCGGCGAGGACCTCGCACCGTGATGCCCGGAGGCCGCTGCGGAATTCGGCGTAGAAGCGGGCGAGGTCGGCGACCGGGGCTGCGGTGACGGTGTCGACGAGAGCGGCGGCGTCGTCGCCACGGCCATCCCCGATGGCGAGGAGGAAGTCGACGGCGGTGCGGGTCTGTAGGTCCCGCCGCTGCGCGACGCCGCGGGCGTGGTCGATCGTGGTGGTCGTGGCCGGGATCGTGGTCGTGGTGGTGGTCGGCGTGGCCAGGAACTCGTCGAAGTCGTCCTCGGTGGCGTCGACGATCGTCGGTCGGGGAGCGTCCTCGGGGGCGCCCGAGGCGACCGTCCCGACGACGACGAGGACCGCGAGGACGAGCGCGGCGCCGGCGAGCAGCCCCTGGCTCGGCGGCCTCGGGCCACCTGTCTCGTTCCGGTCGGAGATCCGGATCGTGTCGCTTCCCCTCATGGCACGCCCCACGCTACGGAGAGGCGGATAAAGGCGACGTACCCTGCGGTGATGTTGCGGTACGGGATCTCGACGCTGCCGCCCGAGGGCGTGCCCGACGCCGACTTCCTCCACGGACTCGTGGACCGCGGCCTCACGGCGCTCGAGTTGCCCTTCGTGCAGGGGTTCCCGTGGAAGGAACGCCGGTGCGCCGAGTTCGGCGAGGCGGCGGCCGAGGCGGGCGTGGCGCTGTCGGTGCATGCCCCGTACTTCGCCATCCTCACCTCCGATCCCGACGAGGACGCCGAGGGGGCGGCGCGCACCCTCTCCGCCCTCGAGCACACGATGAAGTTGGGGCGAGCCCTCCGCGCGCGCGTGATCGTCGCCCACACCGGGTACACGAAGGGACGCCCCGCGGAGGCCCTCCACGATCTCACGCACCGCAACCTGGTCCGACTGGAGCCGAAGGTGCGCCACCTCGGCGTGGGACTCGGCCTGGAGACCAGCGGGTCGGAGCGGGCCTTCGGGACGCTCGGCGACATCGCCATCGTCGCCGCCGACTTCTCCTTCGTGCGGCCCGTCATCGACTGGGCCCACGTCCACGCCATGTCGCGCGGCGGGCTCACCACCCCCGGAGCGTTCGCCGCCGTGATCGAGTTCCTGCGCGCCGAGTTCCCCGGCTGGGCCATCGACCCCCTCCACTGCCAGTTCACCGACAACCGGTTCGGCCCGAAGGGCGAAATCATGCACGTGCCCTACGGCGAGGGGACGCTGCGGATCGGCCCCCTCGTCGAGGCCGCCCTCGACGCCGGGCTCCGGATGACGGTGATCTCGGAGGCCCGCGACGCCGACAGCCACGAACGGATCTTCGCCGAGGCCCGTGAGGCGGAGGCGCTCGCGCGGGAGCCGGCAGCGGCGGACGACGCAGCCCGTGCCCTCGGGTCGGGCGCGGTGCGGTTCCCCGACGAACTCGTCGTGCGACCGGACGGCGACCGGTGGCTGCCGGTGGGCGTGACACCGCCCGTGTCGCTCTCCAACCTCGACAAGCCGTTCTTCTCCGGCGGGGAGACGAAGGGGGACCTGCTCCAGTACTACGCGTCGATCTCGTCGCTGCTCCTCCCGCACCTCGCCGACCGTCCGATCGTGCGGTCCCGATACCCCGACGGGGCCGACGGGCCGTCGTTCTACGAGAAGCAGGCGCCCGGGCACACGCCCGGGTGGGTCCCCCTCGCCCCGATGCACTCGGACCACCGCGACGGGTCCATCGACTACGTGACGGCTCCCGACCTCGCCTCGCTGCTGTGGATCGTGAACATGGGGGCCATCGAGATGCACCCGTGGCTGAGCCGGGTCGGCTCCCCGGAGCATCCCGACGTCGCGGTGTTCGATCTCGACCCGGCGGAGGGGGCGAGCTGGGAGCAGGTGGTGACGACCGCCGGGCTCGTCCGGGTGGCCCTCGGGCGACTCGGGCTCACCGGATACGCAAAGACGTCGGGTGCCACGGGCATCCACGTCTACGTCCCGCTGGAGGCGGAGTACCCCTACGCCCGGGTGCGGCGGTTCGTGGAGACCGTCGGGCGGGTCATCGTCGGCGCCGACCCGGCGCTCGCCACCATGGAGTGGGACATCCCGAAGCGGCGCGGGCGGGTCTTCATCGACCACAACCAGAACGTGGGCGGCAAGACGATCGCCTCGGTCTATTCGGTCCGGCCGCGGGCGGGGGCTCCGGTGTCCACCCCGCTGCTGTGGGAGGAACTCGAGGACGTGAGGCCGGGCGACTTCACCATCGCCACGATCTGGGAGCGCGTGGCCCGCTACGGCGACCTCTTCGCGCCGGTGCTCCGGGGCGGTCAGCGACTCGAGCCGGCCGAACGCGCTCTCGAGCTCTAGGCGTCGTCGCCGGTGGCCACGGGGAGCCCGGCGGTGCTCCAGTCGCTCCACGAGCCGGGGTAGAGGGCCGGCTCGTCGAGGCCGGCGTGGACCATCGCCAGGATGTCGTGACAGGCCGTCACCCCGCTCCCGCAGTAGACGGCGACGTCGTGTCCCTCGTGGGGTGCGTAGCGCTCCGCCAACATGCGGGGCGACAGGAAGTGCGCCCGTTCGTCGAGGTTCCCGGTCAGCGGGACCGAGTGGGCGGTGGGGATGTGGCCCGCCACGGGATCGATCGGCTCGGCCTCCCCCCGGTACCGCTCGGCGGCGCGGGCGTCGAGCAGACGGAGGCTGCCGAGGGAGGCGCGGACGGCGGCACGGTCGACGGTCCTGGTGGGGCCGGGACGGACCGACAGCGTCGCCGGCGGCGGGTCGGGGACCTCGTCGGTGACGGGGTATCCGGCGGCTTCCCAGGCGGGGAGCCCGCCGTCGAGCACGGCGACGGCGGGATGGCCGACGTCGCGGAGCATCCACCACAGCCGGGCGGCCACCGCTCCGCCGCGGTCGTCGTAGGCGACCACGAGGTGGTCGTCCCCGATGCCCAGGTCGCCCATGCGGCGGGCGAACTCCTCACGCGCCGGGAGGGGATGGCGGCCCGGGCCATCGGTGGCGGAGAGGTCCCGTTCGAGGTCGACGTAGACGGCGCCGGGCACGTGGGCCTCCCGGTAGGCCGCGGCACCCCGTTCGGGCTCGTCCAGGTACCATCGGCAGTCGGCGATCCGCAGCGACGCGTCGCCGAGGCGGGCGGCCAGGTCGTCGACGGACACGAGCGTGCGGGTCATCGCATGATCGACCGGACCATGGCGGCGGCAGCGTGGCGGTCGATGTCGTCGGGCACGGGCTGGGGGCCGGCGACGAGAGTGTCGGGGGCGGTGGCGATCCGTTCGAGCGACAGCGCCTGGAGCGTGAAGCCGAGGTCCATCGACTCGATGCTGTTGCCCTTCGGGCCGGGGCCGGCGAGATTCATCATGCGACCCTCGGCCACGACGACGACGCGCCGACCCGAGGGCATCGTGTAGCGGACGAGGGCGTCACCGGCGGGGACGGCGTCGACCGAGCGTTCGCGGATGGCCTCCACGTCGATCTCCCGGTCGAAGTGCCCGGCGTTCGCCAGGATCGCCCCCTCCGACATCGTCTCGGCGTGGTCGGCGCTGACGACCCCTTCGGCGCCGGTGGCGGTGATCACCACGTCGGCGTCGACGACGGCGACGTCGATCGGAGCGACCCGGAGGCCCTCCATGGCCGCCTCGAGCGCCTTGATCTCGTCGGGCTCCACGACCGTCACAAGCGCGCCGAGCGCTCGGGCATATCGGGCGATTCCGCGACCGCACCACCCGTAACCGACCACGACGAACCGGCGTCCCTGGAGCATGAGGTTGGTGATCCGCTGGAAGGACTCGACGATCGACTGCCCCACGGCGTGCTCGTTCTCGACGATCGCCTTGAGAGGACTGTCGTTGATCACGATGACCGGGAACCCGACCCGTCCCGAGAGTTCGCCGCGGAGCCGGAGGGCCCCCGACGTCGTCTCCTCGGTCCCGCCCCGGACCGGGAGATCCACGGCGCCGGCTGCGAGGTCGGCTCCGTTGTCGAGGAGCAGGTCGGGTCCGGCGTCGAGGATCGCGGCGAGGTTCCGGGCGTGATCCTCTGGGGAGTCGGATCGGCTCCCGAATGTCTCGACGCCGTCGGTGCGCAGCGCGGCGACGACGTCGTCCTGGGTGGTGCCGAGGTTGCCGGTCGCCACCACCCGGGCACCCCCGGCGACGAGGGTGCGCACGAGGACGGCGGTCTTGGGCTCCAGATGCAGCGACATGCCGATCGTGGTCCCCTCGAACGGCCGCTCGCCGGCGAACCGGTGGGCGACCTCCCCGATGACGGGCATGTTCGCCTCGGCCCAGGCGATCCGTCGGTTCACCGCCGGACCAGCGTGCCCGGCGCCGCCGCCTGCTCCCACGGCCGGGCGAGGACGTGCCAGCCGAGGACGATCACGGTGAGCGGCACGCCGATGTCGGTGTGCACCCGCAGGTGGTTGTAGGAGAAGAGGCCACCCGCGAGTCCTCCCACCGCCTCGTTCCCGATCCGGATCGACCAGCGCCGCGGCAGCGGGTCGCTCGTCAGCGTGGCCGCGAAGCCCCGGGCGGTGACGTCCCACGATCGGCCCCACCACGACGTCCGGACGATCCGGCCGTACTCCTCGCCTTCGGCCGAGGCGATCACCGTGCCCCAGGACTCCGGAGCGAGTTCCATCTCGAGTCCCTCGCCGAGTGTCACGGTGCTCACGTGACGGCTGGGGTCCCGGAAGAGCCGGGCGATCACGGTGTCGCGAGCGACGAGATCCCACCGGTTCGAGAACGGGGCGCTGTCGAAGCGCGCCTCGCCGAGGAGCATGGGGGTGCGGGCCGGTGCCGCCATCGTCCCGAGGCTACTCCGCCGGCTCCCCCGGGGCGCGGGCGGGGGCGGTCGGGAAATGCAGCACGTACCAGATGGCCCCGGTCCCCACGGCGACGAAGCCGACGCGGGCCCAGACGTTGGACAGCACGAAGACCGTGGCGTACCCGAAGGCCAGCGTCATGGCGGTGACGGCGAGGACCTTGCCGCGCAGCGGGATGCCCCGGCCCTCCTGGAAGTCGCTGATGAACCGGCCGAAGCGGGGGTGCTCGATCAGCCACCGGTGGAGCCGCTCCGACGAGCGCCCGAAGAAGAACGCCGCCAGGAGGATCGGTCCGGTCGTCGGGATGAGCGGCAGGAAGATGCCGACGAGCGCGACGCCGAGGCTCACCAACCCGAGGAGCAGGTAGAGCGGGCGGAGCCATCGACGGGTCTGCTGGGGTGCGGACATGGTCGCGTGTGCCATCGGGATGCCGAGCGTATCGGCGGGCGTTTCCGACGGCGATTCGGGAACCGATGGTGGACGGACAGGATCCCTTCGTGCCCTCTACGCTCGGGGCTCATGCAGGTGCATCTGCTGGACGGCACGTACGAACTGTTCCGCAACTACTTCGGTGCGCCGCCCCGCAAGACCCCCGACGGCGACGAGATCGGGGCCGTCCACGGCCTCCTCCAGAGCACGCTCACCCTCCTCGAGGATCCTGGGGTCACACACCTCGCCGCAGCCTTCGACACCGAGATCCGGTCGTTCCGGAACGACCGTTTCGACGGCTACAAGACCGAGGAAGGCGTTCCCTCGAACCTGCTGTCGCAGTTCCCCCTGGCCGAGGAGGGCATGGCGGCGATCGGCGTCGTGGTGTGGTCGATGGTCGAGTTCGAGGCCGACGACGCCATCGCCACGGCGGCCGCCCGATTCGCGGACCACGCGGAGCGGGTCGTGATGATGACGCCCGACAAGGACCTCGCGCAGTGCGTCGTCGGCGAACAGGTCGTGGGATTCGACCGGAGGAAGGGGGCGATCATCGACGAGGGCGGCGTCTGGGAGAAGTTCGGCGTCGCACCCGAGAGCATTCCCGACTACCTGGCGCTCGTCGGCGACAGCGCCGACGGCATCCCGGGGCTGCGGGGATGGGGGGCCAAGTCGTCGTCCCTCGTGCTCGCCGAGTACCCGCACCTCGAGGACATCCCCCTCGACGCCGCCTCGTGGAAGCCGAAGGTGCGCGGCGCGGAGCGCCTCGTCGAGGTGCTGTCCCAGGGAATGGAGGACGCCCTGCTCTATCGGGAGCTGGCGACCCTCCGCACCGACGTGCCCATCGACGAGTCCGTCGAGGACCTGGCGTGGGGTGGTGTCCCGCGGGATCGCTTCCTGGAGTTCTGTGACCGGTTCGGGTTCGGCTCGATCCGGGAGAAGCCACCGACGTGGAGGGACGAATGAGACTGCAGCCGATCGTGTACACGACCGACGTCGCCCGCGCCGTCGAGTGGTACGCCGCGGTGCTCGGCGCCGAGCCCGCGTACTCGTCGGACTCCTGGACGTCCTTCGACCTCGGTGGTGCGACCCTCGGGATCCACCACGTCGACGGTCTCCCGGTGCGCGGGCGGGTGGAGCTGTCCCTCGTCGCCGACTCGCTGGAGAACGTCCTCGAGCGCCTCAACGGCCACGGCATCGGCGCCGCGGGCCCCATCGAGGGGCAGCCCTTCGGCCGGAGCGTCGTCCTCCACGACCCCGACGGCACCCCCGTCCAGGTCAACGAACACCACTAGCTGCGGCGCAGCACCGATCCGGCGGCGTGCCAGCCGGGCATCCCGTGGACGCCGGCGCCCGGCGGCGTCGACGCCGAGCACAGCCAGACGCCGTCGCCCGCCCGGTAGGGATCGACGGCGACGCGGGGCCGGAAGAGGAGGCTGCGCAGGGTGAGCCGGCCCCCGGCGATGTCACCCCCGACGTAGTTGGCGTTGTGCGCTTCGAGGTCGGCCGGGCCCATGGTGTGGGAGGCGAGGATGCGATTCCGGGTCCCCGGGGCGAACCGTTCGATCTGGTTCAGGATCGCTTCGGTGGCGTCGCCCCGCCATCCCGCCGGCGTGTGGCAGTAGGCCCAGAGCGTCTGGCGGTCGTCGGGGGTGCGTTCCGGGTCGGCGAGGCTCTGCTGGCCGACGAGCACGAAGGGTCGCTCGGGCATCTCGCCGCGCCACGTCCGTCGTTCGGCGTCCGCGATCTCGGCGAAGGCGCCGCCCACGTGCACGGTTCCTGCGTGGCGGGGAGCCTCCGCCGTCCAGGGGACCGGGCCGTCGAGGAGGAGGTCGAGCTTGAAGGCGCCCGGACCGTGGGCGTGGCGGCGATACCGGCGCCGGATGCGACCGGGCATGCGGTCCCCGGCGATGCGCTCGGCCGCGCCCGGAGCGGTGTCCAACAGGACGGCGCGGGCGGCGGGGAGGTCGTCGAGCGACCGCACGGTCCGGCCCGTCTCGATGGTGCCGCCGGCATCGCGGATCAGCGCAGCCAGGGCGTCGGCGATCGCCTGCGAACCGCCTGCGGCGACCGGCCAGCCGCCTGCCTGGCCCGCCGCGGCGAGCACGAGCGCGACGCCGGCCGTTCCCGGCCTGTTCAGCGGCGCGATGGCATGGGCGGCCAGGCCGCCGAGCAGCGCCCGGGCCCGTTCGCCGTCGAAGCGCCGGGCCACCAGCGTGGCCGGCGGCAGGGATCGAACCGCCAGGCGGAGTCCGTGGATCGGGTGGCGGGCCGCCCGCCAGGCGGGAGAGAGGGCCAGGAGTCGGATCCGGTCCCAGTGGTCGACGAGGGGTCCGACGAGCGACCGCCACCGGGCACCGTCGCCGCCCAATCCGACGGCGGTCTCCTCGAGATCGTGGTGGAGCGCGACGGCCGTGCCGTCGTCGAGGGGATGGGCGAGGGGGATCGTCGGGTGGATCCAGGCGAGACCGAACCGCTCGAGGTCGAGTTCGTCGAAGGCGGGGGAGGCGAACCCGAGGGGATGAATGGCCGAGCAGACGTCGTGGCGGGCGCCGGGCAGCGTGAGCTCCTCGGTCCGGGTGCCACCGCCCACGGCCCCGGCGGCCTCGACCACGTGGACACGGCGTCCAGCAGCGGCCAGCCGGGCGGCGGCAGTGAGTCCGTTCGGTCCGGCTCCGACGATGACGGCATCGATCACGCCGTCAGGGTACGGTCCCCGAAACCGCAGGAGGACGTCGTGATCAGCGCGGTCATCTTCGACCTGGGCGGGGTGGTGCTCGGATCGCCCTTCGGCGGCTTCGCCCGCCTCGAGGGCCATCTCGGATTGCCGGAGGGGACGATCGCCGATCACATCCTGTCGGCGGGGGAGGACGGCGCCTTCTTTCGTCTGGAGCGCGGGGACCTGGCGACTGCGGAGTTCCCCGCTGCCTTCGCAGCAGAGACCCGCGCCGCGGGGACCGAGATCGACGGCGCGCTCGTGCTCGACGCCATCGGCGAGTCCACCCGCCCCCGCCGCCGCATGCTCGAGGCGGTGGAGGCCATCGAAGCCCGCGGGCTGCGGGTGGGTGTCATCACGAACAACTGGCGGGCCGACGATGCCGCCTGGGACGGGCTTCGCGACCGCTTCGACGTCTTCGTCGAGTCGCACGAGGTCGGCCTGCGCAAGCCCGATCCCCGGATCTATCGCCTCGCCTGCGACCGGCTGGGAGTGGAGCCCTTCGACTGCGTCTTCCTCGACGACATCGGGTCGAACCTCAAGCCGGCGCGGGCGATGGGGATGACCACCATCAAGGTCGACGACCCCGCCGACGCCCTCGCCGAGCTCTCCGAGGTGCTCGGCTTCGAGGTCTAAGGCCGCGGCATCGGGACGTCCTCGCCCGCGGCGCGCCGCTCGGCGACCTGTGCGGGGAGGATCCACCGGAAGCGTTTCGGCAGGAACGGGCGCGCCCGCTTGAGCATCCAGAAGTTCACCCGCAGCAGTGCCCGGCGGACGGGACCGAACCGGAAGCCATACAGGGAGCGGACCCGCTCGGGGAGCGTCCCCACCGCGGCGAAGGCGATGAATGCCCAGACCGGCTTCAGGTGCCACGGCACCGGGCCGCCCCGGATGAGGTCGGCGACCTCGCGGGCGACGTCGGTCACGAACAACCGGTCGGAGTCGATCATCTCGTCGACGTAGGCCTCCATGTCCGCATACGTCGGCGGCACCGCTCCGGCCGGCAGCAGCACGAGCTCGGCGGCTTTCAGGTTCTCCTCGTGGAACCGCTCCTTCTGCCAGTCGGTGAGCGGCCGCACCGTCAGCTCGTAGAAGAGCACCGTGCTCACCTCGAGGGCGGCATGGACCCAGAGCAGCAGGTCGTGGTCGAGGGCGTCGTAGTGCTCGCCGGTGACCGGATCGATGCCGTTGACGACCGTGTGGAGCCGGTTGATGCGGTCGGCAGCCTGCTGTGCCTCCTCCTTCGTGCCGAAGGGGAGGAGCAGCTGGAGCGACAGCGTCCGCAGCAGCCGCGCCCACGGGTCCCTCCGGTACGTGTGGGTCTGTCGCGCCCCGGCGGCGACGAGGGGATGGGCGGCGTGGAGCAGCAGGGCCCGGACGCCTCCGAAGAGGACCGTCAGCTCCTTGTTGATCATCCACGTGGTCGACGACGGCCCGAAGAAGCCGAGATCCTGGCTCATCGGGTGGAACGTACCGACCGTCGGCGGCCTACCGTTATCCGGCCATGACCACACCCCTCGTGGAGGCCCGCGGCCTCGTCAAGCGCTTCGGCGACTTCACCGCCGTCGACGGCATCGACTTCGAGGTACGCCCCGGCGAGGTGTTCGGGTTCCTCGGTCCCAACGGCGCCGGCAAGTCCTCGACGATGCGGATGATCGGCGCGGTCTCGCCGCCGTCGGAGGGCACGCTGCGGGTGCTCGGCATGGACCCGACCGAGGACGGACCGGAGATCAGGGCACGCCTGGGGGTGGTGCCCCAGGACGACAACCTCGACCAGGAGCTGTCGGTCTACGAGAATCTGCTCATCTACGGGCGCTACTTCGGGCTCCCCAAGCAGGTCATCGACGAGCGGATCGACGAGCTGCTCGAGTTCGCGCAGCTGGAGGAGCGACGGGGCAGCCGGGTCGAGCCCCTGTCGGGCGGGATGAAGCGACGCCTCATCATCGCACGCGGCCTCGTGAACGAGCCGGAGCTGCTCCTCCTCGACGAGCCGACCACGGGGCTCGACCCCCAGGCCCGCCACCTGCTGTGGGACCGGCTCTACCGGCTCAAACAGGAGGGCGTGACCCAGATCATCACGACCCACTACATGGACGAGGCCGAGCAGCTCTGCGATCGGCTCGTGATCATGGATCGGGGCAGCATCGTCGCCGAGGGATCGCCCCGCGAGCTCATCGACGCCCACTCGACGAGAGAGGTCCTCGAGCTCCGGTTCTCCCTCGACGCGCAGCCCGACGCCGTGGCGAAGCTCGACGGGCTGGCGAAGCGCATCGAGGAGCTCCCCGACAGGGTCCTGCTCTACACCGACGACGCCGACGCCGCCACGGCGGGGGTCTTCGATCGCGGGCTCCACCCCGAGGGCGTGGTGACCCGCCGCTCCAGCCTCGAGGACGTGTTCCTCCGGCTGACCGGCCGGACGCTGGTGGACTGATGACCGTCCGGGCATTGCGCGTCACCGAGGCCGGAGCCCGCGTCTACCGGGGCACGTGGCGGGGGAGCGTCATCTCGACGTTCATGAACCCCGTCCTCTTCCTCCTGGCGATGGGGGTGGGGCTCGGGACGCTCGTCGACGACGGCGGCGGGACCGCCTCCCTCGATCTTCCCTACCTCACGTTCCTCGCCCCGGGGCTGCTGGCGGCGACGGCGATGCAGACCGGTGCCGGCGACGCGTCGTACCCGGTGATGGCCGGCATCAAGTGGCGCAAGACCTACGAGGCGACCCTGGCCACGCCGATCTCCCTCCCCGACCTCGTGATCGGCCAGCTCGGATGGGTGACGATTCGCCTGGTCTTCGTCACCGTCGTCTACGCCGCGGTCATGACGGCCTTCGGCGCCACCACGGTGGTCGAGGGACTGCTGTCGGTGCCGCCCGCGGTGCTCACCGGGGCCGCCATCGCAGCGGCCGTCACGGCCTACACGGCCAACCTCGAGGACGCGACCGGGCTGTCGGCCCTCTTCCGGTTCGCCATCCTCCCGATGTTCCTCTTCTCGGGGACCTTCTTCCCGATCTCCCAGCTCCCGGACTACCTGGAGCCGGTGGCGTACGCGACGCCGCTCTTCCACGGCGTCAGCCTGTGCCGGGGTCTCGCGCTCGGCGAGGTCCCCTTCGTGGTGGCGCCCGCGTGGAGCGTCCTCTACCTCGTGGTGTTCGCCGCGGCGGGCACGATGCTCGCCATCCGGGTGATGCGGAGGAGGCTGGTGTCGTGACCTCGCGCACGCTCTCGGCCCGTGTCGTGCCCCCGGCCCTCGTGGGCGGCGGGGCGACGAAGCTCCTCGAGCGGAACTTCCTCGTCTACCGCCGGGCCTGGATGATCATCTTCTCGGGCTTCTTCGAGCCGTTCTTCTACCTCTTCTCCATCGGGATCGGCCTCGGCGCCCTCATCGGGGAGGTGCCGGGACCCGACGGCGTCCTCGTGCCCTACGACGTCTTCGTGGCGCCGGCGCTGCTCGGTGCCGCGGCCATGAACGGGGCGATCCTCGAGTCGACCTTCAACATCTTCTTCAAGCTCAAGTACGGGAAGGTCTACGACGCGATCCTCTCGACCCCGATGCGTCCGGGGGACGTCGCGGTCGGCGAGATCACCTGGTCGCTCATGCGCGGCGCCGCCTACGCCGCCGCCTTCCTCGTCGTGATGGCCGTCATGGGCCTGATGGCGTCACCCTGGGGGATGATGGCGCTGCCGGTGGCGGTGCTGATCGGCTTCGCCTTCGCCTCCGTCGGGATGGCGGCGACCACCTTCATGAACTCGTGGCAGGACTTCGACCTCGTCACGCTCGTCCAGTTGCCGCTGTTCCTGTTCTCGGCCACCTTCTACCCCCTGGAGGTGTATCCCGAGGCGTTCCAGGTGATCACCCGGATCTCCCCGCTCTATCACGGGGTGGAGCTCATCCGCGGCTTCACCGTCGGGATCCTCGAGTGGACCATGCTGGGCCACGCCGCCTTCCTCGTGGGCATGGGGCTCACCGGGGTGGCGATCGCCTCGCGACGCCTCGAGAAGCTGCTGCTCTCCTAGGTGGGGATCCAGACGAGGGCGACCTCGTCGACGGACACGTCGGACTTCTCGAGCCCGATCTCGACGACCTCGACGTCCTCGGCCTTCTCGGACCACTCGGCGTCGATGGCGAGGATGTCCTCGGCGAGCTCGTCCTCCAGCTCCACGAGGTCGCGCATCTCCGCCGACAGCTTCGACTCGGCGGACTCGAGCCGCTGCTCGGCCTTGCGGACCTGAGACCGCTTCGACGCCGCCTTCGAGAGACCGCTCGTTCGGCGCTTGCCGCCGAGCAGGATCCCGATGAGGTCCCCGGCGCCCGAGGCCATCTCTTCGTGACGGCGCGTCTCGAGGTCGAGCCGCCTCTCGTCGACGTCGAGCCGGTACCGCTCGATGCGGTCCCGGACGGTGTCGATCTCGCCCTCGAAGCGGTCCCGGAGCTTCGCGGTGTCCTCGTCGGCGTGGTCCTCGGCGACCGCCCGGCAGCGGGCGAGGAAGTCCTCCGGCGACTCACCGACCCGGGAGTAGAGCTTGAGCGACGGGTTCTTCATCACCTTCACCGAACGGTTCCGGTACACGTGGTCGCGCACCGACCGCTCCAGGTCGTCGAAGAACCCCTTCGTGTCGATGGGGGCGTCGGGGACGGCATAGGTGGCGCCGCCGGGGGGCGCCTCCAGGAAGTCGCGTTCGTCGTAGTCGACGGCGACGGCCGACGACGGATCCGTGTCGATCGGATGGAGGATCGCCTCCCACTCCTCGTCGTGGTCGACGTCGGCGTAGCGATCGTCGAACGTCATGCGGACCCGGACGGCGGCGGCCGCCTCGTACCGCGTCCCGTCGGCGGAGGCGGCGACGGCCGCGGCCCAGGAGGCTCCGGGGTGGAGGTGGTACACGGGGACGCCGTCGGCCACCTCGGGAGCGAGGGGCGTCTCGTCGTCGGCGGGGGGCCTCGGCGTCTCCGTCGACGACGAGGCGGAGTCGGACGAGCCTCGCAGCGGGTCGTCGGCGGTGAGCCGTGCCACCTCGTCGCGTGTGAGCGGACCGCGCAGGTACGACATCGCCCAGCGGGTCCCGAACACGACGGGCCGCGACTCGCGCGTGGAGTGGAGGAGGAACCGTCGTTTCCCGAGCCCAGAGACGATGCGATCGAGTTCGGCGACGTCGGCCTCGCCGCTGGCGGTCTCGAGGGCCTCGAGGATGCGGGCCTTGTCCCGCTCGGTCTGCAGGCGGCCCACCGCCCAGGTCCCGGCGTTCGACATGGCCTTGTAGTCGAGGTCCACCGGATTCTGCGTGGAGAGGACCATGCCGACGCCGAAGGCCCGGGCCTGCTTGAGGATGGTGAGGATGGGCTTCTTGGCGGGGGGCATGGCCGTCGGGGGCACGAAGCCGAAGACCTCGTCCATGTACACGAGCGCCCGGAGTTCGCTGGAGCCGGGCTGGCTGCGCATCCAGGTCACGAGCTTCGCCATCAGGAGGGACACGACGAACTGCCGCTCGTCGTCGGAGAGGTGGGCGAGGTAGACGATCGACGCCTGCGGGGTCCCGTCGTCGTCCCAGAGGAGGCGCTCGGGATCGAGGGGCACGCCGCTGCGCCACGTCTCGAACGAGGGCGACGCCACGAGGGCGTTCAGTTGCATGGCCAGGGCGAGCCGGTCCTTCTCGGGGAAGAAGGTGTCGAGCTCGAAGACACCCAGCGTGCGGAAGGGCGGCCGGTGGACCCGGCCGATGAGCGTCTCCAGGGTGAGGTCCTCACCGGAGCTCCAGGCCGCCTGCAGCAGGTTCGAGAGCAGGATGTGTTCCCGGCTCGCCAGCGGGTCGGCCTCGATGCCCACGAGGGAGAGGAGCCCGGTCACGAACCCCTCGATCTCGTCGGCGCCCACCTCGGCGTCCGTCTCCCAGTCCAGGTCCGGTGCGGCGAGCGACCCGATGACGTCGAGGGGGATGCCGGCGCCCGACCCGGGGGTGTAGACGTGGAACCCGGCACCCGATCGGAGCCGCTCGATGTCGTCCCCCCCGAGGTCCCACCCGGCGAGTCCCTCCCGCCAGAGATCTGCCGTCCGTTCGGCGGCCTCGTCGGGATCGACGCCGTCCCGCCGTGCCCGGGCCTCGTCGATCCACGGGCGGAAGTCGGCGGGGGCGAGGTCCGGGAACGTGAGGAGCAGGTTCGTCATGTCGCCCTTCGGGTCGACGACGATCGTGGGGACTCCCGAGCGCAGCGCCTCCTCGAGGAGGATCACCCCGAGCCCGGTCTTGCCGGACCCCGTCATGCCGACGATCACGCCGTGCGTGGTGAGGTCGTCGGCGTCGAACTCGTCGAGGCGCTCGTTGGTGGGTTCACCCGTGGCCGGGTCGACCATGCCTCCGAGATACCAGTCGGCCATGGGCGGACCTAGGTGAGGTGCGGGAGGACCTGTTCGGCGAACAGCTCGAGTCCCGACCGGTCGTATGCCGCCTCCTGGAAGTACAGGATGGCGTAGCCCATCCCCGCCTCCTCCCACTCCTTCAGCCGCTCGACGAGCTGCTCGGGCGTCCCGGCCATGCCGCCGCCCTTCAGGTAGTTCCGTTCGACCATCGCGTCGACCCGGTCGACGACCGGCGAGAAGTGCTCCTTGTACCACTCGAGCCGGCGCCGGACGTCGGCGTCGGTCTCGCCGATGGCGATGTTGAAGTTCGTCGTCCGGGTGATCTCCTCGTAGTCCCGCCCGACGTCGTCGCAGTGGCCCGCCAGGACCTCGCTCTTGTGCCGGAACTCGTCGAGCGTGGATCCGAAGTTCGTGTAGTCGGCGTACCGGGCGGCCACGTTCAGCGTGAGCTGCTCGCCGCCGCCCGCGACCCAGACCGGGATCATCGGGTCCTGGAGCGGCTTGGGCCGGCACAGGGCGCCACGGAGCGTGTAGTGGTCCCCCTCGTAGTCGACCTCGTCCTCCGTCCACATGCGTCGCATGATCTCGACGCCCTCGCGCAGCTGGCCGATGCGGACGGACGGCTTCGGGAAGGGATAGCCGTACCCGTCGTACTCGTGCTCGTACCAGCCCGCACCGATCCCCATCTCGAGGCGACCGCCCGAGATCACGTCGATCGAGGCCGCCACCTTCGCCAGATAGGAGGGCTGGCGATAGGAGTTCGACGTGCACATCTGCCCGATGCGGACGGTGTCGGTGGCCGCGGCGAGCGCCGCCATGAGGGTCCACGCCTCGTAGACGGGCTCCTGGGTGGGCTTGGGGACGGGGTGGAAGTGGTCGTAGACCCAGACCGACTCGTATCCGAGTCGTTCGACGTCCTCGGCGATGCCGAGCATCGTGGGCCAGTGCTGGTCGACGGGCACCCCGACGAGGTCGTGGCGCCATCCTTGGGGGGTGAAGGCTCCGAAACGCATGGGCCGACCCTACCGCTGCGCGGGAGGCTCCTAGGCTGCCGCCGATGGCCGCCATCGAGGTCACCGGGCTCGAGAAACACTACGCCGGGACGCCGGCCGTCGACGGGATCTCGTTCGAGGTCTCCGAGGGGGAGGTCTTCGCCCTCCTCGGTCCCAATGGCGCCGGCAAGACGACCACCGTGGAGATCCTCGAGGGGCACCGCCGCCGTGACGGCGGCGGCGTCAGGGTGCTGGGTGTCGATCCCGAGTCGGGGGGGCGAGCCTTCCGGGAGCGGATCGGCATCGTGCTCCAGTCGTCGGGCATCGAGGGCGAGCTCACCGCCCGGGAGACCGTGGAGTTGTTCGCTCCGATGTACCCCGATCCCCGCGGCGTCGACGAGGTGCTGGAGATCGTCGAGCTGACCGAGAAGGCCGACGATCGGGTGAAGACCTACTCGGGGGGCCAGCAGCGCCGCCTCGACCTCGCCCTGGGCATCGTCGGCCGGCCCGACCTGATCTTCCTCGACGAGCCGACGACCGGCTTCGACCCCTCGGCGCGTCGCCGATCCTGGAGCACGATCGACAACCTGCGATCCCTCGGGACGACGATCCTGCTCACCACCCACTACATGGACGAGGCGCAGGCCCTCGCCGATCGGGTGGCGGTGATCGCCCGGGGCCGCATCGTGGCCGAAGGCACGCCCGACACGCTGGGCGGACGCGCCGATGCCGCTTCGCTGGTCCGGTTCGGACTGCCTGCGGGGCTCGGCCCCGGCGACCTCCCCGCCGGCATCGGCGCCGTCGAGGCCGGCTCCGGGCGGTACGAGATCACGGCGACGGCGCCGACCGAGACGGTCCACCGGCTCAGCGGCTGGGCGGTGGAGCAGGGGATCGAACTCGTGGGCCTCGAGGTGACCCGTCCCTCCCTCGAGGACGTGTACCTGGAGCTCACCGAGGACGCCGATGGCTGAACGAACGCCGGCGCCACTGCTCGTCGGGGACCAGATCCGGTATCAGAACAGGGTGTTCTGGCGGACCCCGGTGGCCGCCTTCTTCACCCTCTTCTTCCCGCTCTTCTTCCTCCTGCTCTTCAGCGTGCTCTTCGGCGACCAAGGGGACATCGACCTCGGCGACCGCGGTGTCTTCAGCGTGGCGCAGTTCTATGCCCCGGGCCTCGCCGTCTTCGCCGCCGCATCGGCCACCTACACGAACCTGGCGGTCGGGACCGCCATCGCCCGCGACCAGGGCATCCTCAAGCGCTTCGTGGGCACGCCGCTGCCGCCGTGGATGTACCTCGCCGGCCGCGTGGGCTCGGCGGTGTGGATCGCCCTGATCGGCGTGGTCGTGATGATGTCGGTGGGCGCGCTGGCCTTCGACGTCCAGGTCTCCTTTTCGACCCTCCCTGCCGCGGCCCTCACGTTCGCCGTCGGCGCTGCGGCCTTCGCCGCCCTCGGTCTGGCCGTCGCCGGTCTGGCGCCGAACGGCGACAGTGCCCCGGCGGTGGCCAACGCCACGATCCTCCCCCTCGCCTTCGTGTCCGACGTCTTCCTCGCGATCGAGGACCCACCCGCGTGGCTCGACGTCGTCGGCGACATCTTCCCCCTGAAGCACTTCGTGCGCGCGTTCCAGGACGCGTTCAGCCCCTTCACCACGGATGCCGGATTCCGGTGGGGCCACCTCGGCGTGATGGTGCTGTGGGGCGTGATCGGGGTGGTCCTCGCCGTTCGCACCTTTGGATGGGATCCCCGGGAGTCGTCGGGGAGTCGTCGGGGCCGTCGACGCCGGGTGGACGCCTAGCGCCAGGCGATCCAGGCGCCGTGATGGTGGATCGCAGCGAGTCGGGTCCGGCGCCGCTCGCCCCCGTGGTGCAGGGTCAGGTCGAGCATCGGCCCGTCGTCCGGCTCCAGCCACTCGATCGACGCCCGGTGGACGGGGCGGTGCAGGCCGATGTCGTCGAGGGTCGAGGCGAAGGCCTCGCGCCACGTCGTGGTCGTCTGGTTGAGCACGAAGGAGTGCATCACGACGAGGTCGGCCTCCTCCGGCGCCTCGGCGACCGCCGCACCGACGAGATCGAGGGCGTCGCCGGCGTCGATTCGGACGGGCTCCGACCGGGCGGCGTCCAGGGCGAGGTCGAGGCGTTCCATGCGGTCGGTCTGTTCGGGCCACACCAGGGCGCGGAGCCATCGCGCCCCGGCTGGATCCGAGACGTCGACGGGAGCCCGGTCGATGCCGCGGCGGAACACCACCGGAGGCGGTGACGGGGGCACCGGGGGATGTGCGCCCCGCACGCCGGTCGTGAGGACGAGGCCGGCGTCGGGATCCCCGGCGGCGATCGCGCCGAAGCGGTACCCGTACCGGTCCCAGCGCAGGTTGAGCCCGCCGCTCGCCCCGACCTCGACCAGGGCGAGCGGTCGTCGGAGCGGCGCCAGCGCGGCGTACCACCCGACGCTTCGGCGGACCTCGTTCGTCTGCACCGTCCGGGTGGCGAGCACGGCGCGCACCCGGTCCCGATGGGCGAGCACCGCGTCCCGGAAGGGCGCCTCGACACCGTCGGGGCCGCGCGTGCCTCCGACCGTCGGGTACCAGGCCGCCAGGGGGTGATCGATCCCCTCGAGGAGGAGGTCGTGGACCGCAGCGAGCAGCAGGTTGGGAACGGGCTGGGTGGCCGGTGCAGCGTCGCACACGGCCAGGAGGTCGGCGTCGTCGGCGACGGTCAGGCAGATCCGGCGGTAGCGGGGCGACTCGGCGACGTGGTGGGCGAAGCGCCGGAAGCGCTCGTCGAGGGGGCGGCGGTGGTGTCGGTCCACGGGCGTCGACGGTAGTTGGCGACCACCGGGCGACGTCGGTAGGTTGAGGGTGAGGGCTGGAAGGGGTTCCAGCCGCTTCGATCCTCGGACGGGAGGCCGACGGACGTGGCAACGATCCAGGACGTGGCACGCCGGGCGGGCGTGGGCGTCGGCACGGTGTCGCGGGTGCTCAACGGCAGCCCGCTCGTCTCCGACGCCACCCGCGAGCGGGTCCAACGCGTGATCGACGAGATCGGCTATCGCCCGTCCTCGCTGGCTCGAGCACTGTCCCTCGGTCGGTCGACGACGATCGCCGCCATCGTCCCCTTCTTCACGAGGGCCTCCGTGGTGCAGCGTCTGCGAGGCGTCGCCGACGTGATCGGCGAGTCGGACTACGACCTGGTCCTCTACGACGTGCACACGCCCGAACAGCGCGACCGCCGGTTCGAGCTGGCCACCCGGACCGATCGCGCCGGCGTGCTCATCATCTCCCTGGCACCGTCCGACGACGTCGTGAAGGCCCTCGCCGAGGCGGCGGTGCCGGTGGTGTTCGTGGACCGCCGCGTCGAGGGCCTGTCGAGCGTGTGGACCGACGACGAGGCGGGCGGAGCGGCGGCGACCCGCCACCTGATCGAACTCGGCCACGAACGCATCGCCTTCGTCGGCGACCGCACCGACGATCCCTTCGGGTTCACCTCCAGCCGCGACCGATTCACCGGACACCGCCGCGCCATGGCGTCGGCGGGCCTGCCCCTGGTCGAGGAGTACGAGGTGGCCGGCGAGCACGGTCGCCACATGGCCCACCGGTTCACGAGCCAGCTGCTCGAGCTCGACGAACCACCGACCGCGGTGTTCGCCGCCTCCGACTGGCAGGCGTTCGGCGTGCTGGAGGCCGCGCACGACGCCGGCGTCTCCGTCCCCGGCGAGCTGTCGGTGGTCGGGTACGACGACGTCGACGTCGCCCGGCACCTCGGTCTCACGACCGTTCGCCAGCCCCTGTACGAGACCGGCTCGCGGGCGGCGGAGATGCTCGTCTCGGCGCTCGACGGCACGGCGGGCGAGGCGACGTCGGTGGAGCTGCCGACCGAACTCGTCGTCAGGAGGACGACGGCGCCGCCGACGTGATCCGGTAGGCCCGCACGCCTCCGGCGGGGAGGCCCCGGACGGTGAACTGGTGTCCGTTCCAGTGCGCGACGCGCTGGTCGTCGGGGACGTCGGCGGGGAGGGAGAACTCGCTCACGAGGCGGACGCCGGGGCCGCCGACGTCCCGGAGCCCGGGGATCCCGAAGTACGGCCAGTCGCGCGAGGCCGAGAAGTTGACCACGAACACGAGCGAGGGCGGATCGTGGGTCCAGGCGACGACCGGCCGGTCGGCTGTCGGGTCCGGGGCGATCAGCCAGCGCACCGGCAGGGCGGCGATGCCCTCCAGCACCTCGTCTCCATAGCGCCGCAGGTCGGTGATGGCCTCGAAGAGCCGATCGTTCCTCCCCCACACGTACTCGCCGGTCCTCGCCTTGGAGGGGTACACGTTCGACTCGCCGAGCTCGTGGAACACGAAGAGCTTCGTGTATCGCTCGTTCTCGACGGGCTCGTGATGGACGTCCCGGACCTCGAATCCCAGGCCCACGTAGGAGGGCATGTCGGTCAGGAACGTCGCCGTGAAGGCTCGGGCCTCGTTGCCGGCGACGTAGAACTCGTCGAAGCGCGGGTCGTCCTTGTCGGCGGTCATCACGGTGAAGGCGGGGGCGCAGGTGCGCACGGCGAGCTCGTCCAGGTAGATCCGGAACCGCTCCATGAACGCCCGTGAGCCCGTGACCGTGGACTGCAGGTCCCCGAGCGTGGCGTCGGCGCGGGAGGCCTCCAGATGGTCGAGCTCCTCGCCGTATCCGAAGACGTCCCGGGGCGGCAGGAAGGTCTCGGCGAAGTATCCGAAGTGGGGTGCGCCCGCGGACCGGATGTCCTCCTTGACGGTCCCGAGGACGTCGTAGTACCGGTCGACGACGTCGGGCACACCGTCGGGGCGCATCTGCACGTGGGACATGTCGCCGCGCATGAAGTCGAACCCGTAGGACCGCTGTACGTCCAGGTAGTGGCCGCTCACGTAGTCCCACACCTCGGGGCGAGGCCGGTCGAAGTCGATGGCCCAGTCCCGGTTGTCGTCGAGCCGCCCGTAGAGCTTGTAGCGGGCGAGGGGCCCGAAGACCCGCGACATCGCCTCGGGACGGGTGATGACGTAGTCCCGCCACTCCAGCCCGTGGCGGTCGACGACGACGGCGGCAGGGTCGGGGTCCACCGCCAGGCCCCGGAAGGGGACGCCCATCGTGGCCGGCACCGGCTCGAACCCCTCCCGCCGGACGTGGCGTACGAGGTCCACGCGGCGGTCGGTACGACGCCGGCGGTCCTCGGGCGGGCCGAAGAGGACCCCCAGGCGGCGCTCCTCGGCGACATCGGGCCCGAAGAACCCCTCGGGATCCCGGGCGAGACCGGGATCGGCGGTCGCGTCGCCCTCCGCCGCCAGCCAGCCGAGGACCGAACGCTCCACCTCCTCGTGCAGGTGCTCGCGGTGGTCGACGATCTCGGACCCCTCCCGGCGCAGCCATTCGAAGTGCCGCGGCTGGGCCATCACCGCCTCGGAGAACCGGTCCGTGTGGGGGATCACGTCCATCCCCACGCTCATCCCCAGCGCGTGGAGCAGGTTGACGGTGGCCCGGAGCTGCCGCTCGGGGGTGTCGAGGTGCGGCGCGAGCGTAGGGAGCTCCGTACCGGCGAACTCGTCGTTGATCCGCCAGGAGGCCGGGCCGTAGAGGCTCATGACGACGCCGGGCTCCCAGATCGGGAGGAGGTGGATCGCGTCGAGCGACGCCGGGAGCGTGAGGGCGTACTTCACCACGTTGAAGAACGAGTGGATCGTGCGCACGTTGACGCCGACCATGTTCGACCGGCGCAGCCAGGACCCGTCGGGCTCCCCGACCCTCGGCCCCCGCAGCTCGGCGGGGAGGTCGCCTGCGGGGACGGCGGGATCGGTGGTCTCGGGGGAGAGCGCGAGGTCGACGACCCGGTCGCCCAGCCGGGCGCGGAGGAGGTCGAGGGCATCGCCCACGGGCAATGCGACGGCGTCGTCGGGCTTGAGCCCGGGGACGAAGGAGGCGCGTCCGTCGGCGAAGGCGTCGCGAGCCTCGGCCGACACCACGCGGCCGGTCATTCAGCCGCCGACGAAGGCGACGTCGTAGTCGCGGGAGATCACGACGTCGGCACGCTCGAGGTGCTGGGAGATGATCTCGTGTTCGATCTCGAGGACCTCTTCGATGAAGGGGTCGTACTCCTCCCGCCCGCGCTTGCGCCGATGCTCCATGGTCTCGAGCCGGTTGCGGGCGATGAACACCCGCGCATCGACGTGCTCCAGCAGCGACGTGTACGTGCCCTCGGCGACGACGACGTCGGCGTCGGAGAGGTCGACGGTCTCCTCGACGGTGCGGTCCTCCTCGTAGATGACGAGGGGCTTCGTGATGGTGTCGGCCCCGGAGCGGGCGGCCTCGAGGTGCTCGTCGAGGAGGTCGAGACGGACCTCCTGGGGGCCCACCCAGCCGATGTCCTCGCGACGGGTGCGATCGTTCGTCTTCGGCGGGTGGACGAAGTAGTCGTCCTGCTGGAGCACCACGGCGTCGATGCCGAGGGCGCCGAGCTCCTCGGCGATCGCCGTCGCCGTCTCGGACTTTCCGCTCCCCGACTCGCCGGCCACCGTGATGGTCGAGCGGCGGTCTCGGCCGCGGATCTCGTCGGAGAGCCGGGCGGCGATGGCGCGACCCGCTTCCCGGTGGTGGTCCTCGACGATGATGATGTCGCCCTTCATGGCCCTCCGCGATCGGCTGGGGGCTCGATGCTACCGAGCCCGGATCAGCCGGAGGCCGGCGAGGCACAGGCCGTGGCGGACGCCGTGACCGGCGTCGCCCCCACGACGCGAGCCGCTCCGGGCCGGAAGGTCTGGCGGACCTCGACGCAGACGCGATCGGCGCGGGCCTCGACGGACACGAGGCGGCCGGGACGCGGCCGGGACCGGAGGGCGGCTCGACGCGCCACCTCAGCAGCCGCTTCGACCTCGACGACGAGCTCACTGCGATCGAGTGCGTCGGAGCGGACCACGGCCGCGCCCGCCTCGGCCCCCGCCCGGGCGGCCCGGCGGGCCTCGAGCCAGACGGACGAGAGGCCGCCGAGATCGATCGTCACGCCGACGAGGAGGGCTCCGCCGAAGAGGAGGACGGCCAGCATGGGCGTGGTGGAGCCCCGATCGGTCATCGGCGGCTCCGGTGGGGGGCGACGGTGGCCTCCGCCCTCCCGGTCACGGTGACGGCGCCGCGCCCACCGAGCAGCGGCACGGTGATCCGGACCGCCACGACGATCGTGCCGTCGCGGCGGTGCGCCGTCACCTCCCCGTCGGGGACCAGACGTCGGGCGATCGCCTCGGCGTCGGCGGCGTCTCCCCATCGGGCCGCGTGGTCGGCGGCGACCCGGGCGGTCTCCTGGGCGAGGTCGCCGGCCGCCTGGACCCGAACTGCGGACACGGCGACGACGAGGACGACGGCGGCGATCGTGCTGCCCAGCAGGGTCGATTCGAGCACGGCCGCCCCGCGGTCCCCGGTCACGGTGCCCGGACGCGGGTGGCGGTGGCCGACGCCCCGACCCAGACGGGCACCCAGTCCGGACCCGGGGGCACCCAGCGGAAGCGGATCGAGACCGTGACGGACTCGGCGGTGGTGGTCGCCCGACCCGACACCGACCTGGCCCCTGCCATCGAGTCCCGCACGAGGGCCGCCGCCTCCGACGCCACGACGGCCGGGTCGGCGCCCGGCAGCGACGCGTCGAGGGCGGCGGCCGCCGCCACCGAGGAGGCCCGGTGGCGAGCGGCGACGAGCCCGACGACCTGGACGAGGAGACCCAGGAGGACGAAGGCGACGGCCATCCCCGCCAGCCCGTCGACGAGGGCCGATCCCCGGTCCTGCGTCAGCCGAAGAGGCCATCGAGCTCGTCGGCGATCGCGTCCCACATGTCTGCGGCTGCGGAGCGGACCTGTGGCAGCAGGAAGGCGACGACGATGACGACGACGGCCGCCATGCCGAGCCACTCGACCGTCGTGACACCGCGTTCGTCGCGGCGCAGGCGGCTGATGGTCGAGACGACGGCGAGCGTCATCAGGGTCGGGATCGGGTGCATGGGCTGCTCCTTTCACGAGAGCGACGTGAGTCCGACGACGGTGGGGTACATGAGGAAGAGGAGCGTGGTGGGGACCATGAGGGCGAGGATCGGTCCGTAGCCGGCGAGGGCCCGCCGGCCCCCCTCGGCCGTCAGGTCCCGGGCGATCGCGGCGCGTACGTCGGTCGCCAGCCGGGTCAGTGTGTCGGCGAGACGGCCGCCGGACGTGTGGGCGTGGGCGAGGACCTCGTAGAGGCGGGCGGCGTGCGACGACGCCGCCTCCGACCCGCGACGCAGGAGGGCGACGGGCAGTGCGTCGTCGGCGGCCGCCGCGGCGGCGAGGGCGTCGACCACCTCGCCGCGCATCGAGCGGGAGCAGCGGTCGATGGCGTCCACCACGCCGTCGCCGGCGAGCACGTGGAGGGCGAGGGCGTCGGCGACGGTGGGGACCGACGCGGTCTCCCGTCGGGCACGACGATCGCGCTCGCTCCGTCGCCGGGCCCAGCCCATCCATGCGCCGAGCCCGGCGCCCACCGCGGCGAGGGGCACGCGGGGCGGCGTGCCGACGACGAGGGGGACGCCGATGGCGGCGACGAGGCCGATCGCCGCCCCGAGCGCTGCGGCCGGGGGGCGCCGCCGTCCGGGCGCTTCGGGCTCGTCGGGTGCCAGCTGTTGACCGACGCGCCGCTCGAGGGGTGCGGGCGGGGACGGTACGAGCAGGAAGACCGCGGCGCCGGCGGCGACGAGGGCGGCGGCGATCGTCACCGGAACACCCGCTCCGGTTCCGACAGGGTGAGCGTCCGGCGGGTGAGCACGGCACCGAGGGCGGTGGCGACGCCACCGACCCCCACGACGAGCGTGCCGGCGGGGCGGGCGAAGGCGGACGCCGCCTGGGGGTTGGTGGCGATCGTGAAGGCGAGGAGCACCCACGGGGCGGCGAGGGCCACGGCGGCGGTGAGCCGCTGCTGGGTGGTCTCGGCCTCGTGGGTGCGGCGCAGCCGGAGCTCGTCGGCGACGGACTCGCCGAGGGCTGCGACGAGGTCGGCCACCCGGGATCCGCCGGCCCGGGCCGCGGCTCCGAGGGTGACCACGACCCGGTCGGCGACGGGATCGGCCCAGGCGTCACGGAGGTCGTCGAGGGATCGCTCGAGGTCGGTCCCGCTGCGTCGCCCCCGTTCGACCGCCTCGGCCAGCGGCGCCAGGGGTCCTCGGGCGCCCGCGATCACGGCCGAGGCGAGGTCGTCGCCGGCCGCGAGGCGCGAACGGACCGTGGCGAGGAGGTCGGGCCAGGCCTCGGCCCGCCGGTGGCGCTCCCGCCGTTCGATCGCCCGCAGGGCCGCGCCGGGCACCCCGCTGCCGGCAGCGGCGGCCACGAGGGCCACGGAGGGGGGCGCCAGGCTCGACGCCAGCCCCCCGGCACCGAGCGCGGCGCCGAGCGCCGCGCCCACCCGACGGGGACGGACCGGTGGCACCCGTGGTCCGAGCGCGGCGCCGGACAGGGCCCACGCCGCCATGCCGGTGACGACGACGGCGATCAGGCGCACGCGACGACCTCCGGCTCGATCACCACGACGTCGTCCTCCACGGACCCCCCGATGCGGACGATCTCGCGCACGCGCCGGCCGTCCGGCGTGCGCTCCATGAAGACGACGAGGTCCAGTGCCGTGGCGACCGCCCGCCGGACGAAGGGGATCGCGACGTTCTCGCCGGCGAGCACGCAGTATCCGACGAGCTTCTCGACCGCGTCGGCGCAGGAGTTGGCGTGCACGGTCGCCATCCCAGAACACCCGGCGTTCAGCGCGAGGAGCAGGTCGAGGGCCTCGGGACCCCGCACCTCTCCCACCACGATGCGGTCGGGGCGTTGGCGGAGGGACGACCGGACGAGGTCGCGGAGCGTGATGGCTCCGCCGCCGTCGAGCCCGCGTTCGCGTGTCTGCATGCTCGTCACGTCCGGAAGGTCGACGGCGAGTTCGAACACCTCCTCGCACGTGACGACACGGCGTTCGGGGGCGACCTCGGCCAGCAGGCAGGACACGAGGGTGGTCTTGCCGGCTCCCGGAGCCCCGGCGACGAGGATCGTGGCGTCGTCGGCGACGGCCCGGGCCAACAGGTGCGCCGCCGGCGGGGTGAGCGTGCCGCGCTCGACGAGGTGGCGGAGGTCGGCGTCGCGGACCACGAACTTCCGGATCATGATGTTGAGTCGGTCGGGATGCGTCACGGGCGGTCCCGTGACGTGGACGCGGCTCCCGTCGGACAACTGTGCGGAGACGATCGGGTCGGCGAGGTCGAGCCGCCGGCCGGTCCCGGCGAGCAGGGCGTCGACCATCCTTCGGACACGGTCCGTGTCGGCCACGTCGGGGACCAGCTCCTTCACCCCGTGACGGACGACGAAGGTCCGCTGACCCCCCAGCACGATGATCTCCTCGACGTCGGGGTCGGCGAGGAGGTCGCCGACGAATCCGAGCGCCGGGTTCACGCCGAGACCGCCATCCGCTCGGCCATGCGGGCGAGCGACCGGGCGGGTGGCCCGGCGCGGCGGGCCCGATCGCGAATGCGAGCGTCGTCGAGGACCACCGCCGCAGGATCCAGCCCGGTCCACCGGCGCACCGCCGTCACGACGTCGGCCGCGTCCTCACGCGGGACGCGGTTCAGGACGAGGGTCGGCCGGGGTCCGGTCCAGGCGTCGGTCATGTGGGCCGCCCGCACGATGCCCGTGGGGCTGGCGTCGGCGACGAGCACGACGTCGTCGGCGCCCACCGGGTCCGAGGTGATGCCGGCGTCGACGACGACGCGCTCGAATCGGGCCGCCGCAGCCGTCAGCAGGTCGTCGGCGGCCTCCGGGCGCAGACCGGGCTGGTCGGGCCGGTGGGACGCGACGAGGACGGACAGCCGGTTTCGGCCCCGGAGGGCGGTGTCCTCGAGGGTTCCGGTGGCATGGACGCCGTCGGAGGCGTCGAGGACGTCGGGACGTGGCGCCAGTCCGAGGCGGACGGCGAGGGCGGGGGCTTCCAGGTCGAGGTCGACGAGCAGGGTGTCGTGCGTGTCGCTGAAGGCGGTGGCCAGCCCGAAGGCGATCTCGGTGCGTCCCGGTGCGCCGCGGGGCCCCACGACGGCCGTCACCCGACCACGGGGCGGTCCCGTCGGAGCGGCCGGCGGATCGAGCAGGCGTACGGCACGCGTGATGCCCTCCGACGGTGTGTCGTCGGCGAGCACGTCGTCGGCGCCGGCGGCGACGAGCCGGTCGCGGGCGGGACGGTCGCCGGCGGGGTGGATGCCCACCACGCGTATCCCGGATCGCCGCCAGGCCCCGATGCGCGCGGGGGTGACCCATGAGGTCTCGGCGCCGGCGACGACGGCGTCGAGGTCGCCGGTGCGTCCCTCGACGTCGGCCGGCCGGTAGGCGCGCAGCACGAGCCGCACCGCGGCCGTCTCCCGCGCATGGGCCACGAGTCGGGACTCCCAGTCGCGGGCGGAGAGGACGGTGGCGATGCGAGGGATCACCGGGCGACCCGCACGAGGTCGAGGTCCCCGGTGTGCCCGGCTCCGGCGATCGACGCCGCCGTGGCCGCGTCGACGCCGAGGAGGACCTGCAGTGAGCGCTCCCCGCCGAGGCCGTCTCGATCGCCCACGCGGATGACCGGTACGGATGTGGCGATCAGGCGCGTGGGCGGATCGGTGCCGGCTCGGGTCACGTAGACGTCGACGCGGTCGCCGGGGACGAGATCACCGAGGACGCCGGAGGCGACGGCGACCTCGACACCCATGGCGCCGGGGGGGATCGACGGCGTGGCGTCGACGACGAGCGAGCCGACGAGGGGCTCGCCGGCGGCGAGGGGAGCGCGCAGCCATCGGCCCTCCGTCGGGGTTCCCGCTTCGACGAGCCCGGACGGATCGATGACGGCCCGAGTCTCGAAGGCGTCCGGCTCGATCGGCCAGCCGGCAGCGATGTCCCGGGAGGCGACGAGGACGTCGGTCGTGGCGGCCGGGCGGGTGGCGGCGACGACGAGGACCATCGCGGCGATCGCCAGGCCGATGCCGAGCAACCGGCGGCGGTCGAGGGAGAGCGAGAAGATCGTCATGCCTCGTGCTCGAGCGCGCAGACGAGATCGATCACCACCGCCGTCGACCGTCCGTCGGTGCGGCTCAGGACGACGTGGTCGGCGCCGACCGCCGTGACGCGGCCCCGATGGACGAAGCCGTCCACCGTGGTCGCCACGACCGTACGTCCTGCGTCGTCGGCGTCGAGGAACAGGTCGCGCAGCGTGCGGCGCCGGGCGGCGGCGGCGCGTGCCGCGGCGAGTTCGGCATCGAGTGTGTCGTCGAGGCGGGTCCGCAGGCGACGCCCGACGACGACCAGGTCCGGATGCTGGAGTGGGTCCACCGTTCCCCCTCGTTCGTGTCCCGGCGTCTGGATATCAACGACGGGACCGGGGGCTCAAGACCCCCGTGAGAGGAGGATTTCGCGTTCAGCCCAGGCGAGCGAGGGCATCGTCGGGGAGCAGCACGCGGTCGGCCCACCGCAGCCACGGGTCCGGCACGACGGCTCCGACCATGCGATTGCCGCCGCGGCGCTTGGCGCGGTACATGAGGTCGTCCGCGGCGGCGAGCATCGCATCGACGTGCTCGGGTGGGAACCGGTAGGTGGCCACGCCGACCGAGATGGTCAGCGCGCCGTCGGCGAGTCGTTCGTCGACCACGGCGCGCCGCAGCCGTTCCACCACCGTCGACGCCTGGGCCGCGTCGGCCC
>JAWVYO010000014.1:0-35619 GCA_033722675.1 Acidimicrobiia bacterium | reverse complement strand
GACCATCACGAACGAAGGTGATCTGGGCTACGACGAGTACGTGCCCTTCGCCGGCGCGGCGGAGGCGTTCACCGGCCTGAAGCAGGGCCGGGTGGACGTGTTGACGTCGGACTCGGTGCTGGCGTCGTTCAACGCCAACGAAGACGCCGAACTGGCGGTCACCGGACCGACGATCAATGCGCATCCGCTGTCGATGACCTTCCGTCAGGAGAGTCAGCCGCTCATCGATGCGATCAATCCGATCCTCGACGAGATGATCGCCGACGGCACGCTGGCGGAGATCCAGTTGAAGTGGTTCGGTCGCTGCATCGCGGTGCCGGACACCATCGACTCCCAGCCGCCCTACGACCAGCTGCCGGCCGGCTGCTAGGCGAAGCAGGCATCGGATCCGGGGGGAGGGCCTTCCTCCCCCCGGATCCCCGATGATGGAGGTGTGAGTCGGTGGACTTCGAGCTGATCGTCGATGTCTTTCCGCTGCTGTGGCGCGCCACCAGCCTGTCGCTGCAGATGTTCGTCGGCGGGCTGATCCTCGCCACCTTCATCGGGCTGGTCCTGGCGCTCATGCGCCTGTCGCCGATCCTCCCGATCCGCTGGTTCGCCGCGGTGGTCATCTGGTTCTTCCGGGCGTTGCCGACGCTCGTGATCATCTTCCTGGCATTCTTCGTCGTCGCCCGTGAGTGGCTGACCTTCCTGTCACCGCTGCAGGCGGCGATCATCGGGATCGGCTTCGGCGCCGGGGCCTACAAGGCCGAGATCATCAGGTCGGGGATCGACTCGGTCGACACCGGACAGTGGGAGGCCGCCGAGGCGCTCGCCATGCCGAAGCGACTGTTCATGCGTCGCATCATCCTCCCCCAGGCGGTACGGGTGATGATCCCGCCGTACCTGAGCAACACGGTGCTCGTCCTGCAGGCCACGTCGCTCGCCACCGCGATCGGCATCGTCGAGCTGACGGGCCTGAGCCGTCAGCTGGCGAACTCCACCTTCCAGCCGATCGAGATCATGATCACGGCGGCGTTCATCTACCTGGCGCTCTCCTCGGTGATCGTGCTGTTCCAGATGTATCTCGAACGCCGCCTGGCGCTGAAGACCTGAGGGCGGTATGGACTTCCAATTCCTGCTCGACGAGTTCCCCGGCATCTGGGAGGGCGTGGACGTCACGATCGGGCTCTTCGCGTGGTCGCTGCTCTACGGGACCCTGGGCGGGCTGGTCCTCGCCCTGATGCGCCTGTCCCGCTTCGCGGTGCTGCGGGGCGTGTCGGCGGCGATCACCTGGGTCGGACGGGGCATCCCGCCGCTCATCCTGTTGTTCTTCGCGTTCTTCGTCGCTCCGGAGCTCGGCATCACGCTCGAGCGGTTCCCCTCCGCCGTCCTCGGCCTCTCGTTGTGGACCGCGGTGTACGAGGGCGAGGTCATCCGTGCCGGGATCAGCGGGGTGGACACGGGACAGTGGGAGGCGTCCGAGGCCCTCGGGATGACCCCGCGGCTCTACATGCGGCGGATCATCATCCCCCAGGGGGTGCGGATCATGATCCCGCCCTACATCGGGAACGCGATGACGCTGCTCAAGCAGACGTCGATCGCCTCCATCGTGACGATCACGGAGATCACGCTGTTGGCCAACCGGGTGATCAGTTTCAAGTTCAAGGCGCTCGAGCCCCTGCTCACCATCGCCTTCATCTATCTGGCGCTGAACACGGTCCTGCAGGTCGCGCAGCAGGGACTCGAACGAACATTCCGACTGAGGGTGTGATATGGCACTGGTACAGGTGGAGGGCCTCCACAAGTCCTTCGACGACAACCACGTCCTGCAGGGCGTCTCCTTCGAGGTCGATCAGGGCGAGGTGCTCGCGATCATCGGTCCGTCCGGCTCCGGCAAGACGACGATGCTCCGATGCGTCAACCTGCTCGAGCGGCCGGACGAGGGCCGGATCGAGGTGGACGGGAAGGTCCTCGTCGAGACCCTGGGGAACGGCGAGACGAAGTTCGCCAGCCGTCAGGAGATCCGACGGGCGCGCGAGGAGATGGGCATGGTCTTCCAGCGCTTCAACCTCTTCCCCCACATGACCGCGCTGCAGAACGTGGTCGAGGCGCCGGTGAACGTCAAGGGCGTGAAGCGAGAGGCGGCCCGGGAGCGCGGACGAGAGCTGCTGTCGGCCGTGGGCCTCGGGCACAAGGCCGACGCGTATCCGCTCCAGCTGTCGGGCGGCCAGCAGCAGCGGGTCGCCATCGCCCGGGCGCTGGCCATGGAACCGAAGCGCATGCGCGTCGACGAGGTGACGTCGGCCGTCGACCCGGAACTGGCCGGCGAGATCCTCCTCGTCATGAAGCGGCTGGCCCGCGCGGGGATGACGATGCTGGTCGTGACCCACGAGATGGGATTCGCCAACGAGGTGGCCGATCGGGTCATCTTCATCGACCACGGCGTGATCCAGGAGGAGGGCCCGGCGAGAGAGGTGCTCTCGCGCCCGCAGCAGCCCCGCACGCAGGCCTTCCTGAAGGCCGTCCTCGAACGGGCACCCATGGCCGAGGACGAGGAGGAGGAGAAGGCGATCAGCGCCGCCGATTCGGTGGTCGAGGAGATGCTGCTCGGACACGACGGGCGGGACGAGGACGACGACGGGAGCTGACATGGACGTGACGAAGATCTGGGACGACCTGCTCACACCGACCGACCGGGCGGTGATCGAGAACGCCGGCTTCGGGAAACGCCGGGGCTTCGGGACGAACCCGATGCTCGTCATGATCGACTGCCAGTACAACTACATCGGCGCCGACAAGCCCATCCCCGAACAGCAGGACGAGTATCCCGCCGGCGGCGGCGAGGGCGCCTGGGCGGCGATCAGGACCATCGACGGGCTGCTCGGGATCGCGCGTCGGGTGGGCATCCCGGTCCTCTACACGCGCAACGTCCAGAAACGCACCATCCGATTCGACTCGTTCGCCGGGAAGAGCACCTGGGACCACACGAAGACCCTCGACGAGGCCGAGGGCAGCCGCATCGTCGAGGAGATCGCCCCGCGGCCCGACGAGCTCGTGCTCGACAAGAGCTACGCCAGCGCCTTCTACGGCACGCCGCTGGTGAACTATCTCGTCGGGCTCAAGATCGACACGCTCGTCATGACCGGCGTGTCCACCTCGGGCTGTGTGCGAGCCACGGCGGTGGACGGGGTCACCCGGGGGTTCAACGTCGCCGTCGTCGCCGACGCGACCGCGGACCGGATCGAGGCCTCGCACAAGGTGGGGCTCCTCGACCTCTGGATGAAGTACGCCGACGTCGTCGGCTCCGACGAGGCCGGCGACTACCTCGAGGGGTTCGAGGCGTAGCGTGACGGATCTCGTGATCCGGGGCGGCACCGTCGTCGTCCCCGGCGAGGATCCCCGTCCGGCGGACATCGTCGTCGACGGCGGGCGCATCGTCGGGCTCGACGACGCCGGATCGGCCACCGACGCGCGCCGGACCATCGACGCCACCGGGCTCCACGTCCTCCCGGGCGCCGTGGATCCCCACGTGCATCTCGGCAACTACCAGCCCCTCGAGGTGGACGTGGAGCCGGGCACGGCCCTGGCCGCGCTGGGCGGGGTGACGACGATCGTCAACTACTTCAAGGACCCCGACTCGTACCTCGAGCGGGTGCCGGAGTACCTCGAGACCTACCGCGCCGGCGCCCACGTCGACGCCGCCTTCCACCTGCAGCTGCTCACCGAGACGCACCTCGACGAGCTCGAGGCCACGACCCGGGAGCACGGCATCACGTCGTACAAGATCAACCTGGCGTGGAAGGGTCGGGCGACCGAGGTCTTCGGCACGGACCGTCCCATCGACAACGGGTGGGTCAGGACCGTCATGGGCGTGATGCGGTCCATCGATCCCGAGGCGATGGTGCTCAACGTCCACTGCGAGAACCAGGAGCTCAAGGACGAGGCCCGGCGTCGTCTGGAGACCGAGATGGAGCCGACACTGGAGTTCTACGAACGCCTGGCGCCCCCGGTGAGCGAGGCCGACGCCGTGCAGTCGATGCTGCTGCTCGCCCGGGAGAGCGGCGTGCGGACGTACCTCGTCCATCTCAGTGCGGCCATGACGATGGAGCTTCTCGACGTCCATCCGTGGGTGGGCGATCGCGTGACGGCCGAGACCTGCAACCACTACCTCGCCTACACCTCGGAGGAGGCTCCGGGCCTGGACGCCACGGTGAGTCCGCCGATCCGATCGGGCTCCGACCGTGAGGCCCTGTGGGAGGCCGTCGCCGATGGACGGATCGCCACCGTGGGGTCCGACAGCAATCCCCAGCTCCGCGCCGCGAAGATGGGGTCGGGCGACTTCTGGGACATCGTCCCGGGGTTCGACGGGGTGGGGACGATGCTGCCGGTCGTGCTGAGCGAGGGTCACCACCGCCGGGGACTGCCGCTCGGGCGCGTCGCGGAGGTGACGGCCGCCAACGCCGCCAGGGCGTTCGGTCTCTACCCTCGGAAGGGGACGATCGCCGAGGGGTCCGACGCCGACCTCGTGCTCGTCGATCTGGACCGCGAGCACACGCCGTCGAACGAGGACCTGACCGGCCCCCACAACGACGTGTCCATCTACGCGGGATACACGTTCCGCGGCTGGCCCGTGACGACCCTGTCCCGCGGCGAGGTCGTCGCCCACGAGGGCCGTGTCGTGTCCACCCCGGGCCGGGGACGCTATCTGCCGCGAGACATCTGAGTCGACGAGACCGAGGAGCAGCATGGGCAAGACCCTGAGTGAGAAGATCATCGCCCGGGCGGCGGGACGGGAGTCCGTGGTGCCCGACGAGATCGTCACCGTCGAGGTGGACGTCGCGATGATCCACGACAGCGGCGGGCCCCGTCGCTACTGGGACACGATGCGGGAGATGGACGTGGGGGTGTGGGATCCGTCGAAGCTCGTCGTGATCGCCGACCACTACGTCCCCGCCAAGGACGTCGCCGCCGCGGAGATCCTCCAGCTGACCAGGGAGTTCGTCGAGTTCTACGACATCCCCCGGTTCCACGAGGCCGAAGGGATCGCCCACACCGTCATGATCGAGAAGGGATACGTCCGGCCGGGGATGCTCTACGTGGGGGGCGACTCGCACTCGCTGACCGGCGGGGCGGTCGGGAGCTTCACCGTCGGGATGGGGTCCACGGACATGCTCGGGGTCGTGACGACGGGCGAGACCTGGCTGCGGGTGCCGCACACGATCCGCGTGGTGCTCGATGGTGCGCTGCCCCGGGGCGTGGCGGCGAAGGACCTGATCCTCACCATGATCGGCGACCACACCATGGCCGGAGGCCTGTACAAGAGCCTGGAGTTCCACGGGTCGGGCATCGCGGCGATGGGCATCGAGGAGCGTTCCGTGCTCTCGAACATGTGCGCGGAGATCGGGGCGAAGGCGGGGATCGTCCCCGCCGACGACGTGACCCGGGCCTATTTCGCGGAGCGGGGGATCGACGTCGAGCCGCCGTATCCGGCGTCGGATCCGGACGCGTCGTTCAGCGAGACCTGGACGTACCGGGGCCAGGAGATCGAGCCGGTCGTGGCGCGTCCCCACCGTCACGACGACGTCGTCCCCGTCTCCTCGGAGACCGGGACGTCGATCGACCGCGCCTACATCGGAGCGTGCACCGGCGCCAAGTACGAGGACCTCGCGATGGCGGCCGAGGTGCTGCGAGGGAGAACGGTCGCCCAGGGGGTGCTCCTCCAGGTCGCACCGGCGTCGCGGGCGGCCCTGCAGAAGGCGATGGAGACGGGCGTGGCCGCCGTCCTGATGGAGGCGGGCGCCCACATCCTCCCCACGGGCTGCGGGGCGTGCCCGGGAATCGGGACCGGGATCCTCGGGCCCGGGGAGGTGTGCATCTCCACGACGAGCCGCAACGCCAAGGGACGGATGGGGAGCCCCGACAGCGAGGTCTACCTCGCCTCGCCCTACGGCGTCGCGGCGGCGGCCGTGGCCGGACGGATCGTCGATCCGAGGGACCTGCTCCAGGAGGTGGCGGCATGATCGAAGGCACCGCGTGGAAGTTCGGCGACAACGTCGACACGGACGTGATCATCCCCGGCCAGTACCTCATCCTCCCTGCCGACGAGGCGGCGGAGCACGTCATGGCCGGCATCCGGCCGGGCTTCGCGGACGAGGTCTCCGAGGGTGACGTCATCGTCGGTGGCACGAACTTCGGCACCGGGTCCAGCCGTGAGTCCGCCCCGAAGGCGATCAAGGCCGCAGGCATCGAAGCGGTCGTCGCCGAGTCCTTCGCCCGGATCTTCTTCCGCAACTGCATCAACGTCGGTCTGGCCCCCGTCGAGTGCCCGCGGGCCTCGGAGATCGAGGAGGGTCAGACGGTCCGTGTGGACGTCGACAACGGACGCGTCGAGGTCGTCGACACCGGCGAGGTGTACGAGGCCGTGCCCCTCCCCGAGGAGATCGCCGACATCCTCGAAGCCGGCGGACTGGTCCCCACACTCAAGGAGCGATTCTCGTCATGAAACCCGCAGCCCGCCTTCGACAGCTCATCGAGACCGAGGCGCCCGTCGTGGCGCCCGGGGCGTTCAACGCGCTCTTCGCCCGGCTCATCGCCGAGGCCGGCTTCCCGGCGGTCTATCTCTCGGGAGCCGGCGTGGCGAACTCGCTGCTGGGACGGCCCGACATCGGCCTGGTCACGATGACCGAGATGGTCATGATCGCCGAGCGCGTCTGCGACGTGGTCGACGTTCCCGTGATCGCCGACGGCGACACCGGGTACGGCGGGGTCCACAACGTCGCCCGGACGATCCGGGCGTACGAGCGGGCCGGGATCGCCGCGATCCAGATCGAGGACCAGATGTTCCCCAAGAAGTGCGGCCACTTCGAGGGGAAGACGGTGGTGCCGGTCACCGAGATGATCCAGCGGATCGAGGCGGCCCTCGAGGCCCGGGACGACGACGACGGGATCCTCCTGATCGCCCGTACCGATGCCCGCGGACCCCTCGGCTTCGAGGAGGCGATCGAACGCGCCCACCGGTACGGGGAGGCCGGCGCCGACATCCTCTTCGTGGAGGCCCCGGCGACCGTCGACGAGCTGGCCACGGTCGGCAAGGAGCTGTCCGAATGGCCGCTGCTGGCGAACATGGTCGAGTTCGGCAAGACACCACTGCTCCCCGCCGCCGAACTCGGTGACCTCGGGTTCTCGATCGTGATCAGCCCCGGGTCGATCACGCGCGTGACGACGAAGGCGGCCGAGGACGTCCTCGCCGAGCTGGCGGCGGCCGGGACGACCCGGGACCACATGGACCGGATGAAGAGCTTCGGCGCCGTGAACGACATGCTCGGGCTCCCCGAGGCGAACGCCTGGGAGTCGGAGATCGCACATCGGGCCCGGGAGCGGGTCGATGGCTGACCACGGGAGCCCGTCGGGGGCCGGCGAGTTCGTCCTGACCGACGTGCGCGTGGTGCGCCCGGGCACGCCGGAGCCCTTCGACGCCGACATCCACGTGCGCGACGGGGTGATCGTCGACGTGGCGCCCGGCCTCGCCGGGGGCGCCGACGCCGTCGTCGAGGGAGGCGGGCTGCTCGCCATGCCGGGAGCCGTCGACGCCCACATGCACTTCGGCATCTACGACGAGCTGTCCGAGGACATCGCCGAGGAGAGCCGGGCCGCCCTCCAGGGCGGCGTGACCACCGGCATCTCCTACATCCGGACGGGCCGGTACTACCTGAACCGGGGAGGACCCTACGCGGAGGTGTTCCCGGAGATCCTGTCCCGCTCGGAGGGCAGGTCCCACTGCGACTACGGCTATCACGTGGCACCGATCGAGGCGTCGCACGTCGAGGAGATCTCCGACCTCGTGGACGACCACGGGGTGACCTCCTTCAAGATCTTCATGTTCTACGGGGGCCACGGGCTGCACGGGCGCAGCGACGACCAGGCGGCCTTCCTGATGAAGCCCGAGGGCGAGCGGTACGACGTCGCCCACTTCGAGTTCATCATGCGTGCCCTGGAACGGGCTCGTCGCCGCTTCCCCGACCGCGCCGATGCGATCTCGCTCTCGCTGCACTGCGAGACGGCCGAGATCATGGCCGCGTACACGGCCATCGTCGAGGCGCGTGACGACGTCCACGGCCTCGAGGCGTACCACCTCTCGCGACCACCCCACTCGGAGGGCCTCGCCGTCACCACCGCCGCGTATCTCGCGCACGAGACCGGCTGCACGAACATCAACCTGCTGCACCTCTCGTCGGCCAAGGCGATGGACGCGGCGATGCGGATGGCGGAGGCCTTCCCGTCGGTGGACTTCCGCCGAGAGGTGACGATCGGTCACCTGCTCGCCGACATCTCGACGGCGAACGGCGTCTACGCCAAGGTGAACCCGCCGATCCGGCCCCGTGAGGACGTCGAGGCCCTGTGGGAGCACGTCCTCGCCGGGAACGTCTCGTGGGTCGTGAGCGATCACGCCTGCTGTCGGGAGGAGACGAAGGTGGACGCAGACGAGCCCGACGACGTGTTCCTCGCCAAGGCGGGCTTCGGCGGGACCGAGTACCTCCTGGCCGGCCTGTTCAGCGAGGGCCTGCGCCGGGGTCTACGGCCGGGCGACGTGGCCCGACTCGTGTCTGCCGCCCCGGCGGCGCGGTTCGGGCTCTCGACGAAGGGCGACCTCGCACCGGACAAGGACGCCGACATCGTGCTCCTCGATCCGGACGCGACGTGGACCATCGCCGCCGCCGACTCCCTCTCCGCGCAGGAGTACACGCCCTTCGAGGGGATGGAGGTGACCGGGCGGGTCGAGCGGGTCTTCCTGCGGGGTCGCCAGGTGTTCGCCGACGGTGACGTCGTCGGTGAGCCGACGGGTCGTTACCTTCGACGCCCGACGTAGCGGCGGCGCACGGCCGACGCCACCACCGTTCCGAGGCCCACGGATCCGGCCGCGACGACCCCCGGCGCCGTACCCAGCAGGGTCGCCAGGGCCCCGAGGAGGAGCAGGCCCAGCGGATTCGTCCCGATGAGGGTGCCGATCAGTCCCATGACGCGGCTCCGGAGCCCGGGCGGCGCGTCACGCACGACGATGGCCGGCTGGATCGAGGCGAAGAGCGCGATGCCGATCCCGACCGTGAAGACGGCGACGATCGACAGCGGCACCGAGGCCGAGAGTCCGAACACGACGGCCCCGGCAGCGGCCAGCGCCGTGCCGGCGTTCAGGATGCCGAGGAACTGGTGGGGCCGGACCCAGACGGTGAGACCGAGCGAGGCCGCCGTCATGCCGACGCCCTCGACGGCCGTGAGCAGACCGACACGTGTGGCGTCGAGTCCCAGCACCTCCGTCCCGATCACCGGTACGAAGTGGCGGTACGGGAACACGAACAGGTTCATCGTGATCGTCGTGGCGACCACGGCCATGATGTCGGGCGTCGCCCGGGCGAAGCGATACCCCTCGACCATCGCCGACAGGTCGACCTCGCTCGCCGAGACGTCGACGTCGCCGAGGCGCACGGGGGCGATCGACAGCAGTGCGGCGAGATAGACGACGGCGCCGAGCACGAAGATCGCCGGCCGGCCGAACCCGTCGAGCAGCGCCCCGGTGAGGGCGGGCCCGAGCATGCGAGCCACGGTGTTCGCCGTGAAGTCGAGGGACATGGCCCGCCCCAGCAGGTCGGTGGGCATGATCGATCCGAGGAGCGGGCGGCGCACCGTGAAGTCGACGGCGAGCGCCACGCCACTGACGAAGGCGGCGATGGCGAGATGCCACACCGCCAGCCGGCCCGTCGCGGCGACGGCGATCAGCACGCCGTGGACGGCCAGCCCGGCGGTGACGGACGCACCGATGACGCGTCGCGCCGCGAACCGGTGGGCGACCAGTCCGATGAGCGCGCCCCCCATCAGGGGGATCATGCGGAGGAGCCCGACCACGATCACGAGGAACGCCGATCCGGTGAGTTCGAAGGTGATCAGGGAGAAGGCGAAGATCTCGGCCCAGCGGATCCCGTTGACGGCGGCGCCGACGGTGAAGAGCCAGCCGAAGCGGCGATCGCGGAAGGGGTTCGACGGTGCTCCCGGCGGACTGGTCAGGAGGCGACCTCCGCGCTCGCCGGCGGCACCGGGGCCGCGGCGCGACCGGGGGGAGTGCGGGCAGACGGTGCGGCGTTCACGGCGTCAGCCTACGGTGCCGTCACCGTGCCAGCGACCTGCGACTGGGCGTGCGGCACCGGTCGGGAACGCGCGCCAAGATGGGGGCGAACGACGAGGGAGGCCGATGAGGGAAGACCCGGGACTCTACGACTACTGGCCCTACGAGGGGCGGCCCCGCATCGAGTGGCCCGACGGGGCGCGGGTGGCGGTCTGGATCGCGCCGAACATCGAGTTCTACGAGCTGGCGCCACCGCCGAATCCCCACCGTACGCCGTGGCCGAGGCCGATTCCCGACGTCCCCGGGTACTCCTACCGTGACTACGGCAACCGCGTCGGGGCGCGCAGGTTCGCCGCCGTGCTCGATCGATACCACGTCCGGGCCTCCGTCTCGCTGTCCGTCGCGGTCTGCGAGATGCACCCCGAACTGATCGAGATGGGGGTCGAACGGGACTGGGAGTTCTTCAGCCACGGCATCTACAACACGCGGTACTCCTACGGCATGACCGAGGAGCAGGAGCGCGAGATCATCCGCGATGCCATGGCGACGATCGAGGAGCACACCGGCTCACCGTGCGCCGGATATCTGGCACCGTCGCTGACGCACACGGAACGGACCGTCGACCTCTTCGCCGAGGAGGGTGGCATCTACACGTGTGACCTCTTCCACGACGATCAGCCCACCCCGCTGACGGTCGACTCGGGAGCACGATTCGTGTCGATCCCCTACTCGCTCGAACTCAACGACTCGATCGTCGTCGTCGTCACGAAGGTCGAGCCCCGCCGGTGGGCCGACATGATCAAGCGGAGCTTCGATCGCCTGTATCGCGAGGGCGCCGCCTCGGGCACGGTGCTCTGCATCCCCGTGCATCCGTACCAGGTCGCGCAACCCCACCGATTGGCCGCCTTCGAGGAGGCACTCGACCACATCACCGGACACGACGACGTCTGGATGGCGACGGGTCGCGAGATCGCGGAGTGGTACATCGACCACCACTGGGAGGACGCGGTGGCCGACATCGCGGCGAAGCAGGGAGGGATCCCCCGATGACGCTCGATCGCGACTACTTCGAGTACCCCCATCGGTCCTACGGCATGGACCACGACCGCTACCCGTGGGAGATGCTCCAGGACCGCGCGCCCGTGACGTGGCCCGAGGGCGCGACGCTGGCGGTCTGGATCAACGTCGGGCTGCCGTACTATCCGCTCGACCAGTCGAACGATCCCTTCCCGCCTCCCCACGGCATGAAGACCGTGTACCCCGATCTGCGGCACTACAGCCTCCGGGAGTACGGCCACCGGGTGGGGGTCTACCGGTTCTTCGACGCCCTGGACGCGTCGGGGCTGCCCGTCACCTTCGCGGTGTCGGCGCGGCTCGCGCAGCGGTACCCGTACCTGGCCGAGCGTCTCGCCGCACGACCGGACGAGATCGCCTGCAACGGATGGTCGATGAACCATCCCCACCACGGCGACCTCGATCCGTCCGTGGAGGCCGACCTGGTGGAACGGTCCCTCGCCACGCTGGGCGAGGCGGTGGACCGGGACATCGTGGGCTGGCTGAGTCCCGGCAAGTCCCAGAGCGGCCGGACGCCGGATCTGCTGGCCGCCCGCGGCGTCCGGTACATGGCGGACTGGGTGAACGACGAGCTCCCGTACTCCTTCGCCACCGACCACGGCTCGATCGTCTCGATGCCGCTGTCGAGCGAGTTGGCGGACACCACGATCCTCGTGGACTCGCTCCACGCCGTGTCGGAGTACGTGGACCAGGTGACCGACGCCTTCGACCTCCTCCTCGCCGAATCGGCGCGCGAGGGGGGGCGCATGTTGGCCCTGTCGGTCCATCCCTGGCTCCTGGGCCAGCCCCACCGGATCGCCGCGTTCGAGGCGATCCTGGATCTCGTGGGCGGCCGTGACGACGTGTGGGTGGCGACGGCGAGCGACATCGTCGAGGCCTGGGAGGATCAGCAGCCGGGCTGAGCGTTCGAGGGCGCTCAGCCTCCCACGACGGGGACCGTTCCGAGATCGTCCTCGTCCTGCGGCGCGCCGTCCCGACGGTGGTCCCCGAGCATCGACTCCTGGCGACCGGGCTCCGCCGACAGCACGTCGTACACCATCGGATGCGCGGTGTCGTCGGCTGCTCCACCCCCGCGCCAGCGCGCCGCCGTCGCTCCGAGGGGCAGGACTCCGCCGGCTGTGTCGGGAGTCGCGGCGGCCAGCGTCACCGCGTACGCCCACTCGGACGGGTCGCCCGGCCCGACGACGGCGCGCGGGATGCGCAGGACGATCGAGCCGTCCCGGGCATCCACACGCAGGCCGACGCCGTGGAGGTCGCCGGCCCGACCCACCACCCGTGCCCCCTGGCCGTCGACGGTCACCAGGGCCTCCCATCCGTGGCCGGCGGGGAGCGCGACCCGTCGGCCGGTCGGGAACGCCCTCGGGCCGGTCCCGGCGCCCGGGTCGGTGTCGATGGCGATGTCGACGATCTGGAGGCCGACGCCGCTGGGTCGGTCGAACGGGTTCGACAGATCCGCCACGGTCGTGATCCGAACGACGAGTTCGTCGCCCGCCGTGGCGAACTCCGCGTTCGCGAGATCGAGCGAGCCCGGGACGAAGCGCTCATCCCGGGGATAGGTGGACGATCCCGGCCCGTGATCGTCGCCGACGGGGTCGGCGACCCGCAGGAAGGGCGTGACGAAGGACGCCGTCGAACCGGGCCCGGTTCCGGGGACCAGGGCGAGCTCGCGATCGGCCTGGCGCGGAACGAGACGGAACCGGAGGGGATCGCCCGGCCGGAGCCCCTCGGCGGTCGGGAGGGTGAAGGTGACGAGCCGATCGTCGACGACCGCCGGGATCCGGTCGACGACCGCGGTCTCGGTGCTCCCGAAGGGGGGCACGTCGAAGATCTCGACGACGGCCGGCGCCGTGGCGGACCACCGCAGCAGACCTGCGGCGGTCATGCCGATGGGCGTGCCGTCGAGGGTGACGCGGCGCCGGTCGTCGTCGCCCGTCGACACCCACAGATCGAAGCCCGAGGGTGCGGATCCCAGCCGTACGGCGAAGGACGGGCCCTCCCGGGTCCACGTCACGGAGATGCCGGCGTCGTCGCCCGTCCACCCGCCGTCGGATGCCGGTTCCGGCCGTTCGGGCACGACGGGGACGTCCAGGAGGGGCGGCGGGGCGCGGTCGAGATGGGCGTACACGGTGGCGAGGAGGGATCGGAGGTGACGGTCCATGGCGCGATCGTCCCCGCTGTCGGCATCGTCGCCGTACCACCGCAGCCAGTCGCCGCTCTCCGCCCGGTGCATGGCCTCGAACGCCCGGAAGATGTCGGGACTGGGCACGACGCCCTCGCGCGAGAGCAGTCGGAGGTCGAGCCGGACCCGCCAGAGCAGGTTCCAGGCGTCGGCCTCCTCCGCTTCGCCGACCCAGTCCCGCAGATCGGCGGCGTCGAAGGATCCCGGCCAGATCCACGGGAGCTCGCCGGCGGTCTCGGCGTGCGAAGCCAGGAAGACGGCCGGGGTCGTGGTCGTGAGCGTCGGGGACGAGGCGATCCCGGCCAGGATCCTCTCGAACAGGGGTGTGGCCCCCTCCGCGTGGTGCCGCCAGGGTGTGGATCCGTCGACGACGACGGTGACGATCTCGGCGCCGTCGGTCGCGGCGACGGTTTCCAGTTCCCCGAGGAAATGCTCGGCCGCGTCGGCGGGCGGGATGTCCGTGTACGCCTCCCGCAGCAGCCGTCCGAGGTGCTCGTCGGCTCCGAGGACGATCGTTCCGGACGCAGCCGCCCACGGCCGGTCGAGGTCGACGTGTGCGGCCGGTCGACCGGGCTCTCGGAGGTGCGTGCGTCCCAGGCTCCGGGCGAGGGCGTCCTCGCCGGTCACGGTCCACGTGGCCCCCTCGAGGGCCAGCAGATCCGTCGTCCTCCCGGACAGGGCTCCGCCTGCCGGTACGAGCCCGGTGGGCCGGACGCCGAACGCCGCCTCGGATGCGTCGAGGCCGCGCCAGATGACGGCCCGCCCGTCGGTCTGTTCCTCGAACCGGTTCGCCGGCAGCACGCCTTGGGGGTCCCCGACGGCCCCCGCCCAGCCGTCGACGAGCAGCGGGGCCACCGCGGCGTCGGACGTCGTCGCCGCGACCTCGGCGGAGCCGTCGACGACGAGCCGGATCCATCCGTCCAGAGCGGTGTCGGGCGCCCGTCGGTGTGCAGCGGCGACCGCCTCGCGGTCCTCCCGATCGAACCCGTCGGTGTCGGGAGGGAGCGACCCGAGGCCCGGAGCGTGGTCCGGGTCGAGCCACGCCAGGCCGACGGCGACCTGGAGGTCTCGAATCGTGTCGTCGTCGAGCGGGGCGCCGGAGCGCACCGCGTCCCCGAGTCGCGGAAGCGAGGCGATCCGCCCGGCGGAGCCGACGGGCACGTCGAGTGCAGCCGACGCCAGCAGGTCGAGGTGGTCGGTCGTCAGCCGGTCGGGGGGAGCCGTCAGGAGTTCCATCAGCGCGTCCTCCTCGCCGCCCGCGAGGCGTGTGAGGCCCTCGAGGACCGTCGAGCTCGGCGCGAGGACGACCTGCGACCCGGGAACGGCGTCGACCGCGGCGACCACGTCGGGATAGTCCCGTGCGGCGTGGAGGCGGATGCGCGGGTCGATGTCCCCGGGAGGCACGCGTCCGAGGGGCTCGTGGAACGTCCACACGAAGACCACGGCGAGGGGATCGTCGCCTGGTTCGTCGGAGGATGCCCCGGCGTCGCACCCGGCGGCGACCAGCGCCAGCGCCGTCAGGAGCCCCGCGACACCCAACGGCATCCGACGCGATCGATGGGTCTCACGGGTCATGGAGCGACAGGATACGGTCGGTGGACCGATCAGCGGGTTCGAGGTCTCGCCTCGGGCGTCGGCCGCCCGATGGCCGGTCGCCCCTCTTCGGAGGGAACCGCAGGGCACGCTCGATTCCGGGTCGCTGGAGCCGTCAGACCTCGGAGGCATCGACCTCCGCGAGGCACCGTTCGAGGAATCGGCGGTCGGTCTCGTTCATGTCGAGGTCGAGGGCCCGCCGGTAGGCCTTCGCGGCCTCGTCGAGGCGGCCGAGACGTCGGTACAGGGCGGCTCGCGTCGACCAGAGCAGATGCCACGCCTCCAGGCCCTCGACGTCGTCGAGCAGCGCCAGTCCGGCCTCGGGACCGTGGACCATCGTCTCCGCCACCGCCCGGTTGACCCGCACCACGGCCGTGGGCTGCAGGGCCTCGAGGGATCGGTACAACCGGGCGATCTGTTCCCAGTCGGTGTCGTCGTGCGAGGCGGCCTCGCCGTGCAGGCAGGCGATCGCCGCCTGGATCTGATAGGGGCCCGGGTCCCGTCGGGCGATGGCCCGCCGCAGGAGGAGGTCCGCCTCGGCGATCGCCTCCCGGTCCCACCTCGTGCGGTCCTGGTCGGCCAGCACCACGAGATCGCCGGCACCGTCGGTGCGAGCGTCGCGCCGGGCGCGGGTGGCGATCATGAGTGCCAGCAGGCCGGACACCTCGGCTTCGTCGGGCATGAGGCCGTGGAGCATGCGGGTCAGCCGAATCGCCTCGTCGGTCAGCTCCACACGCCCGGTGAGTGCTCCCTCGGGGGCGTGGTGGCCGGTCGTGAAGATCAGGTACAGCACCGCGAGCACCGTGGGAAGCCGTTCCGGCAGCTCGTGATCGGCGGGCACGCGGTAGGGGATGCGGGCGTCGGCGATCTTGCGTTTCGCCCGACTGATCCGCTGCCCCATCGTCGGCTCCGCGACCAGGAAGGCCCGGGCGATCTCGCGGGTCGTCAGGCCCGAGAGGGTTCGGAGGGCGAGGGCGATGCGGGCCTCGGGTGCGAGCGCGGGATGGCAGCAGGTGAACAGGAGCCGGAGCAGGTCGGTTCCCGGCTCGGCCGCACCCGGATCGGCGAGCATACGCATCGCCTCGGCCTCCTTGTCGGTGCGGCGTGCTTCGCGGCGGAGGCGGTCCAGCGCCTTGTTGCGGGCGACCGTGGTGAGCCACGCCGCCGGGTTCTCGGGCACCCCGATCTCGCCCCACCGGCGCAGCGCCACGAGCGCGGCGTCCTGCAGCGCGTCTTCGGCCAGATCGATGTCACCGGTGAAGCGGATGAGGGTGGCCAGCACGGGGCCACCCTCGATCCGCAACGTCTCTTCGATCTCCGCCGTCACTGCTCCGCTGAGAAGTCGATGACCGGCCGGACCTCCACCGCGCCGTGCCAGGCGCCGGGGATCTGCGAGGCCCACGAGATGGCCTCGTCCAGGTCGGCGCACTCGAGCAGGTAGAACCCGCCGAGGACCTCTTTCGTCTCGGCGAAGGGGCCGTCGGTGGTGATCACCTTCCCGCCCTTCCCGCCCTCGACGCGCACGGTCGTGGCGGTGGCGGTGTCGTGGAGCGCCTCGCCGCCGGCGACGACGCCGGCGGCGCCGGCCTTCTCGCCGAACTCGTTGTATTCGGCCATCACCGTCTCCCACTGCTCGGGCGTCCCCATGCCCTCGGACTCGGCCGGCGAGTAGATGAGTGCTGCGTACTTCGGCATCCCTGATCCTTTCGTGTCGACGGACACCTTCGCCCATACGACGAACGGCCGCCACCGATTTCGACATCGAGACGTCGGCGCGCGCAGGCCGGGACACGGGTAGGGTCCCGGGCGTGCTCAACCCGCTGAAGGTCCGCAAGATCCTGAAGAAGGGCGTGCCGGCGACCGCCGTCGTCCAGTCGATGACCGCCCCGCCCCGGGGCGCGTCGAAGTTCAACCTGGGGATGACGCTGCACGTCTACGTCGAGGGTCGCGCGCCCTATGAGGTCCAGGACCAGTGGCTCGTGTCGGCGAAGGCGCCGCTGGGGTTCGGCATGCGGCTGCCGGTGAAGGTGGACCGCACGGATCCGACGGAGGTCGCCATCGATTGGGACGCCCACATGGTCGCCCAGCAGGAGGCCGCCGAGCAGCGTCGGGCGGACCTCGCCGCCAGGGGCCCGGTCGACGGTCCCCCGCCCGCATCGACGGCGGTCGAGGTCGACGGGGATCCGGACCTGGGTGCCCGTATCCTCGAGGCGCTGGGAGGAGCGGCAGCCTCCTCTCCGGACGACTCGGACGACACGCTGGCGCGACTCGAGCGGCTCGCCGCGTTGCGGGATGCCGGCGCCCTGACGGACGACGAGTTCGACCGACTGAAGGGCGAGATCCTCGGGGGCTAGTCGACGGTCGACCGGGGGATCGATCGTGCTCTATCATCCCTGGCCTGCCGTCTCGAAGGGGGACCGCCCGATGAAGCGTCTCGCCGTCGTTCTCTGCACGTTCGCCCTCCTCGCAGCCGCCTGCGGCGACGACGACGGGGGATCGGCGACCACGACGTCGTCGACGGTCCCCGCCACGTCCTCCACCACGTCCGCGTCGACCACGTCCACGACGTCGACCACGTCCACGACCACGACGACGTCCACGACCACCACGACCACCACGACGGTGCCCGAGCCGCGCACGGTGGAGGTCTCCTTCGAGACGCCGACTCCCGAGGACCCGGACCCGCTCGAGACGATCGAGCCGCTCACCGGTGTCACGCTCACGGTCCTCCCCGACGGGGAGTTCGGCTTCACCTTCGAGGAGGTGCGTCACGGAGATCCGACGGTGCGGCTCCAGGGCCTGCCCGAGGGCACGTCGGTGCTCTGCGTGACGTACGTGGAGGACGGCTCGACCACCACCCAGTGCCTCGCCCAGTCGGGAGCGGAGTTCCCGGTCATCAACTACGCGACGCCCGAGCGATTCCCGCCGAACACGGCGTGGGTCCCGAACGTCGAGGTCACCGGAGACACGATCTCCATCGAGGTCGATGGCACCGTCTACACGGGGAACGCGCTCGTGGTCGAGGACGGACCGACCTTCGTCCAGATCGATCCGAACACGGGCGGCCTCGCCGAACCGGTCACCCGACGCAGCGGGATCATCACGGCGGCCGAGCTCGCCGCCGCCCTGGGCTGAACCGGGTTCGGGACGCGGGGAGGCCACGATGGACGAACCCCGCGACCCGGCCACGCTGGCGCTCCACGCCGACCGCGGGCACGACGAGCTGCCCGACGTCGCCCCCGCGCTGCGACCGTCGACGACCTTCGAGCGCATGGACGGCGGATGGACCTACCGGCGGGGCGACGCCGATCCCGCCGGGCGGCTCGAGACGGTGCTCGGGGCGCTGGAGGGCGGGTTCGCCGTCGCCTATCCCTCTGGCATGGCGGCCGTCGCCGCGGTGCTGCGGTGGCTCGGGCCCGTCCGCATCGCCCTGCCCGAGGAGGTGTACCACGGCACCCGGGCCTTCGTGGAGGCGGAGGCCGATCGGGGGGTCTGGGAGCTCGCCGGGCCGGAGGACCTCGAGGCCGGCGACGTGTGGTTCGTCGAGACGCCGTCGAACCCGAAGTGCCTGGTGACCGACATCGCCTCCGTCGCTGCCGAGGCGAACGAACGCGACGTGGTCACCATCGTCGACTCGACGTTCGCCACCCCCGTGCTCCAGCGGCCCCTCGGTCTCGGCGCCGACGTGGTCGTGCACTCGACGACGAAGTTCGTGGGCGGGCACTCCGACGCCCTCGGGGGGATCCTGGTGACCGGCGACGAGGAGGCCGCGGGGATGCTCCGGTCGGCGCGGGTCCGCGACGGCGCCATCCCCGGCGCGCTGGAGACCTGGCTCACGCTGCGGGGCGTCCGCACCCTCGCCGTACGGGTCGGGCGCCAGTCCGAGACGGCCCTGCGGATCGCCACGACGCTCGACGGCGACCGCCGCGTCGAGCGCGTCTGGTACCCGGGTCTGGTCGATCATCCCGGTCACGACGTGGCCGCCCGCCAGATGACGGCGTTCGGCGGCGTCCTCTCCTTCGAGCTCGACTCGCCGGCCGAGGCGGCCCGGGTCGTCCGCGCCCTCCGCCTGTTCCGCCGCGCCACCTCCCTCGGTGGCGTGGAGTCGCTCGTCGAGCACCGCATCGACGCCGATTCCGGGGCGCCACCGGGGCTGGTTCGATTGTCCGTCGGGCTGGAGGGGTCCGACGACCTCCTCGACGACCTCGACGCCGCCCTCGGCTGATCAGGCCAGTGCGGCGTCCACCGCCGCCTCGGCGTGGAGGCGGGTGGTGGGGAAGTAGGGGACGTCCACGTGGCGCTGCTCCACCAGCAGCTCGATCTCGGTGCAGCCGGCGACGACGCCCTCGGCCCCGTCGGCCACGAGCCCGGCGATGATGCCCAGGTAGCGGTCCCGCGACTCGTCGCGGACGACGCCGCGCACCAGCTCGTCGTAGATCACGTCGTGGACGACGGTGCGGTCGGGCTCGCGGGGCACGACCACCGTCAGGCCGTGACGGTCCTCCAGTCGGCCCCGGTAGAAATCCTGCTCCATGGTGTAGCGGGTGCCGAGGAGGGCGACGGTGCCGATCCCCTCGTCACGCACGGCGGCCGCCGTGGCGTCGGCGATGTGGAGGATCGGGATCCCGATCGCCGCCTGCACCTCGTCGGCCATGCGGTGCATCGTGTTCGTGCAGATCACGAGCAGGTCGGCGCCCGCAGCCTCGATGCGCCGGGCGGCTTCGACCATGAGTCGGGCCGCCTCGTCCCATGCGCCGGCGGCCTGCAGGGTCTCGACGTCGTGGAAGTCCACCGACCACAGCACCGTTCGGGCCGAATGGTTCCCGCCGAGGCGGTCCCGCACGGTCTCGTTGACGATTCGGTAGTACTCGGCCGAGGACTCCCAGGACATCCCGCCGAGGAGCCCGATCGTCCTCACTCGGCGAGACCGCAGTCGGCGAGGGTCTCGTCGGGATCGGCGTCGGCGTACCGCGTGCGGACGAAGGCGGCGACGGATCGGATCTCGTCGGGTTCGAGCCGGTTCTCGAAGCGCGGCATGGCGCCGCCGATGGGCGTGTCCTGGGCCCCGTACGTGGGCCCGACTTCTTCCTGCCAGCCGAGGCTTCCCAGCGAGATCCACCGCACCTGCGTGTCGCAGGAGGGGAACGTCTCGAGCACGTCGTCGAGGGCGGGGCCGACGCCGCCCCGGCCCGTGGCGTCGTGGCAGACCGCGCAGTTGTCGCCGTAGATCGTCCGGCCGGCCCGGAGCGCGTCGTTCGACGCCCCGTCACCGCTGCACGCGGTGAGGAGCACGACGATCGCGACGAGGACGGCTGGGATCCGCACGGCGGGTCAGGCTACCGGACCATCGACGGCGGGACGACCCTCAGCCCGCGCCCTCGGCCTCCCGGGTCGCCCGGGTGATCGCCCACGCGGCGTTCACGAGTCCGACGTGGCTGAAGGCCTGTGGCGTGTTGCCCAGATGGTCGCCGGTCGGGCCGTCGATCTCCTCGGACAGCAGCGCCACGTCGTTGACGAGTCCCGCGGCGCGCTCGAACACATCACGGGCATCGTCCACACGGCCGGCCACGGCGAGCGCCTCGGCGAGCCAGAACGTGCACAGCAGGAAGGATCCCTCCTCGCCTTCGAGGCCGTCCGCGCCCCGATACCGGTACACGAGACCGCGCTCGTCGACGAGCTCGGTGGCGATCGTGTCGATGGTGGCGAGGACGCGCTCGTCGTCGGCGGGCAGGAACCCCACGATCGGGACGAGGAGTGCGCCGGCGTCCAGGTCGTCGCCGTCGAAGGTGCGCGCGAAGGTCTGACGCCCCTCGTTCCAGCCGCGTTCCAGGATGGCCTGCTCGAGCTCGTCGCGGGCCTTCGACCAGCGGTCCCGGTGCTCGTCGGTCGCATCGATGTCGTCGGCGAGCCGGAGAGCCCGGTCCACGGCGACCCAGCACATGAGCTTGGACGTCAGGTGGTGGTCGGGCTCCGCCCGGACCTCCCACATGCCGTGGTCCGGCTCCTGCCACTTCGAGGCGGCGGTGTCGGCGAGGAGCCGGAGGAACGCTCGGTGGTGGTCGTCGAACTCGAACTGTTCGCGCAAGCCGTGGACGGCATCGAGGAACTCGCCGTACACGTCGAGCTGCCGCTGTGTCCACGCACCGTTGCCCACCCTGACCGGTCGGCTGTCCCCCCACCCCGACAGCCAGGGCAGCTCGCGTTCGGTGAGATCGCGTTCACCCCCGACGCCGAACACGATCTGCAGGTCGCGACCGGGTTCGAGCGAGCTGGCGGCTCGGGTGAGGAAGTCGAGAAAGGTCTCGGCCTCGTCGGGGCAGGCCGCCACCCAGAGGGCGTCCAGGGTGAAGCTGGCGTCCCGGACCCAGGCGTAGCGGTAGTCCCAGTTGCGTTCGCCGCCGACGTCCTCCGGCAGCGACGTCGTCGCGGCCGCCACCATCGCCCCTGTCGGCCGGTACGTGAGACCCTGCAGGACCCGGCCGCTGTGCCCGACGAGGTCGGCGTACTCGCCCTCGTAGCGCTGGTGGGAGTCACCCCACGAGATCCAGGCCTCGGCGGTGTCGTCGAGACAGTGGAGGATCCGCTCGGGGCTCCAGGCCTCGGGGACGTCGTTCCAGGCCGAGCAGTGCTCCACGGCGTACTCGGCGGACTCGCCGGCGTCGAGCCGGAATCGCTGCACGACGCGTCGGTCCTCGATCTCGTAGTCGCGGTCGGTGGACAGGCGCAGACACACGGCTCCGCCCCTGGCGAGCACCCCGTCGTCGACGGGGGAGAGCAGCGGGACGGTCAGCCCGTATTCGAAGCGAGGGACGAACTCCATCTCCAGGTCGACGGATCCTTCGATGCAGCGCGCACGGCGTGCCAGGACGTGGGGGGAGTCCAGACCCATCCGGTGTCCCCGTACCCCCTCCGCCATGACGAGGGCGTCGGCCACCTCGAGCACGCCGCTCTCGGTGCGGAACTCCGACACCAGCACGAGGGTGCCGTCCCGGTACCGGCGTTCGACCGTCGCCTCGGTGGCGGGCCCGAGGCGAAAGTGGCCGGCCTCCTCGTCGAGGAGCCCGCCGAAGACGCTCGGCGAGTCGAACCGGTCGCCGCACCACCAGGTGACCGTGCCGTCGCGATCGACGAGCGCGGCGGCGTGGCAGTCCGACAGGAGGGCGTGGTGGGCGATCGGGGTGGAGCTCATGGCCTCAGGGGAAACCGATCCCGAGCGCCCGATCTTCCACCGGTCGTACCATCGGTTCGTGCTCGTCGCCTGCCTCGGGGCCTGTCACACGGACGCCACCGCCGTCACCGACGGCCCGGTGGTCCTGGGAACGTCCAACCCGGCGACCGTCAGCCGCCGTCCGGGTGGGGTGGCCACCAACGTGGCCAGGACCCTCGCCGCCCTCGAGGTGCCGGTACTGCTGGCGGGGCTCGTGGGCGACGACGGCCCCGGCGCCGAGCTCCGAAGGACGTTGGAGGACGAGGGTGTCGACATCACGGCGCTGCGCACGGGTCCGGGTGCGACGGCCGGGTACACCGCACTCGTCGACGGCGACGGTCGGCTCGTCGTCGGCATCGCCGACATGGATCGCTCCGAGGCACTCGACGCGTCGTGGGTCGAGGCGGTCCTCCCGACGGTGGAGCGGGCCGACCTGTGGGTGGTCGACGCCAACCTGTCCGCGGACGGGTTGGCGGCCGTCGTCGCCGCCGCCGGGGACCGTCCGGTGCTCGCCGATCCCGTGTCGGTGACGAAGGCCGGCCGCCTCGTCCCGCATCTGGGCGCCGTCGCCGCCGTGTTCCCCGACCGTGGCGAGCTGGAGGCGCTGGGCGGCCGGGGCGACCCCGTCGAAACGGCCGGCGGCCTGGCCCGAGGGTGCGGCGCGACCGTCGTGGCGACGCTGGGTCGCGACGGCATCGTCGTGGCCGACCCGGACCCGGCCCTCCATCCCGCCATCGAGCCGGATCGTGTCGTCGACCCGACGGGTGCCGGCGACGCATTCCTGGCGGGGTGGGTGGCCGGACTCGCCGGGCTCGGCGATCCGATCCGTCTCGGCCTGGCGCTGGGGAGCCTCGTCGTCGAGTCGGTCGGGACGGTCCCATCCGGCATCGACCGGGCACGCGTCGACGAACGCGTCGCTAGAGCCGGTCACTGAACCCGTCGAGGGCTTCGGGGTTGGCGATGGCGTCCCGGTTGGGCACCCGCCGGCCCTCCACCACCTGCCGGACCGCCTTCTCCACCTTCTTGCCCGAGCGCGTGTACGGGATGTCGTCGACGGCGACGATCCGGCCGGGCACGTGGCGGGGCGTCGTCTCGGCCCGGATCCGGGCGCGGACGGCTTCACGGAGCGGATCGTCCAGGCGCATGCCCTCGGCGGGCTTCACGAACAGGACCACCTCCACGTCGCCGTCGACGGACCGGCCGACCACGATCGAATCGTCGATCTCGGGCATCGGCTCGATGGCCCGGTAGATCTCGGCGGTCCCGATCCGGACGCCGCCGGGGTTGAGGGTCGTGTCGGAGCGCCCCGTGATCACCACGCCGCCGTGGGGTCGGATCTCGATGTAGTCCCCGTGCGTCCAGACACCGGGCCACTCCTCGAAGTAGGCCGCCCGGTACCGCTCGCCGTCGGGATCGTCCCAGAAGCGGATCGGCATCGACGGGAAGGGGGCGGTGCAGACGAGCTCCCCCTGCTCGCCGATCACCGGTTCACCGGCGTCGTTCCAGCACTCGACGGCCATGCCGAGGCCCCGCGCCTGCAGTTCGCCGCGTCGCACCGGCAGCGTCGGGACGCCCGCTGCGAAACAGCCGATGATGTCGGTCCCGCCCGACACGGACGCCAGCTGCAGATCGTCCCCCACGTGCTCGTAGACCCAGTCGAACTGCTCGGGGTTGAGGGGTGCGCCGGTCGAGCCGAGCCATCGGATCGTCGACAGATCGGCCTCCTCCCGGGGCACGAGGCCGGCGTTGGCATTGCCCGCGAGGAACTTCGGGCTCGTGCCGAAGTGGGTGATTCCGGTGGTCTCGGCGAGACGCCACAGCGTGCCCAGGTCGGGGTGTGAGGGGCTCCCGTCGTACAGGACGACGGTGGCGCCCGACGCCAGGGCGGAGACGAGCCAGTTCCACATCATCCAGCCGCACGTGGTGTACCAGAACACCCGGTCGTCGGCGCGCACGTCGGAGTGGAGCTGATGCTCGACCAGGTGTTTCAGGAGCGTGCCGCCGGCACCGTGCACGATGCTCTTGGGAGGTCCGGTGGTCCCCGACGAGTACATGATGTAGAGGGGATGGTCGAAGGGCAGCCGCTGGAAGTACGGGCGGTCCGGTCCACGTTCGGTGAGTTCCGACCACGAGACGGCCGGCATGTCGCCGGGATCCAGTCCGACGCCGGCGAAATCCTCGATCACGACGTGCTCGATCGAGGGGACCGCGTCGAGGGTCGCCCGGACGACGTCGCCCAGCCGGTGCAGCCGTCCGTTGTAGCGGTAGCCGTCGACCGTCACGAGCACCTTCGGCTCGACCTGGCCGAAGCGGTCGACGATGCCGCCCACCCCGAAATCCGGGGAGCACGACGTCCAGATCGCTCCGGTCGCGGCGGTCGCCAGCATGGCGACGAGGGCGGCCTCGCCGTTGGGGACGAGGCCCGCCACGCGGTCGCCGATCCCCACCCCGAGTCGCCGCAGGCCCGCCTGGGCGGTCGCCACCTTCCGGCGCAACCCGTCCCACGTGATCGTCTCGGTGGGCCGCCCCTCGGCCGCCGTGATCACGGCGACGCCGTCGCCGCTGCGGCGGAGGAGGTTCTCGGCGAAGTTCAGCCGCGTCCCGGGGAACCACTCGGTGCCCGGCATCGCCTCTTCGCCGACCGCCCGGACGGGGAGGTCGTCGGCGACGACGCCGCAGTACTCCCAGGCCGACTTCCAGAACGCGCCGCGCTCGGTGACCGACCATTCCCACAGGTCCTGGTAGTCGTCGGGCGCCGACGGCAGCCACGCCATGAAGCGGGCGAGCAGCGTCGCCTCGGCGCGCTCGGGGGACGGTGTCCAGAGGATCTCGCTCACGGGGCGAGCCTACCGACGGTGGCCGGGCCTCCTGGCTGCTAGACATCCGGGCGCATGACGGGAGCATCCGAGGACCGCCACCACCGATCCCCCGCCGGCGACACGTTGCGGGATCGCACGGAGACCGCCGAGTGGCGTCGGCTCCACCACCCCGACGAGGACTGGCGCCGGTGGGGCCCCTATCTGGCGGAGCGTGCCTGGGGAACCGTTCGCGAGGACTACTCGGCGGACGGCTCGGCCTGGTCCTCGTTCCCCCACGACCACGCCCGGAGCCGCACCTACCGGTGGAACGAGGACGGGCTTGGGGGACTCTGCGACCGCAGCCAGTACCTGTGCCTCGCGGTGGCGGTCTGGAACGAGCACGATCCCATCCTCAAGGAACGGCTCTTCGGCCTCACGGGACCCCAGGGCAACCACGGCGAGGACGTGAAGGAGGAGTACGCCTATCTCGACGGAACTCCGACCGCCTCCTACCTGAAGATGACCTACTGCTATCCGACGACGGCCTTCCCCTACGAGGAACTGGTCGCCGGGAACGCGGCGCGGGGACGCGAGGAGCCGGAGTACGAGCTGCTGGACACGGGGGTGCTCGACGCCGGGTACTTCGCCGTCGACGTCGAGTACGCGAAGGCGTCCGACGACGAGGTCCTCGGACGGATCACGGTGACCAACCGGGGAGAGGAGCGGGCGGTCTGTCACGTCCTGCCCCACCTGTGGTTCCGCAACACCTGGTCCTGGGGGTACGAGCACGGCCCGATGGACGACGTGCCGGGACGACCCGAGCTGCGGGTGACGGAACCGGGTCGGATCGCCGCCGATCACCCGGCGGCGGGCCGGTACGAGTGGGCGGTCGACACCGGCGAGATCCTCGTCTGCGAGAACGAGACGAACCACGAGCGGCTCTCGGGCACCCCCAACGAGCGAGCCGCCGTGAAGGATGGGATCGGCCGGAGGGTCGTGGACGGGGACGGGTCGGCGTTGGCCGACGCCGGGGTGGGGACCAAGGCCGCCGGGTGGGTGCGTCTCGATCTGGCCGCCGGCGAGTCACGCGTGGTGCGGGTGCGCCTGGCACGTGCCCTCGGCGAGGACCCCTTCGCCGACTTCGACGACGTGGTGGACCGGCGGGTCGCCGAGGCCGACGAGTTCTACGAGGCGGTGCACCCGCCGGGGGCGTCGGCCGATCTCCGGTCGGTGCAGCGGCAGGCGTGTGCGGGCCTGGTGTGGACCCAGCAGCTCTACTACTGGGACGTGCCCCAGTGGCTCGACGGCGACCCGGCGGGACCCGAGCCCCCTGCCGAACGACGGCACGGGAGGAACGCGGGATGGCGGCATTTCAACGCCTTCGACGTGCTCTCGATGCCCGACGCCTGGGAGTACCCGTGGTTCGCCGCCTGGGACCTGGCATTCCACTGCGTGCCCCTCGCCCGGATCGATCCGTCGTCGGCGAAGCGCCAGCTCACCCTCCTGACGCGGGTCTGGTACATGCACCCCAACGGTCAGCTCCCGGCGTACGAGTGGTCGTTCGACGACGTCAACCCTCCGGTCCACGCCTGGGCCGCCTGGGACGTGTACGAGATCGACGCGTCGCTCACCGGCTCGCCCGACGTGGCATGGCTCGAAGCCCTGTTCCACAAGCTGCTGCTCGACTTCACGTGGTGGGTGAACCGCAAGGACCCCGACGGCAACAACGTGTTCCAGGGCGGATTCCTCGGCCTCGACAACGTGAGCGTCGTCGACCGCAGCGAACTCCCCGGCGACGCGCACCTTGACCAATCCGACGCCACCGCCTGGATGGCCTTCTACACCCTCGCGATGCTGCGGATCGCCCTGGAGCTCGCCACCCACAACCCCGTCTACCAGGCGATGGCGACGAAGTTCTACGAGCACTTCCTGGCGATCGCCCGGGCGCTCACGGCACCGGGCCACGATCTCTGGGATGCCGAGGACGGCTTCTTCTACGACGTCCTGCGGCGCCCCGACGGATCGTCCGAGCGCCTCCGGGTGCGATCGGTCGTCGGGCTCCTGCCCCTCGTCGCCGTGGCCGTGATCGACGAGGACACGCTCGAACGTCTCCCCGACTTCGCCCGGCGCATGCGGTGGCTGACCCGGCACCGGCCCGGGCTGGCGGGGAACATGGCGAGCATCGACGTGCCGGGGCAGGGACGGCGGGTCCTCCTCTCCCCGTTGACGGACGAGCGGCTCCGGTCGGTCCTTCGGTACCTGCTCGACGAGGCCGAGTTCCTCTCGCCCCACGGCGTCCGATCCCTGTCGAAGGCCCATGCGGGTGATCCCTTCGAGCTCCACGTCGCCGGCGCGATCCACCGCATCGGGTACGAGCCCGCCGAGTCGCGTTCGCCGATGTTCGGCGGCAACTCGAACTGGCGCGGTCCGGTCTGGCTGCCGGTGAACCACCTCATCGTCGAGGCGCTCGAAGCGCATCACCGGTACCGGGGCGACGGGTTCACCGTGGAGTACCCGACCGGGTCCGGTCGCCACCTCACCCTGGCGGCGGTCGCCGAGCGGGTGGCCCGACGTGTGATCGGTCTGTTCGAGGCCGACGACGACGGACGACGGCGGCTCCACGGCGATCGGGCCTGGTACGCGTCGAACCTGCCCGGCGTCGTCCACTTCCCGGAGTACTTCGACGGCGACGACGGCACCGGGCTCGGGGCCATGCACCAGACCGGCTGGACCGCCCTCGTCGCCGACCTGGTCGAGCGCTACGTCGACTGATCGTCCAGGTCGCGAAAGTGCTGGAAGAGGGCCTCGAGCTCCCGTCGCTGGTCGTCGGGCAGGGCCTGGAGCGTGCGGTCCGGAGCCCGAACGTAGAGGCCGGAGCCCTCGGCGAGGGGTCGATCGGGGCGGTCGGCGTCGGCGATGCGGGCCGAGGCGCGGATGCGTCGGTCGCCGTCGTCGTCGATGGTGGCCTCCACCGCGAGCGGGACGCCCGTTCGGACCGTGCCCCGGAAGCGCTGGGTCATCGTCGCCGTCACGTACACGGCGGCGCGGTGGCGGTAGAGCACCCAGGCCATCGCCTCGTCGAGGACGGTGGCGACGATGCCGCCGTGGGCGACCCCGCCGAGCCCGTTGACGTCGTCGGGCAGCTCGACGACGGCCGTGATCCGATCCGGCCCGCCCTCCTCGAAGCGGAGGTGCAGGCCCCGGGGATTGTGGGGACTGCAGGCGAAGCAGGTGAAGGTCTCGAGGGTGGGGAGGGTCATGGCGCTCCGGGTGGTCGGTCGCCGCGACGGTACCCTCCGCTGCCCCGCCGAGGAGGAGTCGCATGAGGGTCGGATTCGCCTTCGCCAACGCCATGGCCAACGCGGAGCCGGCGATGGCCGTCGAGTTCGCCCAGGCGGCGGAGTCGGCCGGGTTCGAGTCGCTGTGGACCGTGGAGCACGTGCTGGTGCCCGCGGACTACGAGTCCACCTACCCCTACAACCGCCGGGGCCGGATGGCGGGACCCGAGGACCAGGCGATGCCGGACCCCATCGTGTGGCTCACCCACGTCGCCGCCCACACCGAACGCATCATGCTGGGCACGGGCATCGTCATCCTCCCCCTGCGGCGACCGCCGGTCCTCGCCAAGCAGGCGGCCTCGCTGCAGGTGATCAGCGGTGGCCGTTTCCTGCTGGGCGTGGGGGCGGGATGGCTGCAGGAGGAGTTCGACGCGATCGACGTGCCCTTCGAGGATCGGGGCGATCGCACCGACGACCACATCCAGGCGCTCCGCGCCCTGTGGGAACAGGAGCTCGCCACGTTCCACGGGACCCACACCCGGTTCGAGGATGTCTACTCGCGGCCCCGGCCACCGTCGCCCATCCCGATCGTGATCGGGGGCCACAGCAAACGGGCCGCCCGTCGGGCGGGGGAGCTCGGCGACGGGTTCTTCCCGGGCAGGGTCATCGAGGACGAACTGCAGGGACTGCTCGACCGCGTCCGGGAGACGGCGGAGGCCGCCGGCCGCGACCCCGACGGTATCGAGATCACCCTCGGGGCCCGCCCCGATCCGGAGCAGATCGAGGAGCGGTTCGCCGCCGGCGCCGACCGGGTCGTGGTGCCGTCGCAGATCGGCGTGGACGGCGTCGAGATGCTGGGGAAGGCGCTCGGCCTCGCCTGAGGTCCGGCCCCTGATGCGTCCGCTCGCCCTGCTCGCCGTCGTGGCACTGACGGTCACCGCGTGCTCGGGCGAGGACCAGGCGGGCCCGGGACGGCTCGTCGTCAGCGACCTGGCCGGCTCCATCCGGGTCCTGGACCCCGACGGGACCATCGTCGAGTCGGTGGTCGAGGCGACCGGGGGCGAAGCCCACGTCCAGCCGACCTGGAGCCCGGACGGGGCGACGGTCGCCTGGGTGTCGTCGACCCCGACCTCGGCCTCGCTCCGACTGACCACCGGCGACGAAACCCGCTCGATCCCGCTGGCGGGGAACGCCTTCTACCTGTCGTGGTCACCCGATGCCGACCGCCTGCTCGTGCTCGGCGGTGCGCCGGGCGGCGTGTCGGCGTCGGTCGTGGAGGTCGATGAGGGGTCTGCCGTCTCCCTCGGCACCGATCAGCCCTGGTATGCGGCGTGGTCGCCCGACGGCGACGCCCTGATCGTGCGCAGCGGCCCGGCGCGCCTCGCGGTCGTGGACGCCGACGGGGGAGGTGCGACCTCCCTCGGGGTGGGCGCCCCGTTCCAGGCACCGGATTGGACGGCGGACGGACGGCGGGCCTTCGCCGAGGTGGCGGGATCGACCTCGCGGATCACCGCCGACGGGCTGCCACCGGTGGACGTGGTCGCAGGTCGCCTGGCCCTCGACCTCGGCACCGACCTCGCCTACCAGGCGGTCGTCGATGCCGAGGGGGTCCAGGTGGCGTACCGTCAGGCCGGCGTGCCGGGCAGGACGAACGCCCTCGTCGTCGTCGACGACGCCGGTGACCAGACCACCGTCTGGCCCACGCCGGTCCTCGGCTTCGCCTGGAGCCCGGACGGATCGAGCCTGCTGTTCCTCACCCCCGAGGAGGGGCGCGTGGCGTGGCGGACCTGGGACGGCGACTCCGTCATCGACCTCCTCGAGGCGGTGCCGACGCCGCTGTTCGTCCGGGACTACCTGCCCTTCTTCGACCAGTACGCCCGGAGCCAGACCTTCTGGTCGCCGGCCTCCGACGCGGTGGCCATCCCGGCCGTCGTCGACGGGCGCCCGGGCATCTGGGTGGTCGAACCGGGGGGCGAGCCGGTGCGGGTCGCCGACGGCGAGATGGTGTCGTGGGGGCGGAGCCCGTAGCGAGGTGCCGGACACGTCCGGCCGCCCGACGCGCCCGGCCGGACACCGGGGCCCTGGTCGTCGCCCGCGCCACGTGCCACCATCCGTCGTCGTGATCATCGCCAAGGACCTCCGCATCGAGGCCGGCATCCGCGTGCTCGTCGACGAGGCGTCCATCGCGCTCCACCCGGGGGACCGCGTGGGGCTCGTCGGCCACAACGGTGCCGGCAAGACCACCCTCCTGCGCACGCTGGCGGGCCGGGTCGAGCCGGCATCGGGGACGATCGCCCGGTCCGGGGTCGTCGGCTACCTCTCCCAGGAGGCGGCGCTGCCGGAGCTGGAGCGTCCGGACGCCACGGCGCTCGACCGCATCCTGTCGGCCCGCGACGTCGGGGCGCTGCGCGCCCGGATGGAGGACGCCCGGGCGGCCATGGACGGTGCCGCCGACGCGGAGCGAGACCGGCTCATCCGGCGCTTCGGCCGGCTCGAGGAGGAGCTGCAGGTGCGGGGTGGTTGGGCGGCCGAGGCCGAGGCGCGACGATTCGCCGCCTCGGTCGGCATCGGTGACGACGAGCTCTCGCAACCGGTGGCCACGATGTCGGGTGGACAGCGGCGGCGGGTCGAACTGGCCCGGGTGCTGTACGCAGAGACCGACGTATTGCTCCTCGACGAGCCGACCAACCACCTCGATCTCGACGCGAAGCGGTGGCTCGTCGACTTCCTGGCCGCGTACAAGGGGGCGTTGCTCATGGTGAGCCACGACCTCCCGCTGCTCGACGAGGCGATCACCAGCGTCCTGGCCGTGGAGCACGGCCGTCTGGAGGCATACCGGGGGACGTACTCCCATTACCTGGACGAGCGCGAGGCGCGCCGCGCCCAGCGACTGCGGGAGCGAAAGAACCAGCTCGACGCGATCGAGCGGCTGGAGAGCACGGCGTTGCGGTTCAAGGGGACCACGGAGAAGATGTCGAAGCGGGCGAACGCGATGTTGACGCGGGTGGAGCGCATGCGCGACGAGCTCGTCCAGGTCGAGCGCCGACGGAGGGACGTGGCGGTCCGGTTCCCCGCACCCGTCGCCCCCGGCAGGATCCCGCTCGAGGGGCGCGGCCTCGCGATGGCGTACGGCGACAACGTCGTCTTCGTGGACGTCGACGTCCACGTCGAGCGGGGTGAGCGGGTGGCCATCCTGGGGCTCAACGGCGCCGGGAAGACGACGCTGCTGCGCATCCTCGCCGGCCGCCAGGCGCCGGACCTGGGCGTGGTCGAGCTCGGCCTCCGGGCGGACCTCGGCTTCTACGCCCAGGAGCACGAGGACATCGATCCCGATGCGACCGTGTTGGAGCACCTGCGGCGGGTGTCGACGGAGCCGGACCAGACGCTCCGGTCCGTCCTGGGGCACTTCCTCCTCGCCGACAAGATCGAGCAGGAGGCGGGCACGTTGTCGGGGGGCGAGAAGACGAAACTCGCCCTGGCCCGGCTCGTCATGGGCGGGCACAACGTGCTGCTGCTCGACGAGCCGACGAACAACCTGGATCCCCAGGCCAAGTCGGCCCTGCTCGCCGCCCTCGACCGCTACGAGGGGTCGATCGTCCTGGTGAGCCACGACACCGAGTTCGTGGCGGCGCTGGCGCCGGGCCGCGCCGTGCTCATGCCGGAGGGGGAGTCGGCGTACTTCGACGAGGAGATGCTCGACCTCGTCGCCCTCGCCTAGCCGGTTCGATCGGGTCCGGCACGTTCGGGATCGATGCGGATCAGGACGCGCTGCTCCTCCCGCATGGCCTCCCGGTACTCGTCCCAGTCCGGATGCTCGCCCCGGAGTGACCGGTAGTACTCCACCAGGGGCTCCATGGCATCGGGGAGCGACAGGATCTCCGCCTCGCCTTCGAGCTGCACCCACGGGCCGAAGAAGTCGTCCGTGAAGAGGCAGATCGTCGCTCGCGGGTCGCGACGGAGCTGCTTCACCTTGTAGGCCGTCTCCCGGCTGGAGACGACCAGTCGGTCGCCGTCGTCGACCGTGGCCACGATCGGGCTGGTCTGAACCCGGCCGTCGTCCAGACGGGTCACGATGACGCCGCGGTGGTGCTCGCGGGCGAAGTCGAGGGCCTCGGTCACCGTCGTCATGATTCCTCCGTTCAGTGGTCGTTCGTCGGGCTCGCCGAGGGGGATTCCAGCACGATGCCGGTCGCCCCGTCGCCCGTGAGGACGAGGGCGGACACGGCCAGGGGCGTGCGTCGGGTCATGGTCGATGCAACGGCGCCTGCGCGCCCCGTGTTCCCGGCTCGTGTGGCTCCCCCGTCCTGTCAGAATCGGGCGAGACCACGAGAGAGGATCCCATGGCCTCCTACCCGTCCGACTACGACTTCCACGTCGTCCTCCGCGACGGGGGGCTCGCGCGGGTCCGGCCCATCACGTCGAAGGACGGCGCCGCCCTGCTCGAGATGTTCCACCGGATGGGCCGCGAGAGCGTCTACAACCGCTTCTTCCAGCACAAGTCCGAGCTCTCCGACGAGGAACTCGAGTACTTCACCACCCTCGACTACGACCGTCGGATGGCCTTCGTGGTGGAGGTCGGCAAGGAGATCGTCGCCGTCGGCCGCTACGACCGGATGGAGGAGGACCCCTCCGTCGCCGAGGTCGCCTTCGCCGTCCAGGACGGTCAGCAGGGGCGGGGGATCGGCACGCATCTGCTCACGCACCTCACCAACTACGCGAGGAACAACGGTGTGGAGGCCTTCCGTGCCTACGTCCTCCCGGACAACTATCCGATGATGCGGCTGTTCCGCTCGTCCGGCTACACCCTGCGCCGCGAGCTCGGGTCGGGCGTCTACACGGTCGAGTTCCCCGTCGAGCACACCGACGACTCGCGGCGGGTCGAGGGAGCCCACGAGCAGCAGGCCGTGGCCGCCTCGCTGCTGCCCGTCTTCTATCCCCGGGGCGTCGCCGTCATCGGTGCCAGCCGCGACGAGCACGCCATCGGCGGCCGGCTGATGCGCAACCTGATCGACGCGCACTTCTCGGGCGCCGTGTTCCCCGTGAACCCCAACTCGCCGTCGGTGGGAGGGGTGAAGGCGTATCGCTCGGTGCTCGACATCCCGGATCCGATCGATCTCGCCTTCGTGGTCGTGCCGGCCAAGCACGTCCTGTCGGTCGTCCAGGAGTGCGCCGAGAAGAACGTGCGAGGCGTGGTGGTCATCTCGGCGGGCTTCTCCGAGACGGGCGACGACGGCGCCGCCATGGAACAGGAGCTGCTCGATCTGGTGCGCAACGCCGGCATGCGGATGATCGGCCCGAACTGCATGGGGCTCCTCAACACCGACCCCGCCGTCAGCGTCGACGGCACCTTCGCCCCGATCTTCCCCCCGCCGGGCAACGTGGCCATGTCGAGCCAGTCGGGCGCCCTCGGCATCGCCATCCTCGACTACGCCAACAAGCTCGACATCGGCATCTCCACGTTCGTGTCGGTGGGCAACAAGGCCGACGTCTCCGGCAACGACCTCCTGCTCTACTGGGAGGGGGATCCCGCCACCGACGTCATCCTCCTCTACCTGGAGTCGTTCGGGCACCCGCGACGGTTCGCCCGCATCGCCCGCCGGGTGGGGCGCAAGAAGCCCATCGTCACGGTGAAGTCCGGGCGCACCTCGGCGGGGGCGCGCGCCGCGAGCAGTCACACGGGTGCGCTCGCGAGCGTCGAGGTGGCCGTCTCGGCGCTGTTCCGCCAGACGGGGGTCGTGCGCGTCGACACGCTGGAGGAGCTCTTCGAGGTGACGAGCCTGCTGGCCAACCAGCCCCTCCCGCACGGCCCGCGGGTCGGCGTCCTCACGAACGCAGGGGGACCGGGGATCCTGGCCGTCGACGCGCTGGAGTCCGAGGGCCTCGAGGTCCCCGAGCTCTCGACCGACCTCCAGGACCGGCTCCGCGGCCACCTCGCGTCGGCGGCGGCGGTCAGGAACCCCGTCGACATGATCGCCTCGGCCGGACCCGACCAGTACCGGGCCTGTCTGCGCGAGCTGCTCGAGTCCGACGAGCTGGATGCCGTGATCGTCGTGTACATCCCCACGACGCCCGGTGGTCTTGCGGCGGTCGAGCGCGCCGTGCAGGACGTGGTCGCCGAGGTCCCCGATCACAAGACACTCCTGGCGGTGTTCATGGAGGCCGACGGCGGCGATCGTCCGAAGCGCCACCCCGGGGACGAGCGAATCCCGACCTACACGTTCCCCGAGCCCGCGGCCCGCGCCCTCGCCCGGGCCCACCGGTACGCGGCCTGGCGGGAACGGGAGGACGGCGTGGTCGTCGAGTTCGACGACACCGACCAGCTCGCGGCGCAGAGCGCGATCTGGTCGGCCCTCGACGGGCTCGGCGACGACGGAGGATGGCTGCCGCCCGAGGTGACCGAACGGGTCCTCGACGCCTACGGAATCCGGCGCGCCGCCTCGTCCGTCGTCGGGTCCAGGGAGGAGGCCGTCGCCGCGGCTCGCGAGATCGGCGGACCGGTCGTGCTCAAGGTGATCGCCCCCTCGGCCCTCCACAAGTCCGACGTCGGTGGCATCGTCCTCGACGTGTCCGGCGACGACGCCGTGGCGGCGGCCTTCGATCGCGTCGTCGGGGCCGTCGACGACGCCGAGGGCGTCCACGTCCAGGAGTTCGTGCCGGGCGGGCACGAGGTCATCGTCGGCATGACGGAGGACCCGTCGTTCGGGCCCCTGCTCGCCTTCGGACTCGGCGGCATCTTCGTCGAGCTCATCGGCGACGTGGCCTTCCGGATCCATCCGATCACCGACTCCGACGCCGACGACATGATCGCGGAGGTCAAGTCGTCGAAGCTGCTCCAGGGGTATCGCGGGGAGCCGCCGGGCGACGTCGAGGCGTTGAAGGCGGCGCTGCTGCGACTGTCGCAGCTGGTCGACGAGGTGCCGGAGATCGCCGAGTTCGACCTCAATCCCGTGAAGGTCCTCCGGCCGGGCGACGGCATCCGGGTGGTGGATGCCCGGATGCGGGTCCGTCCCGTCCCGCGTCGCTGGCTGCCCTCGCGCAAGGACATCCCGGCCGCCGAGCTGCGGCGCCGCTGAGGGTCAGAGCCGGCCGGGCCGCGTGGCGGAGGACCATCCGCCGCCGGACGACCGGCCGGTCATCCGTTCGGGCGTGATGGCCATCACGATGTGGTCCTCGGACCGCAGCTCGCCGGGACGGGCGATGCCGATGAGGGGCTCGTCGTGGTACTTGTCGAGGAGCGCCTCGACGACCTGCGCCTGTCGGGCCGGGTCGTCGACGACCCGGGCCACCCCCCACAAGATCACGCTGACCCATCCCGCGTCGTCCTTCCGGGTCACCAACACGCAGACCCGCGGATCGGAGGCGAGCGCCGCGTGCCGTCGCCCCGGGCCGGGGCG
>JAWVYO010000013.1:0-36489 GCA_033722675.1 Acidimicrobiia bacterium | reverse complement strand
GCGATCCCGGCGAGGAGCATCGCCACGAGGGTGTCGAAGGAGTCGTCGACGTCCTCGGGGAGGCCGAAGCCGCCGAGCCGTTCGAGGTCGACCCATCCATGGAGCGCCGACCGGAGGCCACGGATGACCGGAACGTGGCGATCGGCGGGGACGCCCACGTCGGACAGGGCGCCCGCGACCACGAGCACCGGGGCGACCAGTGCTTCGGCGAGTTCGGGATCCTCGGCGGGTGCCGGAGCGTCCCGTTGGGAGGCCTCGTAGAGGCCCGGGTGGCGGTGGGCGAACGCCCGGTAGGCATGCATGAAGGCGGCCAGGGCCTCCCGCCCCGACCGGTCCTCGGCCACGTCGGTCAGGACGTCGGCCAGGCGGCGCGCCCCGTCGGAGGCCACGAGTCGCCGCAGCCCGTCGACGCCCTCGACGTGGGCGTAGAGGCTGGGGGGCCGGATGCCGAGGCGACGGGCGACCGCCGACAGCGTCAGGGCGTCGAGCCCGTGGCGGTCGGCGAGTTCCGCCGCGGCACGCCGCACGTCCTCGACGTCGATGCCGACCCGTCGTGCCATCAACCGGCCTCCACCCGCTCCTTGAGCGCCTCGTTCATGGCGACGAAGCCGTCGTGCACCGCGTCGCCGAGGAGGCGATTGACCGGGCGGACGAGCAGGCCGCTGAACCGCTCCCAATGGCGGAGTCGGGTCTCGCCGTCGTCGGTCGCGTCGAGCTCGAAGTGGTGGTGTCCGTCGTAGAGCCCGCGGATCCCGATCCGCCCCAGCCACGCCAGGTGCCGATCCGGCTCGGCGTGGGTCACGACCGGGCGGATTCGCGTGGCCGTGCGGCCGGCCGGTCGGATGTGGGCGTCGAGACGGGCACCGACCCGTGCCGCCCCCTCGAGGCGGGGAATGAACGGATTCCACTCGCCGTACCGCTCGAAGTCGGTGAGCGTCGCCCAGACCCGCTCGGGCCGGGCGTCGATGACGATCTCGGTGGATGTTGCCTGTGACACGGATGACCTCCTCGTGACGTGTCTAATGCTATTAGACACGCGACCACAGTATGACGAGTTTCTGTGGACGAGGCAAGTGGCGATCGGGGCGCCGTGGGGGATGAGGGCGTCGATCGTCCCGGCGCGGCTCAGTCGTCGAGGGTCACGCTCCGGCAGACCTCGATCCAGTCGTCGGCGAGGTGCTCGACGCCGATCAGCTTGAGATAGTCCCAATCCAGCTCGGGCGGGGCGTCGCCGGCCTCGACGACGGCACGGGCGACGTGGACGGCCGCCAGCGGTCCGAACACCCGCGAGGGGGCCTCGGAGGGGTCGTGGTGGAAGGCCGCGGCCTCGACGACGGCGTCGGGGAGCCCCCAGAGGCCGACGAGGTACGCACCCACGTCCTCGTGGGTGGCCCCGAAGACCGCGAACTCGGCTTCGGAGAGCGACACGCCGGCGTCGCGTCCGGTGAGCTCCGAGTACCGGTCGGGCATGTTCGCCGCGAGCACCAGCCGGCCACAGTCGTGGAGCATGCCGGCGAGGTAGTACTCGCCCTGCTGGTCGCGATTGCGGTGTTCCGCTCGCCCGATCTCCTTGGCGGCGACCGCCACCGTGAGCGTCTCCCGATACGTGCGCTCCAGATCGATCCCGGCGGATGCGGCGCCGCGCATCGTCGAGAAGATGTGGGCGCCGAGCACGAGGGCCACGAGGTTGTCGATCCCCAGCAGCGCAACCGCCTGAATGGGGTCGGACACGCTGCGCCGCAACCCGAAGAACGCGGAGTTCACGAGCTGGAGGACCTTGGCGGTCATCGCCGGATCGCGAGCCACGATGCGCCCGATGCGGGCCAGGGAGGCGTCGGGCGACCGAACGAGCGCCATGAGCTCCCCGTAGATGGGTGGCGTGCCGGGCAGGCGGTCCATCCTCGACATCAGGTCGACGAGCGCCGGCGACGTGAGCTTCGCCCGCAGCCCCGACGCCCGGCGGACGACGTCGCGCAGGACCTCCGACTCGCAGGGCTTCGACAGGTACTGGTGGGCGACACCGGTGAGCTTCATGGTGCTCTCAAGGTCGGCGTGGCCGGAGAGCACGATCCGCACGGTCTCGGGATGCCGGTCCCGCACGGCTCGCAGCAGGTCGAGGCCGTCCATGCCGGGCATGAGCAGGTCGCTCACGACGATCTCGGCGGGCTCCTCCTCGAGCAGGTCGAGGGCCTCGGGGCCGCTCGTCGCGTACCGGACCTCCCACTCCTTCTCGACGCGCAGCATCCGCCGGAGCCCGTCGAGCACCGCCTGTTCGTCGTCGACGAAGAGGATCCGGATCGTCATCGTCTCTCTCCATCGGCAGCCAGACGGACGAACGGGAGTCGAATCACGAACGCAGTCCCGGACCCCACCTCCGTCTCGACGTCAAGATCGCCGCCGTGCTGCTCGACGATGGCGTTGCGGGCGATCGCCAGACCCTGCCCCGAGCCGTGTCCTACGCCCTTCGTCGTGAAGAAGGGGTCGTAGATCCGGTCGACCACGTCCCCGGGGATGCCGGGCCCGGTGTCCTCGATCCGCACCTCGGCGTGGTCGCCCTCGGATCTCGTGCGGATGCGGATCCGGCCGCGTTCGCCCGTGGCATCGACGGTCTCGCCGATGGCATGAGCGGCGTTCACGACGATGTTGAGGATCGCCTGGTTGATGGGACCCACCAGGCCGGGCACCGGATCGAGGAGCTCGTCGAAGTCGGTTTCGATGTCGGCCACGTACCTCCACTCGTTGCGGGCGACGGCGATCGTGGTCTCGATGGCGTGGTTGAGATCGACGGGTGAGTAGTCGTCGTGACCGGGGTGGGCGAACTCCTTGAGCGCCCGGACGATGCCGGCGACCCGCTCCACCCCCTCCATGGCCTGCGCGGCGGCAGGGCCCGCCTCCTCGGTCAGGAATCCGAGGTCGACCTCCTCGGCGATGGCGTCCCATGCGGCGACCGCGTCGTCGGCGGGGATCTCACCGGCGGCGGCCGCCCGGAGGCGCGTCGCGCCGGCGGCGAGCCGGTCGAAGGCCGTGGCGACCTCGGCGAGGAACCGGGCGTTGTCGCCGACGTACTGGATCGGCGTGTTGACCTCGTGGGCGATCCCGGCGGCGAGTTCGCCGATCGATTCGAGGCGCTGGATCTGGAGCAGCCTCGCCTGGGTCCGTCCGAGTTCGTCGTGCGCCTCCTGCAGCGAGGCGTGGCTGGCCCGCAGCTCGTCCCACAGGGTGGCGTTGCGGATGGCGACGGCCGACTGCCCCGCGAGCATCTCGATGGCGGCGACATCGAGGTCCCCGAATGCGGCGCCTCGCGACCGGCCGGCCTCCATCGTGCCGATGACCACGTCGTCGACGAGCAGCGGCGCCACGACGAGGGCCCCCGCCGGTTCGCCCGCTCCCCTGGGGTCGGCGGCGGCGTCGGCCGACAGGGCGGTCTTGGCGTTGTCACGCACCCATCCCGTGATCCCTGCGCGGACGTCCCCGGGCCGGTAGCGCTCGGGCACCGCCCCGGCCTCGATCTGATGCTCGACCGTGTCGAGGGTGATCCGGGTCCAGTCGGCGTCGACGAGACGGCGGGCCGCCAGTGACACGGTGTGGAGCACCGGCTCGAGTTCGAGGGTGCTCGTGACCCTGGTGCCGACCTCGTACAGGGCCGCCAGCTGCTCGTTGGTCCGGGCGATCGTCCGCTCCCGCAGCCGGCGCTCGGTGACGTCCTCCACGATCCCGTCGAGGCGGGTGACCCGGCCGTCGCGCCCGTGGGCGGGGCGGAGGTCGATCCGCAGATACTGCACGGAGCCGTCGGCTCCGGCCCGGGGCCACTCGACGGAGGCGAAACCGGCGTCGAGGGCCTGACGGCTCAGCGCGGGCCAGTCGGCCGTCCGGTCGAGGTCGGCGACCGACGCACCGACCAGCGTGGTCGGGTCGATGTCGACGATCTCGCCGAGCATCCGGTTGACCTCGAGGATCCTGCCGTCGAGGTCCATCGAGACGATCCCGATCGGGACACCGTCGACGACCTCGCGGTACCGCCGGACCCACCGGTGGAGGCGGATCGCGGCGCGGACCGGGGCCGCGAGTTCGTCGGGGTCCTTCCGAAGGATGCCGAAGGCGTGGGCGTCGTCGGCGCGAGGATCTGAGGAGACGAGCACGACGGGCAGGTCGCCGAGTTCCCGCTCGGTCGTGAGGAGGGTGATGAGCCGCCGTCCCCCGGAGTCGGCGTCGGCGACGATCACGTCGACCTCTGCGCGGGATGCGACGTCGAGGGCTTCGGTCTCCGACGAGGCCTCGAGGACCTCGAAGGCGTCGAGGCCGTCGGCCAGTCGTCTGCGGTCGTCGGCGTCGACGTCGACCACGAGGACGATCGGCTGCGCGTCGGGACGACGCGCCGGGTCGGGGCGCGGGCTGCTCACCCTCCCTGTGTCGGCGTCGGAGCCCTCCCGGTTGAGCAGGATCGGCCCGAGGGGCGGGGCGGTGTCGGCCCCCTCACCGGCTCCCGAGGCGGGCCTCCGCCCGCCGGATCTCAGAAGCCGAGATCCAGAGCGTCGCAGAGGTACCGCATGAACGGGCTCCCCACCTTCACCGTCTCGGTGTAGGTCGCCAGGAAGTCCGGAGCGGTGACCTGGGCCTGGGAGAGACGCGTCGAGGCGATGAAGTCCTTGCGCCTCAGGTCGTCGATGAGGGGATGATCGGGATCGTGGCCCCGCGGGGGCCGCACGAGGGACTCGCCCTCGAGGTCACCGTACATCTCCCGGAAGGCGCCGCCGTAGGCGGCCTGCTTCCACGCGTCGGGGTCCCCGGCGATGCGATCCCGGATGGCGTAGGCGTTCGCGGTGGACGGACGCCACATGCCGAGGGCGGCGAAGGAGCCCGCCGGCTCGAGATGCAGGTAGAAGCCCGGGGCGTGCACGTCGTCACGGGTGGCGACGTGGCGGAAGTGGATGCCGACGTGGGTCTTGTAGGGCGTCTTGTCCTTCGAGAACCGGATGTCGCGCTGGATGCGGAACAGCGAACCGCCGACCTTGCGCGGATCGGCCGTGAAGTGCGGCGAGACGGCGTACAGCGGTTCGGCGAAGGCCTCGATGAAGTCGAGGGCCGGCTCGCGCACGACCTCCTCGAAACGATTCTGGTGCTCCTTGAACCAGTCGCGTTCGTTGTTGGCGGCGAGGTCGCGCAGGTACGCGTAGAGCCGGGGGCTGAAGAAGCGTCGATCGGGCATGCGTCGACCGTACCGATCGCAGGGCGGCTCGTGAAGCGGTCAGTTGGAGGCGACGCGCGTCACCTCGACGACGATCGTCACCCGGATGCGATCGGGTGCGTGGCCGGCGAACCGGGCGTTCCCCGTGTACTCCTCCGACAGCCGGTCGATCACCTCGACCCCGTCGGAGGTGCGCATGTCGACGACCCGGCCCTGCACGGCCCAGTTCTCGTAGGGGCGGTCGACGGGACTGATCGAGAACGCGACCCGCGGATCGTTCCGCAGGTTCCGCTCCTTGCGCCGGCCCTCGATCGTGTTGAAGACGACGTGGTCGCCGTCGCGTGTGACCCACATGGCGGTCGTGTGGGGCCACCCGTCCTCGTCGAGGGTGGTGAGGTGCGCGAAGTTCGGGCCGTCGAGGACGGTGGCGAGGTCGTCGGGCAGGGCGCTGGGCATCGGGGCTCCTCGGGTCGGCTGGCGACCATTGTGGCCGTAGGCTCGAACCATGGACACGGGACTCGAGGGTGTCGGCGTACTCGTCACCGGAGGTGCCGGCGGCATCGGCACGGCGATCTGCCGGGCGTTCGCCGCCGAGGGCGCCCGCGTCGTCGTCCACTACCACCGATCCGACAGCGTCGCGCTCGGGCTCGCCGACGAGATCGGTGGGGTGGCGCTCGGGGCCGACCTCACCGAACCCGGGGCGGCCGCGACCCTCGTGGAGCGGTCCGTCGACGCCCTCGGGGGTCTCGGCGTCTGTGTGGCCAACGCAGGTCGGTATCCCGCCGAGGACACCCCGGTCTGGGAGATGGATCCGCTGCGATGGCGGGCGACGATCACCGACAACCTGTTCCTGACCTTCTCGACGGTGCGCGCCTATCTGGCGCACGCAGCCGCCACCGGCGCCGGCTCGCTCGTCCTCGTGGGCTCGACGGCGGGCATCCAGGGCGAGGCGGGCCACGCCGACTACGCGGCAGCCAAGGGGGCGATCACCTCAGGACTGCTGCGATCGCTCAAGAACGAGGCGGCGCGGATCGGTGACGGGGTGCGCGTCAACGCCGTGGCTCCGGGATGGACGGCGACCCCGCGGCGCGTCGCCGCCGGCATCGACCCGGGTCACGTGGAGCGGGCCGTCACGACGATGTCGCTGAAGAAGCTCGGCCTCCCCGAGGACGTGGCCGCCGCCGTCGTCGCCCTCGCCTCGGACCGCGTGTCGGGACACGTCACCGGCCAGGTGATCGAGGTGGCCGGCGGCATGGAAGGGCGCATCGTCCCGTGAACGTCGACCGTCTGCGCGCCGAGACGCCCGGCGTGGACGAGGTGGTGCATCTCAACCACGCAGGCTCGTCGCTGCCACCGCGGGCCGTCACCGACACCGTCGTCGACCATCTGCGCCTCGAGGCCCGGATCGGGGGATACGAGGCCGCCGACGTCGTGGCCGACCGGCTCGAGGCGGTCTACGGTTCGATCGCCCGTCTGCTCGGCGCCTCGGCCGACGAGATCGCCCTCACCGACAGTGCCACCCGATCGTGGGGCATGGCGTTCTCGGCCTTCGGATTCGCCCCCAACGATCGGATCCTCACGTCCCGTTCCGAGTACGCCTCGAACGTCATCGCGCTCCTCCAGGCGGCGCGGCGCGACGGTGTCGAGGTGGTGCCGGTTCCCGACGACCGGTTCGGCCAGCTCGACGTCGCGGCGCTCGAGGCACTCGTCGACGAGCGAACCCGCTTGATCGCCGTGACACACGTTCCCACCGGCAACGGGCTCGTGAACCCCGCGGGCGCCGTCGGCGAGGTGGCCCGCCGGCACGGCGTGCCCTACCTCCTCGACGCCTGCCAGTCGGCCGGTCAACTGCCCCTCGACGTCGAGGCGCTGGGCTGCGACCTCCTGACCGGCACGGGCCGCAAGTTCCTGCGGGGGCCGCGGGGGACCGGGTTCCTCTACGTGCGGCGGGCGTTCCTCGACGGGCTCGAGCCACGGGTGCTCGACCTCCGCGGTGCGACGTGGGACCGGCGCGACGGTTACACGCCGCGTCCCGATGCCCGTCGCTTCGAATACTGGGAGTCGTCGATCGCCGGCCGCCTCGGGCTGGGCGCCGCCGTCGAGTACGCCCTCGGCATCGGGCTCGATGCCATCCGCGACCGGATCGGGGCGCTCGCCGCCGGGCTCCGGGAGCGGCTCGCGACGATTCCCGAGGTCGAGGTGACCGACACGGGAATGATGCGCTCGGGCATCGTGACGTGGCGCCATCCCCGGCTGGAGCCGAGCGCGGTGCAGACGGCGCTCGCTGCCCTCGATCCGAGGGTCAACGTATCGACCTCCACCGCCGCCGCGACCCGATACGACTTCGAGGCCCGGGACCTCGCGGAGGTGGTTCGCGCGTCGGTCCACGTGATCACCACGGAGGGCGAACTCGACCGCTTCTCGGACGCCGTGGCGGGCCTGGTTCGGAGGGCTTGACGGCACGCCGCGGCGATTCATACCGTGTCGCCGTGCGGGGAGGGAGTCCGGAGCCATGATGCCGACGCTGCTGCGCGTCGGACCCGTCGCCCTGCCCACCCACGACACGCTCGTCGTGATCGGAGCGCTCGTCGCCGGGGTGCTCTTCCTGCACGAGGCGCGCCGCCGGGGCCGCATCGACGAACGGCTCCTGTGGATCGCCCTGGGCGCGCTGTTCCTGGGTGCCGTCTTCGCCAAGGCGGCGATCCTCGGCCGGTATCTCGATGCGGATCCGGAGCCCGCGTTCGCCGCCCTGTGGATCCACGGAGGCCGCAGTGTCCTCGGAGGCCTGGCGGGCGCGTACGCCGGCGTGCTGATCATGAAGCGGCTGGTCGGCTACGACCGGCCCACGGGCGACCTCTTCGCGCCGGCCGTGGCGATCGGCATGGCGATCGGCCGGGTGGGATGCCTCCTGACCGAACAGGTCGGCACGCCGACCTCCCTGCCATGGGGCGTCGCCGTGTCGCCCGAGACGGCGGCGGGGATCCCCATGTGCCCCGACTGTGCGGCCGGGAACCCGATGCACCCGTCGTTCGTCTACGAGATCCTCTTTCACCTCGCCGCCTTGGTCCTCCTGCGGCGGTTCCGGGACCACCCCGCCCTGGCCGATCGCCTCTTCCGGGTGTATCTCCTCGGCTACGGCGCGGCCCGGTTCCTCATCGAGTTCGTCCGGGGGAACCCCGAGATCTGGGCGGGGCTGACCGGTTCACAGGTCTTTCTCCTCGTGACCCTCCCCCTCCTCGCCGCGTCGCTGGTGCGCGTCCGGCGGACCGTCCCCATCCGACCAGCCGAAGGAGTCGCATGACCGACGACAGGACCGAGCACCCCACCGACGGGGACCGCGACGACGGGCTGACGTTCTGGGGCGTCGCCGCCGGCGTGCTCACCATGCTGGTCTTCTCCCCGGCCGTGCTGTTCCTGTCGCTCCAGGGGGCGTACGTCGGCGCGGTCGCCGTCCTCGTGTTCGTCGGCGGGCTCGTGTTCTACCTGGTGCGGTCCCGGCAGCGGTCGCTGGGCTACGGCATCGCCCTCGGATACGTGCTGCTCACGGTGGCCTCGGGAGGCATCTGCACCGGATGGAACCAGGGGGTCTGGGGGTGAGCACCGGGATGCCCCTCCGTTCGGAACGCGTGCACCGGTACGTCACCGCGTTCTGTCCGTCCTGCCACCACGAGCGGCCCGATCGGCCGCTGACGGAGGTCCGTCGCCTGGCCGGCTACCTGGCCGACGTGGACGGACGGGTCTGGCTCGTGCGGGGCTGCCCGGACCACGGCCGGGTGGTCACGCTCTACGACGAGGACGTCGAGATCCTCTCGTACCTCGAGGAGTGGACGGCACCGACCAAGGTGCACGTCCCCGACACGCCCGGCAACTACGACCCCGTCCCCGCCGGATACCTGCGCGGCCTGCCCGAGCTCCAGACCCAGCACACGTGCATCCTGCTCGAGGACGTCACCGAGGGCTGCAACCTGCGGTGTCCCACCTGCTTCGCGGGATCGTCGCCCGAGCTGACCGGCGTGGTGCCGGCGGGGGAGGTGCTGGCCAACGTCGAGCAGCGGCTCGAACGGGAGGGCGGCCGGCTCGACGTGCTCATGCTCTCCGGCGGCGAGCCGACCCTCCATCCCGAGTTCCTGCCCCTGCTGCGAAAGCTCGTCGACCTGCCGATCGTGCGGATCATCGTGAACTCGAACGGGGTGACCATGGCCCGCGACGACGAGCTCGTGGGGTTCCTCGCCGATCACGCCGAACGGATCGAGGTGTACCTGCAGTTCGACGGGTTCCGCCGTGAGACGTCGCTCCACCACCGGGGGGCCGACCTCCGGGCGATGAAGGAGCGGGCCATCGAACGCCTCACATCGGCGGGTGTGTTCGTCACGCTCACGATGACGGTGTCGCTCGGGGTGAACGACGACGAGATCGGCGACGTGGTCCGTCTCGCTCTCGACACCCCCTTCGTCGGCGGGGTGTCCATCCAGCCGCAGTTCGGCTCGGGTCGGTCGACGCCGATCGACCCGCTCGAGCGGCTCACCCACACCGGGGTGCTGGCCCGGCTCGGCCCCCAGACCGGCGGTGTCGTGGCGTGGCGCGACCTCACGGCCCTGCCGTGTTCGCATCCCCATTGCTGCTCCATCGGGTATCTCTTCCGGCTGGACTCGGGGGAGTGGCGGTCCCTCGCCGCCCTGGTCGGCCACGACCGCCTCAAGGAGCATCTCGGGCTGGTCTCGAACCGCATCGCCGACACCGAGCTCCCCGCCGAGTTGCGGGCGTCCGTCCGGTCGTCGCTGCTCGGGCTGCTCAGTGAGCAGTCGTCGTTGGGTCGGCCCGACGTCGGCCGGCTCCTGCGGGAGGTGTGCGAGGCGTGTGACCTCGGGGTGGGGACACTCATGCGGATGCTGGGGGCACGTGGCTCGAAGCGCAGGGTGCGCGAGGTGCTGGCGACCCGGGTCAAGCGGATCACGGTCAAGCCGTTCATGGACATCCACACGATGATCGAAGAGCGCCTCCTCCAGTGCTGCGTCCACGTGGGGACGCGCGACGAGGACCGCGACCAGTGCGCCCCGTTCTGCGCCGTGCAGGCGTGGGCGCCCCTGGCGGCTCAGCGGATGAGCACGGCCGCCGCCGCCCACGACGTCCCGCTCGCGATCGGGAGGAAACCATGACGAGCACGTCGCCGCCGATCAACCAGCCGAAGCGGCTTCCCGAACCGCCCGAGGCCTTCGATCCGCTGCGGTTCTGCATCTTCACCACCATCGCCCTCGTCGCGTGGGTGATCACGCCGCCGGCCGCCGTCGTGTGGACGAGCGGCATGGGGTTGTGGGCGTATGGCCGGGCCCGCCGGGCCGGGCTCGTGAAGAGCCGATGCGTGCTCGGCGACACCCGGCTCGTGATGGCGTACCTGGCACTCGCCTTCGTCGGCGGTGCCGTCGCCCTCGGGTTCCGCGTCGCCGGGTGGTTCTGAGCCCGGGCGCGGGACTCAGTCGGCGAAGATCTCCTCGATGCGGGCCTTGCGCTCGTCGGTGAGTTCGTCGAGGACCTGGAGGGACGCGAGGTTCTCCTCCACCTGCTCGACCCGGCTCGCGCCGAGGATCACCGTGCTCACGTTCGGGTTCGCGGCGGTCCAGGCGATGGCGAGCTGGGCGGGCGTGCAGCCGATCTCCTCGGCGAGCGAGACGAACTCGCGCACCTTCTCGTTCGACTCGGGATCGGTGAGCTTGTCACGCAGTGCTTCGACGTTGTCCGCCCGGCTCCCCTCGGGGACCCCGTCGAGGTACTTGCCGGTCAGGAGCCCCGACGCCAGGGGGCTCCAGGTGGTGAGACCCAGCCCGATGTCCTCGTAGAGGCGGGCGAACTCCTCCTCCACCTTCGTACGGGCGAACAGGTTGTACTCGGGCTGCTCGACCACCGGCTTGCGGAGGGAGTGCCGCTCGGCGATCTCCCAGGCGGCCCGGACGTCCTGCGCCGGCCACTCCGAGGTGCCCCAGTAGTGGGCCCGACCCGACGCGACGATGTCGGACATCGCCCAGACCGTCTCCTCGATGGGCGTCTCCGGGTCGGCCCGGTGGCAGTACACGAGGTCGACGTGGTCGAGATCGAGCCGCTCCAGCGAGGCGTCGATCGCCTCGAGCAGGTACTTGCGGTTCAGGGTGAAGTGGGCGTTCGGGTTGTCCCGATGGATGCCCCAGTAGAACTTCGTGGACACCAGGTAGGAGTGGCGTGGCCACCCTAGCTCCTTGAGGGCCTGGCCCATCACGGTCTCGGACTTCCCGCCGGCGTAGACCTCGGCGTTGTCGAAGAAGTTGACCCCCGCCTGGTAGGCGGCATCCATGCAGGCGATGCTCTGTTCGAGCTCCTGGCGGCTCCCGAACGTGAGCCACGACCCGTAGGACAGCGCGCTCACCTTGATCCCCGCGCGTCCCAGGCGGCGGTACGGCATCTCCATGATCGAATCCTTCCGTCGAGGTGGCGTCCATGATCCCCCGCCCGCCGACACGACCCCAATCCGGGCCATGTCCCCCGTGCCGCCGGACGGTTCGCTGCTTCCGCCACGGCCTCGGCGGAGTCGGGTGAGAGCCCTCCGACGGCAGCGGGAGCACCCGACGGCGTTCCCGAGGGCGTGAAGCGACCGACGGGAATCGCCCGCACCACCCCGACGCGACTCGGCCTCCGTGGCCCGGAGCGGCCCGAGTGGAGCGAACGACATGGACCGGCGTCTGTTCGGCGGCGGGAGCCGTCGAAGTCGGCCCGGGTTCGGTGGGTGGTTGGGGCGAGGGTGGCGTGGTGTGTGGGACGGCCGGGTGGGGTTGGGGCCCCGCCTTCGGAGGAGGGCCGACCGGCGTCTGTTCGGCGGCGGGGAGCCGCCGAAGTCGGCCCGGGCAGAAGGAATCAGTCGTCGAGGACGATACGGAAGCGGCGGAAGCCCCGGCCCTTGTTCTCCACCTTGCGGATGCGGGCGGCGCCGACCTCGGCGGTGGACCGGACGTGGGTGCCGCCGTCGGCCTGGCGGTCGACACCGACGATGTCGACGACGCGCACGACCTCGATGTCGTCGGCGAGGAGGCTCTCCTTCGTGCCGATCAGGGTGGGGTCGGCGTCCGCCTCGGTACGGCTCATGAACGACACCTCGATCGGATGGTCGGCGGCGATCTCGCGGGCGAGGCCCTCCTCGATCGTCGCCCGGTACTCCGGCTCCCAGTCGGGGAGGTCGAAGTCGATGCGGCACTCGTCGAGCGAGATGCTGGCCCCACCGCTCGCCGGTGCGTCGAACAGGTCCCGGATCACCCCCATGAGCACGTGTTTCACGGTGTGCATGCGGCTGAACGTGCGACGCCGTTCGACATCGATGGCTCCTTCGACCGTCGCGCCGACCGGCGGCGGCCGGCCGTCGACGCGGTGCCACACACCCCGCTCGTCGGCCCAGACCTCGGTGACCGGGGCGTCGTCGATGGTGCCCAGGTCGCAGGGCTGGCCGCCGCCGCCCGGGTAGAACACCGTGCGGTCGAGGAGCACGGCGTCGCCCTCCACGTCGACGACCGTGGCCGTCATCGCGGTGACCTCGCCGTCGCGGGCGTAGATCCGATCCGTCATGTCACCCCGCTAGCGTGTCGTCCATGAGCGACAAACCACATCTGACGCTCGAATACTGCGCAGCTTGAGGCTATACGGACCGTGCCGTGCGCATGGTCGAGGCCCTGCTCGGTGAGTTCGAGCACCACATCACCGACGTCACCCTGATCCCGTCCACGGGCGGCGTGTTCGAGGTGGAACTGGACGGAGAGCTCCTGTACAGCAAGAAGGAGACCGGGCGACACGCCGAACTGGAGGACGTGCTCGACCCGGTGCGCGACCGACTGGGAGGCTGACGACGTGGCGCCCACGCTGCAGTACGAGATCGGCGACGAGATCGGCACCGGCGATTGGGTCGTCATCGATCAGGAGCGCATCGATCGGTTCGCCGACGTCACCGAGGACCACCAGTGGATCCATCAGGCGGGTCCCGCCGCGGAGGCCGGACCCTTCGGGGGCCCGATCGCCCACGGGTTCCTGACCCTGTCGATGGCCACGCGGCTCCGCGAGGGCGTCCCCGACGCGGTCGAGGGGGCGCGCATGGTGATCAACTACGGCCTCGACAAGGTGCGGTTCATCCAGCCCGTCCCGGCCGGCTCGTCGATTCGGGCCCGGGTGCAGCTCGCCGGGGCGGAGGAGACGTCGGACGGCGCCCTCCAGGTGAAGTACGCGACCACCATCGAGATCGACGGTGCCGAGCGCCCGGCCGCCTACGTGGAGAACCTGGCCCGCTACTACGGCTGATCAGCGGGCGGTGCCGATGAGGCGGGTCCGGCAGCTCGAGCACAAATACCCCGCATCGTGGTGCTCCGCGCCCTCCCGGTCGACCCGGCCCCCGCACGCGGAGCAGATGGACGCGACGAAATCCTCGGCGATGGACGCATAGGGCCCATCGCCCGAGAACAGTTCACGGAGGAGAAGTGCCGGTCGGGCTCCGTTGGCGCTCATGGGTCGACTTCGGACGGTAGCCGGGCGGGGGTGGCGAAGGAAGCGTTCTTCAGGCCACCCACGCCGTCGTGTGGGCGGGGACGTCGACCGCATCCCCGCCGACGTAGACGGCGCGAGCGACTGCGGCGCGCAGACCCGCGGGATCGGTGGTCAGCGGATCGGCCGACAGCACGGTCAGGTCCGCCGCGTCACCCGGGCGCAGGCCCGCCTCCGACCCGATGGCGGCGGCGCTCCCGGCGGTGAACATCGTCAGCGCCTCGTCGGCGGTCAGGCCCTCGCGAGGAACGACTCCTGCCCGGTCGCGTGCGGCCGCCATGCCCCAGAGCGGATGAGGCGGCTCCACGGGGGAGTCGGAGGAGCCGGCGAGGGGGGTACCCGCGTCGAGGAGCGATCGGAAGGCGTAGGTGCGGCCCAGCCGCTGCGATCCGAGCCGTCTGCCGAGCCAGTCGGCCTCGGACACGAGGAAGGCGGGCTGGACCACCGCCGTGATCCCCAGCCGACCGAAGCGGCGGATGTCGGTCTCCGTGAGGACCGACGCGTGCTCGATCCGCAGCCGCGCCGGGTCGGCGCCCTCGGCGAGCAGCCGCTCCATGAGGTCGAGGACACGCCCGTTGGCGCGGTCGCCGATGGCGTGGATGGCCACGCGTCCGTCGAGCCGCAGCGCCGTGCGCGCCATCTCCAGGGCCCAGGCCGGGTCGAGCCGGTCGGTGCCGGTCGTGTCGCGGTCGGTGAAGGGCTCGTGCATCGCCGCCGTGTGCCCCCCGAGCGAGCCGTCGGAGAAGGCCTTCCAGCCGCCGAAGCGGAGCCGGCCGCCCGCCGCGTCGATCCGGGAGCGGGCCTCCTCGAGGCCGCCGGGGGTGTCGGTGATGACGAAGACGGCCGTGTCGAGCGGAAGGTCCGGTGCCGCCTCGAGCAGGGCGTCCAGCTCGCTCATGGCCCCTGCCCAGCACCCCGGGCTGGTGGCGACCATGGCTCCGAGGCCGGTCAGGCCGAGCGAGGCGAGCCCCATCGAGGCGTCGACGAGGTGGCTCGCCGTCACCGGGGGCGCGAGGGATCGCACCGCCGTGGAGACCATCTCGGCGGCGGTCTCCCGCAGGACGCCGGTGGGGCGGCCGCCGTCGTCGCGATCGATGGTGCCGCCCGGCGGATCGGGTGTGTCCGGACCGATCCCGGCGATCTCGAGTGCGGCGGTGTTGGCGACGGACACGTGCCCGCAGTACCGCACGGCAACGACCGGTCGGTCGCCGGCCACACCGTCGAGGAGGTGGCGGTCGGGCAGCCGGCCCTCGGCGAGGGACTCGTCGTCGAGCCGCATCCCCACGACGGCCGTGTCGGCGGGTTGGCGGGCCGCGGCCTCGCCCAGGACGTCGGCGATCTCGGCGAGGGACGCCGCGTCCTTCAGCGAGGGTCGATGGAGGGAGGCGGCGTGACCGATGGGGTGGAGGTGGGCGTCCCGGAGCCCGGGGACGATCACCGCGCCGGGGTGACGGTCGATCCGGTCGGCGCGGGTGGCCAGGACCTCCGCCGAACCGACGGCTGCGACCCGCCCGCCGTCCACGAGGATCGCGTCGCCGAGTCGCGTCCCCGACGGTCCGAGCGCGGCATCGGCGGTGACCAAGCGCCCGGAGTTCGTTTCTCGCGGCATCGCCTGCCTGAGGCTACCGGGCCCTCGGTCCCCGCCGATGTCTGCGTCCCACCCTACGCGTCGGTGCCGGGACGCGCTCGGGCGTCGGGGACGTGGCGGGCCACGATGGCTCGGAGTTCCTCGTGGAGGTGGCCGTTCGTGGCCACGATCTCGTCCTTCGTCGCGGCGTCGCCGCGGGTGTCGGTGACCCGGCCGCCGGCCTCGGTGACGAGGAGGCGGCCTGCGGCGATGTCCCAGTGGGCCAAGTGGAACTCCCAGTAGCCCTCGTACCGTCCGCAGGCCACCCACGCCAGGTCGAGTGCCGCCGAGCCCATGCGGCGCACGCCCTGGGCGGCGGCGATGACGTCGGCGACGGCATCGGTATAGGTCCGGGCGCGAACGTGCCGGTCGTAGGGGAATCCCGTGACGAACAGGCCGCGTCGCATCTCGTCGCGCGCCGACACCCGCATCGGCTCGCCGTCGAGGGTGGCACCGGCGCCCCGCACCGCGGCGAACTCCTCGCTCCGGAAGGGGTCGGCGACGACGCCGACGAGCGATCCGTCGCCGTCCTCCAGCGCGATGGACACCGCGCACTGGGGTATCCCGTGCAGGAAGTTGACGGTGCCGTCCAGCGGGTCGATCACCCAGCGTCGACCGGACGTGCCCTCGATGCCGCCCCCCTCCTCGCCGAGGACGGCGTCGTCCGGGCGATGGCGGCGAAGCAGGTCGACGATGGCGGTCTCGGCCTCGCGGTCGGCCTCGGTGACGGGATCGACGTCGCCCTTCCAGTCGGCGCCGTCGAGGCGCCGGAACCAGCGACGGAGGACGTCGCATCCGGTCCGGGCGGCAGCGAGGGCGAGGTCGAGGTCCTGCACGGCGACCACCGTAGGGCGACCGCTACGCTCCCGGATCGATGCAGGCGCTCCGCCTCGTGCCCCCGGTCCTCGCGTCCGCCGCGCTCATGTGGGCGGCGTTCCCTCCCCTCGACCTCGGGTTCCTCGTGTTCGTGGCGCCCGCACCGCTGCTGTGGGCGTTGCGGCGGGTGCGATCGCTGCGCGAAGCGTCGTGGCTGGGGTTCCTCTACGCAGGGGCTTTCTTCGGCGCCCTGCTCGGCTGGATCGCCATCCTCGGATTCGTGGCGTGGATCCCCCTCACGCTGGCCATGGCCGCGTACGGGGCGGCCTATGGAGCCCTCATGTACCTCGTGCGGGAGTGGACGGCCTGGCGATGGTGGCTGGTGGCGGTCGGCGGATGGGCCGCGTGGGACTTCGTGCGCGCCCGGTTCCCCTTCGGAGGCTTCCCCTGGGGGGCGCCGGGCTGGCCGGTGGGGACGCTGGCATGGCCGCGGGGCGCAGCACAGTGGATCGGACCGACCGGATGGGCGGTGCTCGTGATCGGGTTCGCCGCGGGCCTCGTCCTGCTGACCGACGAGGAGCGGGACCGCCGCCCGCTCGAGATCGTCACCGGGGTGGTCGTCGGACTGACGGTGCTCGGCGCGGTGTTCGCCCCGTCGACCGGGGGCGGGGAGATCCGGACGGCGATCGTGCAGGGGGACTCGCCGTGCCCGGGTGCGGACTGCCCCAACGAGAAGCAGATCATCTACAACAACCACCTGCGGCTGACGCGCACGCTCATCCCCGATGCGGTCGACTTCGTCGTGTGGGGAGAGAACGCCTTCGGCGGCGCCTTCAATCCGACGTTCAACCCGGAGGTGGCCGCTCAGATCGGCGGCGAGGCCGAGCGGCTCGGCGCCTACATCCTGGCGTCGGGGACCCGTCCGGGCGGCCCAGGGCGGTTCGAGAACGTCAATGTCCTGTTCGGACCGGACGGGACGATCCTCGGTGAGTACCTGAAGCGTCATCCCGTGCCCTTCGGCGAGTACGTGCCCTTCCGCGAACTGCTGGAGTTCATCCCCCAGCTGGATCAGGTGCCCAACGACATGGTGCGCGGGACGGGACCCGTCGTCTGGCCGATGGTCGTGAACGGCAACGAGGCCTTCCTCGGTTCGGTGATCTCCTTCGAGGGGGCGTTCCCCCGCATCATCCGCTCGGAGGTCAAGGCGGGGGCGCAGCTCATGGTCGTGGCGACCAACGAGGCGAGCTACGGCATCAGCCCGGCCTCGGACCAGCTGATCGGAATGGTGCGGCTCACCGCTGCGTCGCTCGGGGTGGACACCGTGCTCGCCGCGGTCACGGGACAGTCGACGTTCATCGGGGCGGACGGATCGGTCGGTCCGAAGACGCCGCTGTACGAGGAGGCGGTCCTCGTCGACCGGGTCCGGTTCCAGCGGAGCAGGCCGACGCTCTACGCACGGGTGGGCGACTGGCTCCAGGTCGTGGCCGTCGTCGCAGCGGCGGTGACGGTGGCGACCCGCGCCGGCCGGGCCGAGTTCAAGATCCGTCCCGAGGCCCGGGTGTGAAGCGCCTCGCCGCCGCGTTGGCGCTGCTCGTCGCGGGGTGCGGCGGCGGCGACGGGACGGTCGTACGGGGCGATCCCGGCGCCGGGGCCGCCGTGTACGCCCGGCACTGCGCCTCCTGCCACGGTCCCGACGGCTCGGGCGTCGCCGACGCGGGGCCGCCGCTCGTCGATCCCCGTTACCACGAGGACGTCTACCCCGACGCCGCCTTCGTGGAGGCGGTTCGCGCCGGTGTCGCCACCGAGGCATGGGACTTTCCGCGGATGCCCGCGGTGCCCGGCGTCGGGGAGGACGAGCTCGGTGACCTTCTCGCCCATGTCCGATCGCTGCAGGCCGCCGGGTCCCACTGAAAAGGGGTCCGAGGACCCTCGGCACGGTCCCGGGGACGTGCCATAGGATGATCGATGGACGCCCCGCCCAAGGAGTGCATCGCGTGACCGACTCGAAGGCCATCGAGAACCTGTTGACCGAGGACCGGACCTTCCCGCCTCCGGCGGACTTCGCGGCGTCGGCGAACGCGGGCCCGGAGATCTACGACGAGGCGCAGTCCGACTGGCTCGGCTTCTGGCGGAAGCAGGCGCTGGAGCGGATCTCGTGGTTCACGGAGCCCACCGAGACCCTCGACGACGCCAATCCGCCCTTCTTCCGCTGGTTCGCCGACGGGACGCTCAACCTCTCGTACAACTGCCTCGACCGGCATCTGGAGACGGGAGGTGACAAGGTCGCCTATCACTGGGAGGGAGAGCCGGGCGACACGCGCACGATCACCTACCGGGAGCTCTACGAGGAGGTCTGCCGCTTCGCCAACGCCCTCGCCGATCTCGGGGTGGAGCGCGGCGACCGGGTGGCCATCTACATGGGCATGGTCCCGGAACTCCCCGTGGCGATGCTCGCCTGCGCCCGGCTCGGGGCGCCGCACTCGGTGGTGTTCGGCGGCTTCTCGGCCGACGCCCTCGCCGACCGGATCCAGGACGCCGACGCGAAGGTGCTCGTCACCCAGGACGGCGCCTGGCGTCGGGGCTCGGTGGTGCCGCTCAAGTCGTTCTCCGACGACGCCGTCGGCCGCTGTCCCTCGATCGAACACGTCGTCACGGTGCGTCGCTGCGAGAACGACGTGACGATGACCGAGGGCCGCGACCACTGGTACCACGAGCTGATCGCCGATGCGGCTCCCGAGCGGGAGCCGGCGGAGCTGGGGGCCGAGGACATGCTCTACATCCTCTACACCTCGGGCACCACGGCGAAGCCGAAGGGCATCGTCCACACCCAGGGCGGCTACCTGACCGGGGCGGTCACGACCCATCACTACGTGTTCGACATCAAGCCCGACGACGTCTATTGGTGCGCGGCGGACATCGGCTGGGTGACCGGCCACTCCTACATCGTCTACGGCCCGCTGGCCAACCACACGACCGGGGTCATGTACGAGGGCGCGCCGGACACCCCCGACAAGGACCGGCTCTGGAGCATCGTGGAGCGGTACGGCGTCACGAAGTTCTACACGGCGCCGACCGCCATCCGGGCGTTCATGAAATGGGGGGACGAGTTCCCCGGGCGACACGACCTGTCGTCGCTGCAGCTGCTGGGGACGGTGGGCGAGCCCATCAACCCCGAGGCGTGGATGTGGTACCACCACCAGATCGGCGGCGGGACCTGCCCGATCGTCGACACGTGGTGGCAGACGGAGACCGGGTCGATCATGATCACGCCGCTTCCGGGAGCGGTGGCGACCAAGCCCGGGTCGGCCACCTTCCCGTTCCCCGGTGTCGACGCCGACGTCGTCGACGACGCCGGGAACTCGGTGCCGCTGGGTGGCGGTGGATATCTCGTCATCAACCGCCCGTGGCCGTCGATGCTGCGCACGATCTACGGCGACCCGCAGCGGTACGAGGACACGTACTGGTCGCAGGTCGAAGGCCGCTACTTCGCAGGCGACGGGGTCAAGCGCGACGACGAGGGCTACTTCTGGCTGCTCGGCCGCGTCGACGACGTGATGAACGTCGCCGGGCACCGGATCTCGACGACCGAGGTCGAGTCGGCGCTGGTCGCCCACGAGGCGGTGGCGGAGGCCGCCGTCGTCGGACGGGCGGACGAGGTGACGGGCCAGGCGATCGCGGCCTTCGTGACGCTGCGGTCGGGGACCACCGGCGACGACGAACTCATCGGGGAGCTGCGCACGTGGGTCGCGGAGAAGATCTCGCCCATCGCGCGTCCGAAGAGCATCGTGTTCACCGACGACCTCCCGAAGACCCGGTCGGGCAAGATCATGCGGCGGCTGCTCCGGGACATCTCGGAGCAGCGGCGGCTCGGCGACGTGACCACCCTGGCGAATGCCGACATCGTGGACGAGATCGCGGAGAAGGCGAGAGCCGGCGGCGACGACTGATCCGGGGCACCGACGCGGACCGGCGGGAATCCCCCGCCGGTCCTGCGCGTTGGCACCACCGCGACCTCGTGAAGATTTTCTCTTTACTTATAAAACGTTTCGTGCTAATAATGGTCCCACGAACACCAGCGGAGGAAGACCACCATGCAGACCGCGATGCGAGCCTCGACCGTCGGCCGGGCCCGGCGACGGCCCAAGACCTACGCCGAGGGGCGGGTGTGCAGCGACGACGCCTGCACCGTTCGCCTCTCCCGCTACAACCGCGCCGAGTTCTGCTTCAACCACGCCCCCGCCCGCTTCCCTCGCCTGCGGGGTGAGTTCACGGCGGAGTACCTCGCCAAGCAGAACTCCTAGACCTCGGGCACGAAGATCCCCTCCCCTTCCATGCCCGACCACGACACCGAGACGCTCAGCCTCAAAACGTGTGCTGAGCGTCTCGGTGTCCACTACATGACCGTCTACCGCTACGTGCGGCTCGGCATGCTCCCCGCCTCCAAGGTGGGTGCCGAGTGGCGCGTCGACGCCGACGACCTCGAAGCCTTCCAGCGGTCCGACGATCGTGCCGCCGGTTCCCGCGACGCCCCCTGGTCCGACCGCCTCCGCTCCCGGCTCATGGCCGGCGACGAGGGCGGGTCCTGGAAGGTGGTCGAAGCCGCGATGTCCTCGGGCCTCGACCCCGACGAGATCTACCGGGACGTGATCGGACCTGCCATGCACGCCATCGGCGACGGCTGGGTCCACGGCTCGACGAGCATCGCCGACGAGCACCGGGCCACCGCCATCGCGACGCGACTCGTGGGACGCCTCTCGGCCCGCTTCGCCACGCGTGGCCGCCCCAAGGGCCGGGTCGTCATCGGGACCCCTCCCGGCGAGCACCACGCCCTGGCCGTGTCGATGGCCGCCGACCTCATCCGGGGCGCCGGCTTCGAGGTGATCGATCTCGGCGCCGACCTCCCGGTCGAGTCCTTCGTCGAAGCCGTCGTCGCGGCCTCTCCCATCGTCGCCGTGGCCATCAGCGTGACCGGATCGGGCGCCCTCAAACAGGCCGAGCGTCTCATCCAGGCCGTCCGGGACGCCACCTCCACCCCGATCATCGTCGGTGGGGTGGCCGTGACGAGCGACGAGCACGCCCACCGCCTCGGCGCCGACGCCTACGCCGAGGACGGTGCGAGCGCCATCGACTACGTGACCGGTCTCGTCAACGGGTGATCCACGTGCCGTCGGTGCCCGCCAGCGCCGCGGGGAGCGCCTCCACGTTCGTGATGAGCGCCGGACGTCGCATCGTGGTGACGTAGTCGACCGCCGCTTCGATCTTGGGGCCCATCGTTCCCTCCGGGAACTCGCCGTCCGCCAGGAGGCCGCGGGCTCGTTCGACGGTGAGCTCGTGCAGCGGTCGCTCCTCGGCGGTGCCGAACCCCGTCGACACGTGGGCGACGCCGGTGAGCACGACGAAGGCGCCGGCGCGCAGCTCGGTGGCGAGCAGGGCGGCGGTGCGGTCCTTGTCGACCACCCCCTCGACGCCGTGCAGCGCGCCGGCGGTGTCCCGCCACACGGGGACCCCTCCACCCCCGCCGGCGATCACCAGATGTCCGTGCCGGGCGGCGTCGGCGATCGTGTGGATCTCCACGACCTCCACGGGGCGCGGCGACGGCACCACTCGGCGCACGCCCCGGTCGGGCACCTCCACCACGTCCCACCCCTGCTCCTCGGCGAGCCGGCGCCCCTCGGCCGGTGGGTAGAAGGGGCCGATCGGCTTCGTCGGCTCCACCATGGCCGGGTCCGTGCGGTCGACGACGACCTCGGTCATGACGGTGGCCACCTCGACCTCGCGGCGCGCTTCGGCGAGCGCGTTCCGGAGCGACCGTTCGAGGAGGTAGCCGATCGAGCCCTGGGTCTCGGCGACGAGGACGTCGAGGGGCTCCGGCGGCTGGCGGTCCCGGGTGGCCTCCACCCGCAGGAGGATGGCGCCGACCTGGGGGCCGTTGCCGTGCACCAGGACGAGGCCGGCGTGGTCGGGGACGAGCAGGAGCACCGCTTCGGCGAAGCCGCGCGCCCGTTCGGTGGCGGCCCCCGGATCGTCGGGATCGGGCAGCAGGGCGTTGCCGCCGAACGCGACGACGACCGGTCGTGTCCCGGTGCCCCGCCAGGCCGTCACGGCCCCGTCACGACTCGTAGGCGGTGAGTGCCCCGTCGAGGACGTCGATCGCCTCGTCGATCTCGTCGATCGTGGCGATGAGCGGTGGGATGAACCGGATGACGTTGCCGTAGGGACCGCACTCGAGCATCAGCAGGCCGCGTTCGCGCGCGTACTCGCTGACGAAGGGCCAGGCCTCGGGGTCGGGGCAGTTCGCCTCGGACACCAGCTCGACGCCGATCATCAGGCCGAGGCCCCGGACGTCACCGACGGTCGGATGCCGCTCCTGGAGCTCCTCGAAGCGGGCGAAGGCGTGCTTCGACTTGGCCTCGACCTCCGGGATCAGCCCGGCGAGGACGTCCATGTTGGCGGCCGCCGCGGCGCAGGAGACGGGGTTGCCGCCGAACGTGGTGCCGTGGGAGCCCGGGGGGAAGGCCTCGAGGAGGTCGGCCCGGGCGCCCACCGCCGACAGCGGCAGCCCGTTGGCGATGGCCTTGCCCATGCAGAGGATGTCTGGCTCGACGTCGTAGTGCTCGGAGGCGAACCAGCGCCCCGTGCGGCCGAACCCGGTCTGGACCTCGTCGAGGGCCAACAGGATGCCGTGCTCCTCGGTGATCCGCCGCAGCTCCCGCAGGAACCGGCGGGGGGCGGGGTAGTACCCGCCTTCGCCCTGGAGCGGTTCGACGAGGAACACGGCGATCTCTTCGGGCGTGACCTCGTGGAAGAGCATCGAGCGCAGTTCCCGGAGGGCGTAGTCGGTGGCCTCCTCCTCCGTCATGCCCCAGTGGAAGGGGTGGGGGAAGGGGGTCACGAAGACCGAGGGGAGGATCGGGTGGTAGCCCTGTCGGTACTTCGCCTTGGACGTGGTGTAGGACACCGACCCCATCGTGCGGCCGTGGAACCCGCCCCGGAACGTCACGATCCCCTGGCGGCCGGTGGTCTTGCGGGCCAGCTTGATGGCCGCCTCGACCGCCTCGGCCCCCGAGTTCATGAAGAAGAGCTTCTCGATGCTGGCGGGGGTGCGCTCGAGCACCTTCTCGGCCGCCCGGACGAGGGACTCGTAGCGGAAGGCCATCCCCGAGTGCCACACCTTGTCGAGCTGCTCGTGGGCCGCCGCCACGATGTCGGGGTGGTTGTGGCCGCTGTTCACCACCGAGATGCCGGTGGCGAAGTCGAGGTACTCCCTGCCGTCGGCGGCGGTGACACGACAGCCGGAGGCGGACACGACTTCGACGTCGGAGTCCCATGCGATGACGGGGGCGTAGACCTGGTTGTGGCGTTCGACGAGGTTCGACATGGACGGTGCTCCTTCGGGTCGGTGGCGGTCGGGCACGCGGGCCCGGCTACGGGGACGCGAAGAGCGATCGTCGCTCGCGGCGCGGAGTCCTCAGGACCATGCACCCATTGTGCCACGACCCGCTCCGGCGGGCCGGTGCGTCAGTCCCTGAGGACGATCCAGGTCTGGCGGGACCAGGCCAGCGGGATGCCCGTCTCGTCGTAGATCGCCGTGGCCGAGAAGAGCTTGCGGCCCTCGCGGTCCGTCGGCCATCCCACGACCACGTGGGTCCCCTCCACCGGTACGGGCCGATCCACATGGGCGGCCATCCGACCCAGCACGATCGGCGAGTCGGCCATCGCCCGGTGCTCGGCCCAGGCGCCTGCGCAGTCGAGGGCCGCCCACACGATGGGGATGGCCAGGGCCCCGTCGACGGCGGGGAGTCCGGTGCGCGGGGTGAAGGGGGCGGCGACCCGTTCGTCGCCGAGGGGCCCGGGGAAGATCGCCAGCCCGTCGTCGCGATCCGGTCCGCAGGAGAAGCACTCGGGGAAGAAGTGCCGTTCGTGGCCGGCGAACGCCTCCGATGCGCCGCGCGCCGCGTCGAGGTCCGGGGACGGCGGGATCTCCACGTCGACGGTGGTGGGGACGGCCTCGGCGACGACGCCGTCGAGGCCGACGAGGAGGACGCGCTCTCCGTCCCGCTCCACCTGGAGGTCCTCGTCGAGGGGTGGCGGACGCCGGAGGGTGACCTCGGCGTCGCCGGGGACATGGGTGGCGAGCACGCCCGCCGAGTAGCCGCCGTTCCCCGAGTCCACCGGACCGCGATATCGCCGATGAATTCTCGTCATGACGATGCCATGATCGCAGATCGGTACCCGATCGCCCTAGCGTCTCCGTCGCGTCGTGTGGAGGAAGCGGCACATGGTCGGCGGGGAGACCCGTGCATCGATACCGGACTGGGCCAGGATCGTGGTGGTCCTCGCCGTGCTGTACTGCTTCCTCGCAGCGATCAAGTCGCTCGAGGCGGGGATCAACGCCTTCGGCTCCGACTTCACCGAGTCCCTCTTCGAACGCGCCTCGAACCCGCTCGCCGGACTGTTCGTCGGCGTTCTGGCGACGGTGCTCGTCCAGTCGTCGTCGGTGACGACGGCGGCGATCGTCGGCCTCGTCGGCTCCGGCGCCCTCCCCGTCGACGTCGCCGTCCCGATGATCATGGGAGCCAACATCGGCACGACGGTCACGAACACCCTCGCCTCGCTCGGCTACCTGCGGCGCTCCAAGGAGTTCCAGCTCGCCTTCGCCGGGGCGACGATGCACGACTTCTTCAACCTGCTCGCGGTTTCGATCCTGCTGCCCGTCGAGCTCGCCACGAGGGTGTTGTCGTCGACGGCGGAGACCCTGGCGGGGTGGCTGAGGAGTGGTGACACGGTCGGCGTCGCGGCCGACTCGCCCCTGAAGGCCGCCATCAAGGCCCCCGTGGAGTTCCTCGAGTCGGTGCTCGACCGGATCGGTGCCGCCGACGAGGTCGTGGGGGTCGTCCTGCTCGTCGTCGGTCTCGGCGTCATCTTCGTCTCACTCGCCGCGATCACCCATCACATGCGGCTCGTCGTGGCCGACCGCTTCGAGCGCAGCCTCAACGCGGTCCTGGCGAAGGGCGCAGGATTCAGCGCCATGGTCATCGGCGTCGTCATGACCGTCGCGGTGCAGAGCTCGAGCATCACCACCTCCGTGCTCGTCCCGCTGATCGCGGCGGGTGTGGTGACCCTCGAGAACGCGTATCCGATGACGCTCGGGGCCAATGTCGGGACGACGATCACGGCCGTCCTGGCGTCGCTGGCCGCCGAGCGCCCCGAGGGTCTCGTCATCGCCCTCACCCATACGGTGTTCAACCTGGCCGGGATAGCGCTGCTGTATCCGGTGCCCGCGTTGCGGCGGATCCCGACCAACCTGGCGCGTCGGGTGGCATCATTGGCGGAAGTGCGCAAGTCGATCGTCGTCGTGTACGTGGTCGGCGGGTTCATCGTCCTGCCGCTCGTGGGCGTGCTCGTGTTGCAGTGAGGAGCTGACCGTGGTGCTCGAGTTCTTCCGAGGAGGGTCCGAGGGAACCCTGCAGCAGGTCGCCGTCGACGTGCAGGAGATGCTGTCGGAGTGCCGGCACACCTTCGACCTCGCCAACGCGGCGCTGTTCGGCGGCTCGGCGGCAGCCGTCCACGACGAGGTCAAGGAGACCGACCGCGGCGTCAACAAGCGGGAACGGGCAGTCCGGAAGGCGCTCGTGGTCCACGTGAGCGTCCACGGCACCCGAACGGATCTCCCGATGGTCCTGGGGACGATGAGCATCGTGAAGGACGCCGAGCGGATCGGCGACTACGCCAAGAACATCTGGGACCTCGCCGACGCGGGCGTCGACTTCTCGGAGGCCCCCGACCTCGACCGGCTCGCCCACTACCGGGACCGGACCTCGCGGCTCGTATCCTCGTCGGCGCGTGTCTTCAGCGACCGGGACGCAGAGGCGGCCCACGGTCTCATCGGCGAGGCCGACGAATGGCAGTCCGAGTACGACGACTTCGTCGGCGAGCAGCTGACCTCGGAGGGGCCCGCCCGGGACGCCGTCTCCCGTGCGCTGTACGCCAGGTATCTCAAGCGCATCACCGCCCACGCCATCAACGTGCTCACCCTGCTGGTCATGCCCGTCCACCGGCTCGACTACTACGACGAGGATCGGGCCGACCGCTGAGGGCGTCGCCCGGTCAGAGCACCTGGGAGAGGAACGACCGGCATCGGTCGGTCTTCGGATCGGCGAAGACCTCGGCGGGCACCCCCTCCTCCACGATCACACCCTCGTCCATGAAGACGAGACGGTTGCCCACCTCGCGGGCGAACCCCATCTCGTGCGTCACGACGATCATGGTCATGCCCTCCTCGGCGAGGTCCTGCATGACGGTGAGCACCTCGTTCACGAGCTCGGGATCGAGGGCCGACGTCACTTCGTCGAAGAGCATCATCTTCGGGCGCATGGCCAGTGCCCGCGCGATCGCCACCCGCTGCTGCTGCCCGCCCGAGAGCTGGGAGGGGAAGGATTCGGCCTTCTCTGCGAGGCCGACGTGATCGAGCTGTTCGAGCGCCCGCACCCGCGCCGCCTCGTTCCCCAGCTTGAGGACCTTCGTGAGGGCGAGCGTCACGTTGTCCACGACCTTCAGGTGGGGGAACAGGTTGAACTGCTGGAACACCATCCCCATGTGGGTGCGGGCGTCGTCCAGATCCGTGCGAATGTCGGTGAGCCGGATGCCGTCGAACCAGACGTCGCCCTCGGTCGGCTCCTCGAGCAGGTTGAGCGTCCGAAGCACCGTCGACTTGCCCGACCCCGACGGCCCGATGAGCACGACCACCTCGGTCGGTTCGATGCGGAGGTCGATGCCACGGAGGACGTAGTTGTCGCCGAACCACTTGTGGACGTCGTCGAGGCGGACGAGGGAGCCGTCGTCGTTCACGGGGTCATCCGATCACGCTCGTCAGGCCGCTTCGCATCCGTTTCTCCACGATGGTGACGATGCGCACCATGGGCAGGGTGATGATGAGGAAGCCGATGGCGGCGCCCAGGAAGGCCGTGGCGTCGAAGCTCGAGGAGTAGATGTCGCGGCCGGTGCCCAGCAACTCCTTCTCGGCGAGGGTGAGCCCGAGGATCGACACGAGGGAGGTGTCCTTGATGAGGATCACGAACTCGTTGAGCAGCGGCGGGATCACCCGCCGGATGGCCTGGGGGACGATGACGTATCGCAGCGACTGGAGGTACGAGAGCCCCAGGCTGCGGGAGGCCTCGATCTGGCCGCGTTCCAGCGACTGGATGCCGGACCGGTAGACCTCTGCGGAGTAGGCGGCGAGGTTCAGCCCGAGGACGAAGATGGCCACCCGGTAGGCCCCGGTGCCGAGGACGGGGCTCAGGAAGTCCTCCTCGGTGAAGAACGTCAGCCGCAGCGCGGGCACGAAGCCGATGCCGAAGAAGCTGATCTGCCAGATGAGCGGCGTGCCGCGGAAGAAGTTCGTGTACACGCGAGCCGGTGCCCGAACGACCGAACGCGACGACATGAGGAACACGGCCAGGACGAGTCCGAGCCCGAAACCGAGGGCCGCCCCCGACAGCGACAGTCGCAGGGTGTTCCATCCCGCTCGCACGAAGCTCGGCGTCTCGGCGATGGCGGCGAGGCGCCCGAACAGGACGACGACGGCCACGGCCGCGGCGGCGATGGTCGGGGCGGCATACCCCACCTCGCCCCCCGACTGCGAGACCCGGTGGCGGATCACCGAGAGGCCGTACACGAGGACGAAGGCGGCCGCCGACCACCCCACGGTCCAGCCGACGATCGATCCGAGGTTCTCCGAGATCGCCGTCCAGGCGAGGCCCGCGTTCTCGCCGAGGAGGGCGAAGTCGAGGAAGTTGCGGGCGAAGCGCTCCACCTCGGTCCCGCGGACCCACATCGTGACGAGGGCGAGGAACGACGCCTGCACCCCGAGGACCGCGCCGGCGAAACTCGCCTCCCGGGCCGACTTCGTCGGCATCGCCCGATGGCGCAGGAAGCCGACGGCGCCGACGGCGAGCCCGGCGACCAACGTGATCATCGTGACCTGGCCGAGCCCGTCGCTCGTCAGACCGTCCACGAGCGGTGCGACCGTCGAGCACTCCGACGGACGGGCACCCTCGGGACACTCTTGCGTCCACCCGAAGGCGTTCAGCACGAGGATCGTGCCGAGGACGTAGAAGGCGAGCACCCCGATCCCGCTGAAGAGCACGGCCCGCGACAGGCGGGTCTGGTTCGCGAAGAACCACGCCATCCCGCGATCCGGCGGGTCGCGATACACGAGTCCCGGCTCGGTCATCGATCTCCTCCCCGACGGAGCATCCTACGCGTCGACCACGGCGCCGTGTGCGTTCGCCTAGCGTGATCGTCGATGGCGACGATCCGGGCCGCCACGGCGGCCGCCACGGGGCGATCCGCGCACTCTTGGTCCGCGAGGGCTGGCGTCTGCGGACCGAGGATCCCCGGCGCCTCGCATCCATCGTCGAGGCCGCCGATCGGGCGGTCGTCGCCGACGGCGAGGGTGCGATCGTGGGCTTCGGCCGGGCCGTCACCGACGGCGTCTCGAACGGGTACCTGTCGATGGTCGTCGTCGACTCCGCGCACCGTCGCCGGGGGATCGGCCGGGCGATCGTGGATGCGCTGACCGGCGACGATCCGCGGATCACCTGGGTCCTGCGGGCCGGCCGCGAGGGCTCGGAGGCGTTCTGGGAGGCCGTCGGGTTTCGCCGGTCCGAGGTGGCGATGGAGCGGGTGCGGACCCGCTGAACCCCGGGTCAGCCGCCGGTGAGCGATGCCAGGTCGCGGTGGGCCTCGACGGGGAGGTGGAACCAGCGCAGGTGCTCGAAGTCGGCGCCCACCGTGATCGGAGGGGGCGGGGCGTCGTCCGCGGTGGCGGCGAGGAGGACCCGCCGGGCCTCGGCGAGGTGGTCGGACAACGATCGCTCGGGCTCGACGCGTCGCCGATCGGGGTAGGTGATCCCGTCGGGGCCGTAGGCGATCTGGTGGAGCGAGTACGGCGGTTCGGCCGGGCCCTCCCGGTGCCGCCACAGGCCGCTGAGGGGCTCGAAGTCGTACCGGGGGAGGAGCCGCCATCCCTCGTCGGCGACGAGGTGCACGGCGTCGACCACGTAGGCGAAGGTCTCCTCCGAGATGAAGTAGTTGAAGTTCACCCGGACCCAGCCGGGCTTGATGCCCTCGCACCCCCGACCGATCTCGCGTTCGAACTCGTGGGAGGTCTCGATGTCGATCCCCAGCAGCCGGTGGCCGTAGGGCCCGGCGCACGAGCAGCCGCCGCGGCTCTGGATCCCGAAGAGGTCGTTGAGCAGTGCCACGACGTAGTTGTGGTGGAGGTAGCGGCCGCCCCGGCGAAGGGTGAACGACACGATCGACAGCCGGTCGGCGTCGGGGTTGCCGAGGATCTCGATGTTCGGGTTCCCGGACCACGAATCGATGGCGCGGCGGATGAAGGACTCCTCGGCCGTCCGGATGACGTCGGTGCCCACGGCCTCCTTGAGCTGGAAGACGAGCCCCGCCCGGATCGCTCCCACGATGTTGGGGGTGCCGCCCTCCTCCCGGTGCTCGGGGTCGGCGACGTAGTGGTGGTCGTCGGCGGACACGTACCACACGGTGCCACCGCCCGGCACCGCCGGCACGCGATTGCGGAGCAGCTCCTTGCGGACCACGAGGATCCCCGGCGTGCCGGGCCCGCCGATGAGCTTGTGGGGAGAGAGGAAGATGGCGTCCTTGTGGGAGCCCTCCGCCTCGGCGGGGCCCATGCGGATGCCGATGTAGGGCGCGGCGGCGGCGAAGTCCCAGAAGGACAGGGCCCCGTGGCGATGGAGGAGGGCGGCGATCGCCTCCGTGTCGGAGATGATGCCGGTCACGTTCGACGCCGCCGAGAACGAGCCGATCTTCAGGGGCCGGTCGCCGTGGGCTTCGAGCTCGGCCTCGAGATGGTCGAGGTCGATGTGGCCGTCGGCGTCCTCGGCGATGGTCACCACGTCGCAGATCGACTCCCGCCAGGGCAGTTCGTTCGAGTGGTGCTCGAAGGGGCCGATGAACACGACGGGCCGCTCGTCGGGGGGGATCCGCTCCGTGAGGGCGTAGCGGTCGTCGAGTTCGGCGGGGATGCGCAGCCCGAGGATCCGGATGAGGTGGTCGATCGCGCCCGTCGAGCCGCTCCCGCAGAAGATGACGGCGTGGTCGTCGTCGGCACCGACGCAGCGCCGGACGATCTCCCGTGCCTCCTCTCGGAGGCGCGTGGTCTGCAGGCCCGTGCCGGAGGACTCGGTGTGGGTGTTGGCATACAGGGGGAGCACGACGTCGCGGACGTAGTCCTCGACGAAGGTGAGCGCCCGGCCCGAAGCGGTGTAGTCGGCGTAGACGACGGGACGCGGTCCGAACGGTCCCTCGACCGTGTCGTGGGCACCGACCACCGACGCTCGGATCTGGGCGAGGAGGTCCGTCATGGGCCGGATGGTAGGGAACGGCTCGGCGTGGGGTTCAGCCGGCCAGCGACGCCCCGTCGCCCTCCCCGACGGTGCCACACGCCCAGGCTTCGTGCCCGGCCTCGGCGAGCCCGGCGATCACGGCGTCCGGTTCGGTGGTCACGACCAGGAACCCGGCGCCCATGTTGAAGGTGCGGAACATCTCGTCGCGGTCGACGCCGCCGATCCGGGCGACGTCGCCGAACACCGGGGGCGGGGTCCACGTCGCCCGATCGACGGTCGCGGCGACGCCGGCCGGGAGGATCCGGCCGAGGTTGCCGGCGATGCCTCCACCGGTGACGTGCACGAGGCCGGTCACGGGGACCCGGCCGATCAGCGTCCCGATCGCCGGGGCGTAGATCACCGACGGCTCCAGCAGCGCCTCGGCCGCCGGCCGACCGTCGCCGGGGAGCTCGTGGTCGAGCCCGATCCGGGTCAGGACGGCCGATCGGACCAGCGAGAAGCCGTTGGACCGGAGATTGGGGCTGGCGACCGCCACGACGGTCTGGCCCGGTTCGACGCCGGTGCCGTCGACGACGGCGCCCCCGGCGACGACGCCGAGGGCGGTCCCGGCGAGGTCGAACTCGTCGGCGTCGAGGAGCCCGGCGTGCACGGCCGTCTCGCCGCCCAGCAGGGCGACCCCGGCAGCGGCGCAGGCCCGGGCGACCGATGCGATCAGGGTGGTCGTCAGCGTCTCGTCCATGGTGCCGACGGTCAGGTAGTCGGTGAGGGCGATGGGGCGGGCGCCGGCGGCGGCGAGGTCGTCGACGCACATGGCCACGAGGTCGAATCCCAGGCCCTGGAGGCGACCGGCGCGGCGGGCGACTTCGGCCTTCGTCCCCACCCCGTCGGTGCTCATCATGAGGACCGGGTCGTCGACGTCGGCGGGCAGGCGAATACCGCCGGCGAAGCCCCCGAAGGCGCCGACCACGTCGGGCCCCCAGGTGGCGGTGACGTCGTCGGCGATGCGTCCAACGAGCCGGTCGGCGGCGTCGAGGTCGACGCCGGCGTCCCGGTACGTGCTCACGCCGTGCCCTCGAGCACGAACTTCCCGACGCCGATCTCGGTGGGGTACTCGCCGGTGAGACACGCCGTGCAGAAGGAGTTGCCGTCGCTGCCCACGGCCCGCATGAGGCCGTCCACCGACAGGTAGGCGAGGGAGTCCACCTCGAGGTGCTCGGCGATCTCGTCGACGTCCTTCTTGGCCGCGAGGAGGCTGTCGCGATCCGACGTGTCCATGCCGTAGAAGCAGGGCCAGCGGTAGGGCGGCGACGAGATCCGCAGGTGGACCTCGGCGGCGCCGGCGTCGCGCACCATCTGCACGAGCTTCTTCGTCGTCGTGCCCCGCACGATCGAGTCGTCCACGAGCACGACGCGGCGTCCCTCGAGGCTCGAGCGGATCGGGTTGAGCTTCATCCGGATCCCCCGTTCCCGCAGCGACGGGGCGGGATCGATGAACGTTCGCCCGATGTAGCGGTTCTTCACGAGGCCGTCGACGTAGCGGATGCCGGAGGTGGCCGAGTACCCCTGGGCGGCGGGGATGCCCGACTCGGGGACCGGCACCACGACGTCGACGTTGGCCGGGGCCTCCTCGGCGAGGATGTGGCCCATCGCCCGCCGCGCCCCGTGGACGTCCCGTCCGTAGAGCAGCGAGTCGGGCCGGGCGAAGTACACGAACTCGAAGACGCACAGCCGGGGGTCGGCGGGGCCGAAGGGGTGGTGGCTCCGCACGCCGGAGGCGTCGATGGCGACCATCTCCCCCGGTTCGATCTCACGGACGAACTCGGCGCCGACGATGTCGAGCGCCGCGGTCTCCGACGCCACGACCCAGCCCCGTCCGAGCCGGCCGAGGCACAGGGGCCGAAAGCCCCGCGGGTCGCGCACCGCGATGAGGTGGCCCTGGTCCATCACGGCGAGCGAGAAGGCGCCCTCGAAGGAGGGCAGTACCTCGAGCATCGCCCGCTCCAGCTCCCGCCCGTCGGATCGTCCGGGGTCGATCGCCCGGGCGATCGCCTCGGTCATGAGCTCGGAGTCCGACGACGCAGCCACGTCGGGCATCGCCTCGGCGAGGTCTCGGGTGTTCGTCAGGTTCCCGTTGTGGGCGAGGGCGATCCCCGTCGTCCCGATCTGGCGGAAGGCCGGCTGGGCGTTGTCCCAGATCGACGACCCGGTCGTCGAGTAGCGGGTGTGGCCGACGGCCAGATGCCCCTCCAGCCCCCCGAGCGTCGCCTCGTCGAAGACCTGCGTGACCAGCCCGAGCTCCTTGTACACCGTGACGGTCTCGCCGTCGGAGACCGAGATCCCGGCGCTCTCCTGGCCGCGGTGTTGCAGCGCGAACAGCCCGAAGTAGCTCAGGCGGGCGGCGTCGGATCCCGGCGCATAGATGCCGAAGACCCCGCAGGCCTCTCCGGGGCGATCGAAGGTGGGTCCCTCCACGTCCGGCAGCGTAGTGGGCAGGCGCCCGTGCGGTGACCCGCCGTCAGCCTGCCGCTCGGGTGGGTCCGGTGACGGTTCTCACAGGAACATGACGACACCGAGCGCCACCACGGCGACGGCGGCTGCGACGCCGACCCGTGCTCCGGCCACGCCGGAGCCCCGCAGTGGCAGGCGATCCCAGCCGAAGGCGATGGCGGCGCCGGCGACGAGCCCGCCCATGTGGGCCTGCCAGGCGATGTTCGGCACGAAGAGGGGGAGGGCGAGGTTGATGGCGAGCAGCAGGCCGAGCTGGCTGAAGACGGCGCGTCCCGCCACGGTGTGCCGCTGGCGGAACGACGCGGCGAGCAGGGCACCGAACAGACCGAAGATCGCCCCCGACGCACCGACCGCCGGGATGGGTCCGCCGAGGAGGTAGTACGCCGCGCTGCCGCTGAGTCCCGAGGCGACGTAGAGCGTGGCGAAGGCGGCCGTCCCGAAGCGCCGCTCGAGCACGGGGCCGAAGAGCCACAGCGCCCACATGTTGAAGAGGACGTGGGTGATCGAGCCGTGCAGGAACATGGCGCTCAACGCCCGCCACCACTCGCCACCGGCGATGCCGAGGACGATGTCGGTTCGCGACACGCGGACGGTCTCGTTGAACTGGGCGCCGCCGAGGAACAGCTCGCGGTCCAGTTCGGTACTGGCCAGTCCGAGGAGGAAGATGCCGACGTTCACGGCGATCAGCCCGAGGACGAGCGGCGTGGCACTGGAGCGCGTCACGCTGCGGCGGGCGTCGATCACCCGGGCCCGTCCCTGTGGCTTGGAGCATTCGGGGCACTTCTGGCCGACGGCGGCGTCGTTGGAGCACTCGACGCAGATGGGCCGGCCGCACTCGCTGCAGGCGAGGCGGGTGGTCCGGTCCGGGTGCCGGTAGCAGGTGGTGCCGGTCTCGGTGCTCATGGATGCGACGGTACCGCCGGAGGTGGTCTAGTCCCCCCGTCCAACGTTCGGCGGGACCTGAGAAGTCCCTCAGGTGGTCTCAGGGTGCTCTCAGGGTCGATCCATACCGTTGCTCCCGACGAACTCACAGGAGGACCCACGTGAAGACAACCCCCCGGCGTCGCAGGCTCTCGCTCGGCCTGGCCATCGTGGTCGTGCTGGCGCTCGCCGCGCCCGTGCGCGCCATCACCTCCCAGCATCCCTCCGATGCCGACGTCGGGGAGTACCCCTACGCCGTGGCCCTCGTGGACGCCGGCGGCGACTCCTACGACGGACAGTTCTGCGGCGGGACGCTCATCGATCCGACCCACGTGCTGACCGCTGCCCACTGCGTGACCGCGCAGGGGGGTCAGATCGTGGACCCGGCCTCCGTGGAGGCGGTCATCGGCCAGACGAATCTCACGTCGTCGGACGGCGAGCGCATCGTCGCCGTCGGCATCGCGGTGCATCCCGACTTCGATCCGTGGAACGCCGCCAACGACATGGCGATCATCGAGCTCTCGGCCCCGGCATCGGTCACTCCGGCGGGGATCGGCGACGCCTCGGTCTCCGCGGCCGGCACGGGTGCGACCGTCGTCGGCTGGGGACAGGACGCCCAGGGCGGCCATCCGGAGGATCTCCAGGAGGCCGACGTGACGCTCGTCGGCGACGACGAGTGCTCCGAGGCGTTCGAGGGCGAGTTCGATCCGGACAGCATGCTGTGTGCCGGCGACAGCCGGCCCGGTGGCGAGGGCGACTCGTGCTACGGAGACTCCGGCGGACCGCTCGTCGTGCAGACCGACGAGGGCGCCAAGGTCGTCGGCGTCGTGTCCTGGGGCTACGAGTGCGACGGGGATTTCCCCGGCGTGTACGCCGAGGTGGCGTCGTCCGGCGAATGGATCGCCGGGGTGCTCGACGGGACGATCGAACCGGAGACCGAGGGCGTGGACCGTGGCGCCGGCGGCGGCTTCCCCGGGGGCGGTGAGTTCCCCTTCCCGGGCGGTGACTTCCCCGGCGGCGGTGAGTTCCCCTTCCCGGGCGGTGACTTCCCGGGCGGCGGTGAGTTCCCCTTCCCGGGCGGTGACTTCCCCGGTGGTGGTGAGTTCCCCGGCGGCGACGCCCCCTGGGGTGACGCCCCGTTCGACGACGAGCTGACGGACGAGATGCTCGCCGAGATCCAGGCCATCGACCGTGCCCTCATGGAGGCCCTCGACGAGGCCGGCATCGACTACGAGGTCGTCGAGGACGAACTCGGGGCGTACCCGATGTTCGACGACACCGATCCGGCGGTCTGGGACATCGTGGACGCCGTCTACGAGGAGCACTTCGGTGGCGGTCTCGGGCTCCCGGGCGGCGGTTGGGACGAGCCGCTCCCCGGTGGCGACGGGGACGCACCCCCCGCCGACGAGCCCTGGGGCGAGCCCCCCGGCGACGGGTGGGACGAGGGGCCGGTCGACGACGCCCCGCTCGGATCCGGGTTGGACGAAGCCCCCGTGGACGACGACCTGGCCGAGTTGCAAGCCCTCGACGCGGCGCTCATCGCGGCACTGGAGGAGGCGGGCATCCCCTTCGAGATCGTCGAGGACGGCATCGGTGCCTATCCGGTGTTCGACGAGACCGACCCCGCCGCGTGGGACGTGGTCGAGTCGGTGTACGGGGACCTGTTCGGCACCGACGGCGCCGCCGACGGCGACGGTTGGGACGAGGAGTGGGACGACGCTCCCGTCGACGACGGTTGGGACGACACCCAGGGCGACGACGGCTGGGATGCTCCGGATGTCACCGACGACGAGATCGCCGAGATGCAGGCCGAGGACGCCGCCCTCATGGCAGCCCTCGATGCGGCCGGCATCCCCTACGTGGTCGAGGTCGACGACATCGGTCCGTATCCGGTGCTCGACGAGGACGACCCGGCCGTGCAGGCGTTCCTCGAGGACTACTACGGCTGAACCGATCGACGACGGATCGGGGGCCCGGCCGACGCCGGGTCCCCGGAAGCGATATGGTGCCGCCGATGCCGCTGCCCCCCGACGACCACCGCCTCCGCGACGACCACCATCCCACCCCGTTCTCGGCCGAGGAGATCCGTGCCGCGTGCCGTCCGGGGCGGCGCTCCACGTACCGCGTGGAGCAGGCCGGCGGTGACCCGGTGCTCAGTGTGAGCGAGTTCGTCGAAGGGGACGCCGAAACCGGACAGTTCGTGGCGACGACCACCGACCTCGCCGGCGAGCCGATCGGGGAACCCAAGCGCGGCTCGGCGACCTGGGGCGATCTCCAGGCCCATGCCTCCTACCCCGAGGACGGGACGACCGTCGTCGAGGAGCGGCGCGAGGTCCCGGCGGGGACCTACGACTGCTGGCGGTACACGCGCTCCGACGGCGACACCACCACGACGGCATGGTTCGCCAAGACGCTCCCCGGCCCGCCGATCGACCGCATCGTCGAGCGCGACGGCACGGTGATCTCTCGGATGGTCCTGCTCGACGTCACGGAGTCGTGATCCG
>JAWVYO010000012.1:0-37120 GCA_033722675.1 Acidimicrobiia bacterium | reverse complement strand
GGCGCATCAGGAGCGGATCATGGCGGTGTCGGCCGGGCTGGCCGCCGAGGGACGGGCGGTGCTGGTGGTCCTCCACGACCTGAATGCCGCCGCCCGCTACGCCGACCGGGTGGTCGTGATGACCGGCGGCAGGATCCGGGCCGAGGGGGTGCCCGCCGACGTGTTCACCGACGATCTGTTGACCGAGGTGTACGGCCAGCCCATGCGGGTGATCGACCATCCGTACCGCCCGGGACCGCTCGTGCTGGTCGTCGACTGACGGTTTGCCCGGCGCCGGGGACTGGTACGATGGCGCCTCCCACGGGGCTGTAGCTCAGCCTGGCAGAGCACTTGCATGGCATGCAAGGGGTCAGGGGTTCAAATCCCCTCAGCTCCACCCCGACAAAACCCCTGCTCAGCAGGGGTTTCTTGTCGTTCTGGGACCCCTCCGAAGACCCCCTTTGACGGATCTTGGGGAGCAGTTGGGCCACGGGGGATCACAGATGATCGGAGAAAGGGGGATCGTGTCTCGCCGTCGCTCGGCGTATCGGTCCCTCGTAGGGAGCGGCGGCGCAGGTCACCGATCGCGTCCGGCTGGTAGGTTCCGCGGATCGGACAGGCCATCGGGGGACACATGAAGGTCGGCATCAAGGTGAACGCCCCGGTCCAGGCGATCTCCTGGACCGGGATCAGGGACATGGCGCAGGCCGCTGAGGCGGGCGGGCTCGACTCCGTCTGGTCGGAGGACCACCACTTCGAGCCCTACGGCGGCCCGTGGGACGTGTGGTCCGTCCTCGCCGCGCTGGCGGCGGTGACCGACCGGGTGGAACTGGGGCCGATCGTCGCCTCGACCAACTACTACCCGAGTCCCGTGATCCTCGCCCGAAAGGCCGCGGCCGTTCACGAGATCAGCGGCGGGCGCCTGATCCTCGGACTGGGCGCCGGATCCGGCGACTTCGAGTACGCCAAGCTCGGTCTCCCCTTCGACCATCCGGTCGGTCGGTTCGAGGAGGCCTTCGAGATCGTTCGCCGCCTGCTGGCGGGCGAGCGCTTCGACTACGACGGACGGTTCCATCGGCTGGAGGACACCTGGCTGTCACCGGTCCACCGCTTGGGGGAGGCTTCGGCGGAGGAGTTGGGGTGGCTCGACGACGACTGGGCGACGCAGCCCGTCGAGCCCCTGGACATCCCCCTCATGGCGGGGTCGCTGGGTCCCCGCATGCTGGGCATCGTCCTGCCCCACGTCGCCGGGTGGAACGTCCACTGGGGCGATCGGATCTTCTGGAACCGGCCCGAGGCCTTCCCCGACGTCGCCGAGCGCATCGCCGAGCACGCCGAAGGGGCAGGCGTCGACCCCGGGTCGCTGTGGTCGAGCGCGGAGATCTTCATGGAGTTCGACGGGGCCCGCGGACTCCCCGTCCCGGTGCCGGACGACCTCGCTGCGCTCCCGGCCGACGTCGAGACCCTCCAGCGGTGCGCGGAGGCGGGCATCGACCACCTGATCGTCCTCGTCGATCCCCAGACCCCCGCGGCGGTGGAGCGACTGGCGGACGTCGTTCAGGGGTTTCGGGGGGCTTGATCCGGCGTACGGGCAGGATCGTTCACATGACGAGGACCGGACCTCGCTGCCGAGCCGGACACGTCAGTGGCCGCCCACCGGCGACTCCGCTCGCCGTCGTGTCAGGGGACCAGGACCGTGCCGTCGCGCGGGTCGGATCCGGGCTCGATCGCGTTCGTCTTCTCCATCAATGCGTCGAACTCGACGAACTGAACGGCAACGCGGCCCGTGTGCGTGATGGTGCCGGCATGGGTGTCCAGCACTTCTGAGACCGTGAGCAGGAAAGTCGCCGGCTCCCACGCCGAGAAGACGAACCGGTATCCCCACCGCGCGCCTTGTTGTTCCAAGAACTCCTCCCGCGTGATCTCCTCTCCGTCGGAGTTGACGAAGAAGCGCTCGCCGGCCACCGGGCCGTCGGGCCCGGTGAGCGTCAGTTCGGCATGTGTGGTTGGTCCAGTCAGCTCCCCGGGCACGAACACGGTCAGGACGGCCGTCGATCCTCCCAATGCTTCGATGACCGCCACATCATCTGCGCCGACATCGCGTGCCATGAATCGGAGGTCGTCGGAGGAGCCTGAAGCGACACCGCGTAGCGCTGTTGTCAGAGTGACGTAGTTGCCGATGATCGTGTCTCCGGTGAGCGAACGCGCCTCTACCGGTATCGGCGGAGGAGGAGCGCCGATCGTCTCCTCCGTCAGGCTCGTGTCGAGCGTGCCCGTGTCGGAGTCGAAGAACTCCGTGTGTTCCGGAAGATGGAGCACCAATGGCTCGCTGACGGACACGTTCGCGTCGGGACTGTCTGGGTATTCGAAGTAAGCGGCATAGAGGTCCAGTCCGTGGTCTGGCCCATAGACGTCTTCGATGCGCGGGCCGAAGACGTCGTCGACAATCAGCGGTTGTTCCGCTCTCAACGTGATCGCGTTGCGGCCGTCGTCGAGTGTCATCGGACCGGTCAGGGTGATCATCCCCGGGTCGGACTCAAGGGTCATGTCGATGTTGTCCATCACGAGCAGCACCTCCTGACCGACCGGGATCGCGATGGCGTCGATCGGCACCCCTGTTCGATCGTCGTCCGTGAACAGGATGATTCCTTCGTCGACAGCGCCGAGCGATCCTTCGATCGGGATCAGGGCGAGAAACGTGTGTTGCGGTGCCGCGCCGTCTTGTGCGTCGCGATCACCGCTCGGCTCCTCGGTGACGACCGTGTCCTCGGGAGCAGCGGTCTCTTCGGGAAAGGCGCGGTCGTCCTGCTCGAAGGCATTCGGCGCTTCGACCGCGTCTTCAAATCTGGGGTCTTCGGACGCCGTTTCCCCGCAGTTGCCCGCGGTGAGCAAGAACACCGACACGACGGCGATGATCACCCTGAGGACAGATCGTGGCGGACGTCGTGGCCCGAGCATCGCAACCCCCTCGATCAGCGACCCGACCAAGCCTACGCGCGGAGTTTCTGGCGCGCCACGCGAGTCGGTTCGGCGACGAGGCCGACTGCAGTCGCTCTGTCGCCCGGGGCGGAAGGTCGATGGACTCGAGTCGAGGCTCGGAGGGCACGCCGGTGAGGGGCAGGGACCGGGTCCGTCTCGGCGACCGTTGAACGGGTCGGTGCGTGCCGGCGCGGGACATTGGGGGAGATGGCCGCCCACACCGATGGCGGCGCCCTACTCATCCGGATGCCTTGGCGCCAGATCTCGTCTCCCGAACTGCCCTTCGTCCGCATGTCGTTCGAATGCGTAGCGTTCTTCGGCGCTGGCGGGTTCATCGAACCGTGCCTCGACCCCGGCGTCGAGGTCGCGGTTGAGGTCGGGGCCCACACCGACGATGACCTGTTCCGCGTCGGCCTCGCCATGACCCGGGACCTGCTGATCGACTTCCCAAGAGCACGCCGCCGACGCCACGAAGTGGCTCGGGCGCTTCATCCGAGGGTGGGAGCGGGCCTCCGCTGAGGGCCTTCAGAGCTCGCAGACGGCGATCGCCGGGGCGTCCCGCCGGGCCTTCTCGGTGGCCGTCGTGAGGTCGGAGAGCTGGGTGTAGGTCACGCGGTCGGGGTCGATCCCCAGGCGGGTCGCGTCGTCGGGATCGAGGCGTTCCACGAGTGCCTTGGACGCCAGGGTCAGTCCGCCCGTGGCGCAGGCCTCGATGCGGGCCGCCTCGTTTGCCTCGTCGCCCAGCGCCACCACCTCGGACCTGGCGGCGGTCGTGACGTTTCCGATGTAGAGCGTCGACCCCCAGTGGAGGCCGAATCGCACGACGAGGCCCTCGGGTTCGAGACCGGATCGGGCCGCGACCTCAGCCATGGCCTCACGAACGGCCTGCGCCGTCGCGATGCACGCCGCGGCGGCCTCCGACTCGGACGAGTACGCGCCGAGGGGGAAGAAGGCGGTGACCCCGTCGCCGACGTGGCGGCCCACGAGCCCGCCCTCGTCCACCACGCACTGGTCGGCCGCCCGGAGGATCCGCCGGACGACGGCGAAGTAGTTGGCGGTGGAGAGCTTGCGGGACAGCGCCGAGGAGCCCTCCAGGTCGCCGAACAGGATCGCGGCGGGCATCCGGCCGGACCGGGCGAGGGAGACCATGCGCTCGAGGTGGCCAGGGTCGAGCGCGAAGGCCATGGCATTGACGACCCCGGTGCCGACGGCGGGGTGGAGGAGCAGCAGCGTCCCGCGCACCTCGCCCGCCGCGTCCCTGATCCGGAGGGTCTTCAGCCGGATGCGGAACTCGCGTCCGAGGAACCAGCCGGCCCCCTCGCCGGACGACGCGGTCGCCTCCGACGGTTCGAGGGCGTCGAGGGCCGTGTGGAGGGTCGGGTCGACGTCGGCTCGCGCCACGTCGGCGTCCCCGCCGGCGTCGGTGAGGAGGAAGCCGCCGAGGTGCACGAGGAGCCGTTCCCACAGCTCCGGCCGGTTCGGCCCCGACTTCCAATCGGCACTCGTCGCCAGCATCTCGGGACCGAACATGTGGACGCCGATCGGGAAGGGCGCCAATCCGACGCCCGCATTGAACCCGATGCGCTGCTCGTCGGTGACGTACCGGACGCGCCAGTCGCGGTCGACGACCCAGGCCCAGTCACCCGCGTCACGGACGACGGAGGCCACCTCGGCGAGGAGCGGATCGTCGGGCAGCGGGGCGGGGCGGTCGGAGTCGAGCAGGAGCACGCAGGCATCCTACGAGGGGCGGACCCCCCGCTGCGTCGGTCCGGCCGTCAGTCCCTCAGTGCGTTCTGGACGACGTCCTTGATGGCGCCGAGATTCGGGGCCCAGCCGACCCCGAAGGCCTTGGCCTTGATCACGGGCCCCTTGGGATCCCAGTAGGTGTCCTTCAGTCGCTCGACGGTGGGCATGCGGAAGTCGTAGGGGAAGAAGTCGGCGATCGTCCCGTGCCAGGTGCGCTCGGCGGCCGGCTTCTGGAGCTCCTTGATGATCGCCAGGATCGCCACGATCGCCAGGACCAGCTTCCAGAGGTCCCGAAGGCTCCGCTTCCCGGACGCGTGTTCGTCGTGCTCGTTCATGGTTCCGAGCGTACCGCCGTCCCCGCGCGGACCGGCAGGGTCCTACGTCTCCTGACGGGCCCGCAGGACATCCGCGGTGTCGGGCGCCAGATCGATCGTGCGGATCGGGAAGGGGATCTCGATGCCCGCCTCGTCGAGGGCCTGCTTCACGGCGAGGGCCACCTCGTGGCGGGCGTTCCACTGGTTGGCAGTGCGCGACGGGTGCCAGAAGCGCACGGCGAAGTCGATGCTCGATCCACCGAAGGACTCGACGAAGGCCTGCGGCGCTGGGTCGTCGAGGACGGTCTCGCAGTCGGCCATCGCGCCGAGCATCCGGTCGCGGGCCTCGGCGAGATCCGTCCCGTAGCCGACACCGACCATGAGCGTGGTGCGCCGCTCGGGGAACGCCGTGTTGTTCTCGATGCCCGACTTCAGCACGTCGGCGCTGGGGACGAGCACCCGCCGTCCGTCGAAGGTCTTGAGGATCGTGGTCCGCAGGTTGATGTCCTCCACGGTCCCCGTGTAGCCGCCGGCGACGACCTGGTCGCCGATCCGGAAGGGCCGTCGGGTCTGGAGCATGATCCCGGCGATGAAGTTCTCGATGATGTCCTGGAGGGCGAAGGCGAGGGCCAGGCCGCCGACGCCGAGGGCGCCGAGGAGCGGTCCGATCGCGATCCCGAGGGAGGTGAGGGCGTAGACGAAGCCGCCGAGGAACACGAGCGCTGCCAGGAACCGGGCCACCAACCGCGCCGGACTGGTGTCCATCTCCATACGAGCGAGCACTCGGCCGGTCACGCGGCGGACGATCATCGTCGCGACGATGGTCACACCGAGGATGATGGCCGCGGTGATCCAGTCCTGGGCGGTGATCTCGCCGAGATCGATCTCCTCCTGGGCCAGGAACATGCAGGTCCTTCCTATGGGTCCGTCCCCCGCTACCCGGCCGCGCTGATTCCTAGACGCGTTCGCGTGGCGGGCAGGACGCCCGATCGGTAGGGTCCGGGCACGCGGGGAGGGCACGCATGGACTTCTTCGACGAGCAGACCTACCGGGCGACCCGGTTGCCGGTCGAACTCGCCTCGACGCTCCTGCCCGCCGCCTACCACGACGCCGCCTATCACGCCGCCGAGCGGGATCGCCTGTGGGCGACCAGCTGGGTGGCCGTCGGGTTCCTCGAGGAGGTGGACGCCCCGGGCAGGGCCATCGTCCGCCGGGTGGCGGGGCGGTCGATCGTCGTCACACGCGATGGCGAGGGAACGCTTCGGGCCTTCTTCAATGTCTGCCGCCACCGCGCGGCGCGGCTCGTCGACGGCGACTGCGACCTCGGCGACAAGATCCGCTGCCCGTATCACGCCTGGGCCTACGGCCTCGACGGGACCTGCCTCGGCACGCCGCTGTTCGAGGGCTCGGAGATCCCCGTCGACCAGCAGGCCATGTTCGACATGAGCGAGGTGAAGGCCTTCGACAAGGCGGACTACGGGCTCCTGCCGGTGCGGGTGGAGACCTGGGGCTTCCTCGTGTTCGTGTGTCTCTCCGACGAGACCATGCCGCTCGGCGACTGGCTCGGTGACCTCCCCGAGCGGCTCGGCGGGTACGGCTTCGAGGACTGGCGGATCCAGGCGACGAAGACCTACGACATCGGCGCCAACTGGAAGCTCATCGCCGAGAACTTCATGGAGTACTACCACCTGCCCTGGGTGCACCCCGAGCTCATCAAGGTGTCCCGGATGAAGGACCACCACCGGTACCAGGGGACGGGGATGTACACCGGGATGACCACGAATCCGGTCAGCCGGGACGAGAACTCGGTGTGGTTGGACCTGCCGCCTCACGAGGGCCTGGAGGGCGACGACCTCGTATCGGGGAAGTTCATCCACCTGTTCCCCAACGTGGCGCTGTCGGTGCTCCCCAACCACGCCTTCGTCATGCTCTTCGACCCCGCCGAGCCCGGCCGGACGATCGAGGAGACCTCTCTCCTCACCCACCCCGAGACGATGGCGGAGCCGGCCAGCGAGCCGGCCCTCGAGAAGCTCCACGCCTTCTGGGATCACGTGAACCTGGAAGACGTCGACATCGTCGAACGGGTCCAGGACGGGATCGCCACCCCCGAGTACCCCGGCGGCCGCATGTGCTACCGCTTCGAGGAGCCGCTCCACCGGTTCCAGAACATGGTCATCGACCGACTCGTCGGCGTCGAGCGGATCCCCGAGGGGGACGGCGACGGCCCGATGTTCGCCTAGACGCGGGTCAGGGGCCCCGGGTGGGGGCCCCTGACCGTGTGTGGGTTGTCGGGTTGGTCAGGCGTCGATGGTGTCTTTGGCGGCGGTTTCTGCGTCGAGGTTGTCTTGGAGGGTCCAGGTTTCTTGGCGGGTGGCCCAGATGAGGCCGGCGCCTGCGATGAGGTTCATGAGCCCGAGGGCTGCGAACACGCCCGCAATGGCGAGGCCCATTTGGAGGGCGCTGTGGGTGACGGTGCCGACGCCGAGTTCGGCGAAGAGGCCGTGGGCGGTGCCGGACCATGCCTGGCTGCGTGCCTGCCCTTCGAGGGGGTGGCGGCGGTCGAAGTCGGTCCAGTACTTGCCGTCGACGGGCACCTCGTACGTGCCGGCTTCGAAGACCTGGCCGTTGTATTCGACGGTTTCGTCGAGGGTGACGGTCTGGGTGCCGTGCAGGATGTGGTAGCCGATGGTGGCCATCTGGAACATGTATTCCGAGGCGGTGTTGACGAGGGGGTCGTTGGGGTCGAGGTCGCTCTGGACGACCGGGTAGCCCCAGTCCTCGGTCAGCAGTGTCATGATCGCCTCGGCGCCTTCGGTGGTGCCGCGGTCGACGAGCTGGCCGTCGTCGTTGTAGTTGAGGGTGACGTTCTGTGCCTCCGAGAAGGACTGGAGGCTGTCGTAGCCGGCTTGGACCTTGGTGTAGGCGACGCCGGCGACGGCGAAGAAGACGAGGCCCGCAACGGCGAGGATGACGCCGAGGGTGCGAAGCCGCTGTGCCATGGTGAGCTCCTTGCTCTTGAACCTTGTTGTCTTGTGAATCTGTTCACAAGCTCTGGGCATAGTGTTTCGTGTATCGGCGATCCCCGGTAGGGACCTTGGTCCTTACCGTCCGGGACCAGGGGCCGACTCGCCCGGGACACTCCTGCTTCCGACTTGTCCCGCGCAGCCGTCTCGAGAACGAGATTCCTCTCCCCGGACCGGCCGACGAGGGGGACGAGCATGCTCCGGGGGTCGACCTCCGACCGTCGGCCGCGGCGAACGTCGCCGAGGGGGACGAGCCACGGGCCGAGCGGCCGAACGCGTTCCTACCGCAGCCCGACGAGGGCGGACCGGTTGGCGGTGAGGTGGGCGATCGTGCGGGCGAAGCGGGTGAGGGTCGCGCGGTCGAGGTCGTACCAGACGCACGGACCGTCGGGGGTGGCATTCACCACGCCGGCCTCCCGCAGGATGCGCAGGTGCTCGGAGACCGTGGACTGGACGGCGTCGCAGTGCTCGACGATGTCGCGGACGATGCGGGGCCGGCCGTCGGAGAACTGACGGATGATGCAGAGGCGCGTCGGATGGCCGAGGGCCTTGCCCACGGCGGCGGCCGCGTCGGCGTCGAGGATGGAGCCGTCGAGATTGTGGATGTCGGGGATGCTCATCGCACTGCTCCTCTTGTGAATCAATTCACAAGCTCTCTGGGCATCGTGTCCCCGATCGGCGGGGATCGATAGGGCCGATGGTCCTACCCTCCGGCCGGTGCGGATACGAGCCCTCGACCACGCCGACGTCCCCCGCCTTGTCGCACTCCTCGCGACCCTGGGCTACGGGGTCGATCACCCGGAACTGGAGCGCCGTCTCGGAGCCCTGGGAGCCGACGACCGGCTCCTCGTCGCCGACGACGGCGGGACGCCCGCCGGTTTCGTGGTCGCCCGGCTCGACAACCACCTCGCCGAGGGACCGGCCGTCGAGATCACGTCGCTCGTCGTGGATCCGGCGGCCCGTCGCCGGGGGATCGGGGCCGCCCTCGTGGGCGCCGTCGAGGCCTGGGCGAGGGACCGGGGCAGGGATCGGGTGCGGCTCCGGTCGAACGTGGTCCGTGACGACGCCCACGCCTTCTACGAGGCCGAGGGGTTCGCCGTCGTCAAGCGCTCGACGGTGTTCGAGAAGCGGATCGACTGACGGGCGGGGGAGGGGCCGGTGGTACCCTTCGCCGCTCCCCGACACCCCCGAGGACATGGCTCCCTACGACCACGAGGCGATCGAGCGCAGGTGGCAGGACCGCTGGGAGACCGAGCGGACCTTCTACGTCGACGAGGCCACCGACAAGCCCAAGTTCTACAACCTCCAGATGTACCCGTACCCCTCCGGGGACCTCCACATGGGGCATCTGCGGAACTACACTTACACCGACCTCCTCACCCGGTATCGGACGATGCGCGGCTACGCCACCATGGCCCCGATGGGGTGGGACTCCTTCGGGCTGCCCGCCGAGAACGCCGCCATCCAGACGGGCGTCCATCCCCGTGAGTCCACCGAGCAGCGCATCGGGAACATGAAGGTGCAGCTGCGCCGCCTCGGCGCCGTCTACGACTGGGACCGCGAGGTGGCGGCCCACACGCCCGAGTACTACCGCTGGACGCAGTGGCTCTTCCTCCAGTTCCACGACCGGGGCCTCGCCGAGCGGCGCAACGCCCCCGTCAACTGGTGCCCGAAGGATCAGACGGTGCTGGCCAACGAACAGGTCGTCGACGACGGCGTCTGCGAGCGTTGTGGCACGACGGTGGTCAAGCGCGACCTCGAACAGTGGTTCTTCAAGATCACCGACTACGCCGACCGGCTCCTCGACGACCTCGAGCAGCTCGACGAATGGCCCGAGCGCGTGCGGACGATGCAGGAGAACTGGATCGGGCGCTCCGAGGGAGCGTCGTTCCGGATGCACGTCGCCGGGCGTGAGGACCTGTCCTTCGAGGTCTACACCACCCGCCCCGACACCTCCTTCGGGATGACGTTCGCGGTACTCGCCCCTGAACACCCCCTCGTCGAGGAGCTGGTCACCGGGACCGAGTACGAGCGGCCGGTGCTGTCCTTCGTCGCCGACGTCGTACGCGAGAGCGAGATCGAACGGCTGTCGGTGGACAAGGACAAGCAGGGCATGTTCATCGGCGCCCATGCGGTCAACCCGGTGAACGGTCGGGAGATCCCGATCTACGTCGCCGACTACGTCCTCATGACCTACGGCACCGGAGCGATCATGGCCGTCCCCGGCCAGGACCAGCGGGACTGGGACTTCGCGAAGGAACACGGCCTCGACATCATCCGGACGGTCGAGCCGCCCGACGACTTCGACGGCGAGGCCTATCTGGGGGACGGGCCGGCCATCAACTCGGAGTTCCTCGACGGCCTCCCCATGGCCGAGGCGAAGGAGCGGATGATCCAGTGGCTGGAGGAGCAGGGCATCGGCGAGCGCGCCGTGCAGTACCGCCTGCGCGACTGGCTCATCAGCCGCCAGCGCTACTGGGGCTGCCCGATCCCCGTCGTGTACTGCCCCGACGACGGGGTCGTGCCCGTGCCCGAGGACCAGCTGCCGGTCAGGCTGCCCCACATCTCGGACTGGCGGCCCGCCGGTGAGTCCCCGCTGGCCACCGTCGAGGAGTTCGTGGACACCGAATGCCCGGCCTGCGGTGGTCCGGCTCGGCGGGAGACGGACACGATGGACACCTTCGTCGACTCGTCGTGGTATTTCCTCCGGTACGTCGACGCCCACAACGCCGACGCCGCCTTCGACCGTGACAAGGTCGACCACTGGATGCCCGTCGACCAGTACATCGGCGGCGTCGAGCACGCGATCCTCCACCTGCTCTACGCCCGTTTCTTCACGAAGGTCCTCTACGACATGGACCTCGTCGGTGTGGAGGAGCCCTTCGCGGCCCTCTTCACCCAGGGGATGATCACCCGCGACGGGGCGAAGATGTCCAAGTCGAAGGGCAACGTCGTCGCGCCCGATCCGTACTACGACCGCTACGGCGCGGACGCCACCCGGCTGTACCACCTCTTCATGGGACCGCCCACCGACGACGCCGTGTGGATCGACGACGGCGTCGAGGGCACCTCGCGGTTCATCAACCGGTTCTGGCGGGTGGCCCTCGAGACCGAGACCACCGATCGTGACGAGACCGATGCCGACGTCGAGCTCCTGAAGACGGCGCATCGCACCATTCGCAAGGTGACCGAGGACATCGAACGGTTCTCCTTCAACACGGCGGTCGCCGCCCTCATGGAGTACGGCAACGAACTGCGGGCCTACGCCTCCGACGAGCCGCGCACCGCCACCTTCGACCGCGCCGTCGAGTACATGACGCTCATGCTCGGGCCCATGGCCCCCCACGTGGCCCACGAGCTGTGGGAGCGCACCGGCCACGACTCGATGCTGGCCCAGGAGCCCTGGCCCGAGTGGGATCCCGAGATGACGGTGCGCGAGCGGGTCACGATGGTCATCCAGGTGGACGGCAAGGTACGCGACCGCGTCGACGTGGACGCCGACATCACCGACGACGACGCCCGGGCGACGGCCCTCGCCTCCGAACGGGTGGCGGACTACCTCGACGGCGGCGAGCCCGCCCGCGTGATCGTGCGGGCGCCCAAGCTCGTCAACGTCGTCACCGGCGGGTGAGATTCTCCGCAGCGGAGGCACTCATGGCCTCCGGCATTCCCGGGGATGCGATCGCGGCGGAACTCCCCGACGTGGACCCCTCCACGATCCCCGTATGGCGCGCCGCCCGATGGTTCCGGGCCCTGTGGGCACCGGGCATCACCGCGGTGGCCATGCCCTGGGGCATCTACCTCCACCCCGACCGTCTCGCCGAGCCGCTCGGGTCGCTCGGGCCCCTCGTCGTCCACGAACTCACCCACATCCAGCAGTGGCGGCGGCTCGGAGCCCTCGGCTGGGCTCGCTCGTATCTCGGCGACTACCTCCGGGCCCGGCGCCGGGGGAGCGCGCACCGCGACGCCTACCGCGCCATCGCCCTCGAGGTGGAGGCCCGCGACGTGGCCCGACGGGTGAGCGCGCCGTGACCCTGCGCGAGCTCCAGCCGTGGAAGGTCTCCGACGCCGTATGGGTGTTCTTCGCCGGCTTCGCCGGCGCGGTGATCGCCGCGGCCTTCGTGTCGTCGGACGGGATCACCACGCGGGAGGTGTTCGCCGCGCTCGTCCCGGGGCAGATGGGGGCCACGATCCTCGCCGTCGTCGTCATCTCGCCCCGTCGCGAGCAGCTGCCGCTGCGGTTCGCCAGCCGCGATTCCCTCGGCCTCCTCGTCGGCGCCGGGCTCCAGCTCGGGCTCTCGCTCGTCATGGGCGTGCTCATCACGCTGTTCTTCGGCGACGACGCCCCCACCCAGGAGATCGTCGACCAGGCGACCGAGGCCCTCGGCGCCGGTGAGGTCGGCCTCGTGGTGCTCGGCGCCGGACTCCTCGCCCCCCTCGCCGAGGAGTTGCTGTTCCGGGGCGTGCTCCTCCAGGCCCTGCTCCGTCGCTGGAACGAGCGGGTCGCCTACTGGGGGTCGGCCGGCGCCTTCGCCGTCGTGCACCTCCTCGACCCCAACGCCATCCTGACGGTGCCGACCCTGTTCATCGTGGGCCTCGTGCTCGCCCGACAGGCCCTCGACACGGGCCGTCTCGGCAAACCGATCCTCACCCACGTCGGCTTCAACCTCATCTCGGTCATCGCGATCTTCGTGACGGCGACCTCGTGATGCGCTGGGGGATCGTCGGCACCGGGAGGATCGCGGCCGCCTTCGCCGGCACGATCGCCGCCATGGAGGGCCACGAGGTCGTGGCGGTGTCGTCGGGCGACGCCGGGCGGGCCTCCGCCTTCGCCGACGCCCACGGCATCCGACGATCCCACGCTCCCCATGGGGCACTCGCCGAGGCCGGGGACGTCGACGCCGTCTACGTCGCCACGACCAACGAGCGCCACCTCGCCGATGCCGTCGCGTGCGTCGACGCCGGCCTGCCCGTGCTGTGCGAGAAGCCCCTCACGCTCGACGCCGGCACCGGCCGGCGGCTCCTCGAGCACGCCCGGGCGTCGGGTGTCTTCCTCATGGAGGCGATGTGGATGCGCTTCCTCCCCGCCTTCGAGCACGCCATGGGCCTCGTCGCCGACGGCGCCGGCGGCGAGCCGACGTGGGTCCGCGCCGACTTCGGCTTCGCGGCGGACCTCGCCCCCGGGAGCCGTCTCGTCGAACCCCGCCTCGGCGGGGGCGCCCTCCTCGACATCGGGATCTACCCGCTGACGCTCGTCCACCACGTCCTCGGCGTCCCCGACGAGTTCGTCGCCACCGGCACCCTCGGCCCGGCGGGCGCGGACACCCAGGTCGACGTGGTGGGCCGCCACGGCGCCGCCACCTCGTCGACATCGGCGACGTTCCTCGCCGACACGCCCCTCGAGGCCGTCGTCGCCGGCCCCGAGGGCCGGGTCAGGCTCCACCGCCCCTTCCACGGTGCCGAGCGGGTGACGCTCGAACGCGGCGGCGAGGTCGTCGAGATCGTCGACCTGCCCCTCGGCGGATCCGGCTACCGCTTCGAAGCCGAAGAGGTGGCGCGCTGTCTCGACGCCGGACGGGTGGAGAGCCCCCGCCGGCCCCACGCCGACACCCTCGCCGTCCTCGCCTGGATGGACGAGATCCGCCACCGCATCGGCGTGGTCTTCTCCGACGAGGGGGTTCCGGGTCCCGACGGTCCCTGATATGGAGGGACGGTGGATGCACCGTCCCGTCCCGTCGCCGTCCTCGGGCTCCTGGCGGCCGTCACCGTGGGTGCCGCCCTCTGGTGGTCGTCCGGCGCGCCCGGTCCCCTGCCCGATCCGGTGGTCCCGGAGGCGAACCCCCTCGCCGCGGGCATCACCGTCCACGTCTCCGGCGCCGTCCGGTCACCGGGCCTCGTCGAGGTGGCCTCCGGCGCCCGCATCGCCGACGCCGTCGCCGCCGCCGGCGGCGCCCGATCCGACGCCGACCTCGGGGCGCTCAACCTGGCGGCTCCCGTCGTCGACGGCGGCCGGGTCGTGGTCCCCGCCCTCCTGCCCGATGCCCCCGCCGGGTCGGCGCCGGGGCGGGTGCCGCTGAACGCCGCGTCGGCCGAGCAGCTGCAACGGATCCCCGGGGTGGGCCCGGTGCTCGCCGAGCGCATCGTCGCCCACCGGTCCGCCCACGGCCCCTTCACCGTGGTCGAGGACCTCCTCGACGTCCCTGGCATCGGTGAGGGGAAGCTGGCGGCGATGCGGGACGCCGTCGCCGTGCCCTGAGCCGCCTGCGCCTGCCGGAAGGGATCGGCGCGACGGTCCTGAGCGCCGGCGCCGCCGCGTGGCTGGGGGCGGCGACGGCCCTCACCGGCGGGCCCGTCCGGCTCGGTGCGGGCGTCGCGGCCGTCGCCCTCGTCATCGCGCGCCGGGAGGCCGTCGTCGTCGGGGTGCTCGTCCTCGGCCTCGCTGCCGGAGCCGCGTCACACCGCCGGACGGAGGCGACGAGGACGGCCGACCTCCCGCAGGGGACCGTGACGATCCTCGGCACGGTCGCCGCCGATCCGGACGCGAAGGGCGGCGCGCTGCGGTTCCCCCTGCGGCCCCATCACCTCGTCACCGACGCCGGAGCGGTGTCGTGGAGGGGACCGCGCCTGGTCGTCCGGGCCACCGACGGCCCGCTCCTCGCCGCCGGCGACGAGGTGGCGGTCGCCGGATCGATCGATCGAGGTCCGGCGACGTACCGGGGTGACCCGGCGGCGGGGTGGTTCGGCGCCGACGCGATGGAGCGGCTCGGCGGGCCCGCCGCCCCCGTCATGCGGCTCGGCAACGCCCTCCGGGACCGGGTTCGGGCGGGGCTGGCCCCGTGGTGGCCGGAGCCCGGCGCGGTGCTGGTGGCGGGGTTCCTCACGGGCGACGTGGGGGACCTCCCCGAGGCCGACGCCGAGGATCTGCGCCGGGCCGGGCTCAGCCACTTCGTGGCGGTGTCGGGCAGCAACGTGGCGCTGTTCCTGCTCGGGTTGGCCCTCGTGCTCGGGCCGCTCGCCTGGGGTCCGCGGCGGCGGGCGGTCGCCGGACTCGCCGGACTCGGGGTCTTCGTCGTCGCCACCCGCTGGGAGCCCTCGGTGGTGCGGGCCGCGACCATGGCAGCGCTCGCCCTCACCGGGCGGCTGGCGGGGATCGCCGTCGACGCCTGGACGGCGCTCGGCACCGCCGTCGTGGTGCTCGTCCTCGTCTCGCCCGAACTGGCCGTCGACCTCGGGTTCCAGCTGTCGGTGGCGGCGACGGCGGGCGTGCTCGCGGGAGCGACGATCTTCGACGGTCGCCGTCCCCGCTGGGCGTGGACCGCGGCGGGGGCGACGCTGGCCGCCCAGGTGGCCGTCGCTCCCATCCTCCTGGCCCGGATCGGGACCGTGTCGGCGGCCGCCCCGCTCGCCAATCCCGTGGCTGCCCCGATCGTGGCGGCCGCCACCGCCCTCGGCGGGGTGGGCACGCTCTCGGGACTCGATGCGGTGACGGCCGTCGCCGTGCGTCTCGGCGACCTGGTGCTCGCCGTCGGCCGCGCGGCTGCGCCCCTCCCGCAGCTCGGAGCCGCCCTGGTGCTCGCCGTCGGGACGGCGGCGGTGATCGGGGTCCGGTTTCCCCGGACGAGGGTGGTGCTGGGCCTGCTGGCCGCCGGCGCCCTCGGGGCGGCCGCCCTACCCGCAGGACCGCCGGCCGGACCGGAGATGACGGTGCTCGACGTCGGCCAGGGCGACGCCATCCTGCTCCGCGGGCCCGACGGCACCGTGATCCTCGTCGACGGCGGGCCGGACCCCGGAGTGCTGGCGGGCGCCCTGCGAGCCCGGGGGATCGGACGCATCGACCTGGTCGTCGCCAGCCACGAGCACGCCGACCACACCGCCGCGCTCGCCGCCATCGCCCACCGGCTCGACGTCCGGACGTTGTGGCATCCGGGGCTCCCCGGCGACGGTGGGCCGCTCGACCGGCTCGCCGCCACGGTGGCGGCCCGCGGCGGACGGGTCGCCACGCCCGGGCCGGGGACCACGGTCGGGGTCGGCCCCTTCACGATCGAGGTGCTCGGTCCGCTCCGGCGCTACGCCTCGCCGAACGACGGATCGCTCGTGCTGGTGGTGCGGGCGGCCGGATCGTCGGTCCTGCTCGCCGGCGACATCGAGACCTTCGCCCAGGCGGACCTCGGGCCGATCCGCGCCGACGTCATGAAGGTCCCCCACCAGGGCGCGGCGACCTCCGACCACGACTGGCTGCGGGCGAGCGCGCCGCGGGTGGCCGTCATCAGCGTGGGTCCCAACGACTTCGGCCATCCCGACGAGGCCGTGATCGCGACCCTCGAGGAGGCCGGGGCCGTGGTGCTGCGGACCGACCGCGACGGCGACGTCGTGGTGCGATTGGATCGTCTGGACCCGCCCGCCGCACCGTGAGGTCGGCCGGTGGCCCTCCGACGGCCGGCGGCTACCGTCGGACCCGTGAAGTCGGTGCTCGCCGTCATCGGCCCCCGGGACGCCGGTCCGGGGGAGCGAGAGACCATGCTCGAGCGCGCCCGCGCCCTCCTCGCCCAGGCCGGCGCCGAGGACGTCGACCGGATCGACGTGCCCGGGCGCGGCGCGGGCGACGACGGCGAGGGGACGATGCGGGCGTCCCTCGAGTCGATCGTGCCGGCGCTGCAGAGCGGCAGTCTGTTCGGCGGGGTGCGCGGCGTGCTCGTCGTGGATGCCCAGGGGCTGCTGAAGGCGGAGGCCGAGATCCTCGCCGACCTCGTCGACACCCTCGACGAGTCCGCCGCGGTCTGCTTCGTCTCCCAGGGAGCCATCCCCGCCCCCCTCGGGAAGGCGATCAAGGAGGTGGGTGAGACCGTCACGATCAAGAAGATGCGCGAACGCGACGCCGCCGACTGGCTGGGAGAGGCGGTGCGAGCGCGGAAGCTGAAGCTCGACTCGGAGGCGGCCGCGATCCTGCTCCAGCGGTTCGGCACCGACACCGCCGCCCTCGGGCGCGCCCTCGACCAGCTCGCCGAACTCGACGGGCCGGTGGGTCTCGAGGAGGTGGCGCGGCGATTCCGCAACCGGCCGGACGAACCGATGTGGCACTTCGCCGACGCGGTGGCCGCCGGCAGCACCACCGACGCGCTCCGGAGGCTCGCGGACTTCCTCACCCACGGACATCCCCTGCAGTTGCTCGCGTTCCTCGAGAACGATCTGAAGCGGCGTGCCCTCGCCGCCGCGGCCCCCGACATCGACACCTTCGCCGGCTGGGTGGGATCCCGGCCCGACCACTACCCGGTGAAGAAGGCGTGGCGGGCGCGCAACGCCGTCGCCCCCGAACACCTGCGCCGCGCCCTCGACGCCCTCGCACGGGCCGACATCGAGTTGAAGACGGCGCCCGAGGCCACCCACCGCCTCACGATGGAGCGGCTCACCGTCGCCCTGAGCCGGTGGTACGGGGGACCCGGGCGGCGTCGCGCCGGCTGATGGTCGACGTCCCCCCCGATCGCTTCGACGAGCTGGTCGACCAGGCACTGGAGCGGATTCCCGACGAGCTGGCCCGGCACATGGAGAACGTCGTGGTGATCGTGGAGGAGCGGCCCACCCCCGGCCAGCAGGCACCGCATCCCGGTTCGCTCCTCGGCCTCTACGAGGGCGTCGAGCTGACGCGGCGCTCGCCGTCGTCGTACACGGCGGTGATGCCGGACCGCATCACGATCTTCGCCGAGAACCACCGTCGCATCTGCCGGACGGAGGAGGAGCTGCGGGAACGGATCGCCAGGACCGTCGTGCACGAGGTGGGCCACCACTTCGGCATCGACGACGCCCGGCTGCGCGAGCTCGGCTGGTGATTCACGGCCTCCGGGCGGCGAGGCGACGCCCCCACCAGATGGGCACGAAGCCGGCCAGCACCCCGACGCCGCCGAACACGAGCCGCAACACGAAGGCGACGATGCGGTCCCGCTGCGTCGTCGCCCGGGTCGGATCGTCGGGGTCGACGAGCACGTCCATCGAGTCCCCGAGGCGCACGTCGTCCTCGGCGCTGCTCGTGACCCGGTAGGGCTCGCCGTCGGCGCCGAGGTAGAGGACCTCCACGCTGACGCCCTCCTCCGAGCCATCGATCGCCACGACGGTTCCCTCGACCTCGATCCACGAGGAGCTCTCGGAGAACTGGGAGACGCCCCAGACGAGGAGCCAGGCCCCGAACCCGATGAAGACGAGGCCGAGCAGGAGCCACGGACCGGCGCCGTTCCATACTGAGCGCTGCTCCGTGCCCGGCTCGGCGGAGGGCGACGGCCGCCGGCGCACCCGCCGGGGACGCGGGGCGGTGGTGCGTTCGGGCGCCCGGGCGACGGGGATCGGGTCGGCCCGGGTGGAGGGGGAGAGGCGGATCCGGTTCCGATCGGCTCGTTCGGCCCCGGCCTCGGCCTCGGCCTCGGCCTCGGGCTCGGGCCGTTCCACGGGCTCCTCGGTGGGGAGGTCCGACGCGAGCCACTCGCGGATCTCCGCGAGCATCTCGTCGGAGGACTTCATGGAGTCGTGGTCGGCCACGCCCGAAGTCTCGCAGATGCCGGGCGGGCGGGACGGCTCCCGCGCTGCGATCCGCGAGCGGGGAGAGCGAGGCCCGGGAGTCCTCGGGTCGGGTCGCCGTGACCCGGCCTGCGTGAACGCCCCGGACGCAGCGGGGCGGGGTGCTCAGCCCTCGAAGGGCCGGACCTTCAGGATCTCGTAGGTGAAGGTGCCGCCGGGGGCCTCGTAGGAGACCGAGTCCCCCACGGAGGCGCCGAGGAGGGCGCCACCCAGGGGGCTGGAGGGGCTGGCGAGGAGGAAGCCCGCCACCTTGTTCTCCTGCGGGGCGACGAAGAACTCCATCTGGTCGCCGTCGTCGTCGCTGACGGTCACGACGGAACCGACCTCGACGGTCTCCGTGTTCTCCGCCTCCCGCACCTCGGCGGTGTCGAGGAGGTGGCGCAGCTTGCGGATGCGGGCCTCCATGAGGCCCTGCTCGTTCTTGGCGGCGTCGTAGTCGGCGTTCTCGCGGAGGTCGCCGTGCGAACGCGCCTCGGCGATGCGCTCCTCGATGTGGCGACGACCCTCCGTGGTGAGCTGCTCGTACTCGTCCTGCAGCTTCTGGTACGCCGCCGGCGTCAGCCAGGTGGGCTCGGGCATGTCTACGAGAGGAGGTCGTCGATGCGGGCGGTGAGCCGCGCCTTGCGGCGCGCCGCCGTGTTGGCGTGGAGCACGCCGTAGTGGACCGCGCTGTCGATCCGCGACTGCGCCCGGCTCAGGGCCTCGTGGGCGGCGTCGGCGTCGCCGGACTCGGCGGCCTCGAGGGCCTTGCGGGTCCGGGTCTTGATCTCGCTGCGGATCGCCTGGTTGCGCTGCCGCCGCTTCTCGTTCTGGCGGTTGCGCTTGATCTGGGACTTGATGTTGGCCATGCGTGAACGGCTTTCCGAGGTGGGGGAACGGGCGGCATCGTAGCACTGGCCCGTCGTCCGAACAACGTCCGGTGACCCGTCTGGGACGTCCCCCTCGGTACACTGCGGCCGTCCGCCGAGGCGGACGTCGAGGTCCGCCCCCGAGCCGGCCCCGGGGCCCGGACCACCGCCCCGCGATCCCTCACGTGACCGCGCGTATCCGCAACTTCTCCATCATCGCCCACATCGACCACGGGAAGTCGACGCTGGCGGACCGCCTCCTCGAACGCACCGCCTCGGTCGAGCAGCGAGACATGCGCGAGCAGCTCCTCGACTCCATGGACCTCGAGCGCGAGCGGGGCATCACCATCAAGGCGCAGGCCGTGCGGCTCGACCATCGCGTCGGCGACGAGACCTACGTCCTCAACCTGATCGACACGCCGGGCCACGTCGACTTCTCCTACGAGGTCTCCCGGAGCCTGGCCGCCTGTGAGGGGGCCATCCTCCTCGTGGACGCCGCCCAGGGGATCGAGGCGCAGACGCTCGCCAACCTGTATCTGGCCATCGAGGGCGGGCTCGAGATCATCCCGGTCCTCAACAAGATCGACCTGCCCGCCGCCCGCCCCGACGCCGTCGCCGAGGAGATCGCCTCGATCCTCGGCGGCACCGCCGACGACGTGCTCCGGGTGTCGGCGAAGACCGGCGAGGGCGTCGACGAACTGCTCGAGGCGATCGTGGAGCGCCTTCCCGCTCCCGACGGCGACGAGGACGCCCCGCCACGCGCCCTCGTCTTCGACTCCTACTACGACACCTACCGCGGGGTCGTCTGCTACGTCCGGGTGGACTCGGGGCGGATCACCACGCGGGACAAGCTGCTGTTCATGGCGACGGAGGAGCGCCTGGACGCCGACGAGGTGGGCGTCCTCAAGCCGCAGGCGGTGCCGGTGACGTCGCTCGGACCGGGCGAGGTCGGCTACCTGATCACCGGGGTGAAGGAGATCGACCGGATCCGGGTCGGCGACACGGTGACCCGCGTCGACCGGCCGGCTCCCGCCGCCCTCCCCGGCTACCAGGAGCCGAAACCCATGGTGTTCTCGGGGCTCTTCCCCACCGAGGGGGACGACTTCGAGCGTCTCCGGGAGGCCCTCGAGAAGCTGCGCCTCAACGACGCCGCCCTCGTCTACCAGCCGGAGACGTCGCGGGCGCTCGGGTTCGGCTTCCGCTGCGGGTTCCTCGGGCTCCTCCACATGGAGATCGTGCGGGAACGGCTCGAGCGCGAGTACGACCTCGACCTCGTCACGACGGCGCCGTCGGTGGCGTACCGGGTGACCCTGCCCGACGGCGAGGAGCGCGAGGTGCAGAGCCCCCAGGACCTCCCCGATCCCGGCAACCGCGACGACGTGCTGGAGCCCTTCGTGCGGGTGATGATCATCATGCCGTCGGACTACGTGGGCACGGTCATGGAGCTGCTCCAGGACCACCGGGGCGAGATGGGGTCGATGAACTACCTGACGCCCGAGCGCGTCGAACTCGTCTACCGGGTGCCCCTCGCCGAGATCGTCTTCGGGTTCTTCGACCAGCTGAAGTCCCGGACCCGGGGCTACGCCTCCCTCGACTACGAGCCGGACGGGTACGCCGCCTCCGACCTCGTGCGGGTGGACGTCCTGCTCAACGGCCAGCCGGTGGACGCCTTCTCGGCGATCGTGCACCGCGACAAGGCGTACGACTACGGCAAGCGTCTCACCGAGAAGCTGCGCGAGCACATCCCCCGCCAGCTCTTCGACGTGCCGATCCAGGCGGCGATCGGCTCGCGGATCATCGCCCGGGAGACGGTGCGGGCGAAGCGCAAGGACGTCATCGCCAAGTGCTATGGCGGCGACGTGACCCGCAAGCGCAAGCTGCTCGAGCGCCAGAAGGAGGGCAAGAAGCGGATGAAGATGGTGGGCTCCGTCGAGGTGCCCCAGGAGGCCTTCATCTCGGTCCTGCAGGTGGATGCCGACTGACGTGCCCCGGCCCGACGCCCCGGAGGTGGCCGACGGGGCCGCCGGCCGGGTCGGCGCCTATGTCCACGTCCCCTTCTGCCGCCGGGTCTGCCCCTACTGCGACTTCGCCGTCGTCGCCGGCGCCGAGGACCTGGCCGACCGGTACGTCGACGCCCTCGTCGCCGAGATCGGCGGGGCCGACCCCTTCGACCGCCCGCTCGACGCCGTGTTCGTCGGCGGGGGCACGCCGTCACGACTGACGGCCGCCGCCCTGGGGCGCGTCGTCGACGCCCTCGCCGTCCGCTTCGGGATCGCCTCCGACGCCGAGGTCGCACTCGAGGCCAACCCCGAGGACTGGTCGCAGGGCTACGCCGCCGATCTCGTCGCGGCGGGGTTCACCCGGGTCTCGCTCGGGGCGCAGTCCTGGGAGATGGGGGTGCTGGAGCGGCTGGGACGGATGCACGCGCCCGGCGACGCCGCAGCCGCCGTGGCCGACGCCCGGGCCGCCGGATTCGAGTCGGTGAACGTCGACCTCATCTTCGGGACGCCGGGCGAGACGCTCCGGTCCTGGCGGGACGGGGTGGCCGCCGCCCTCGACACCGGGGTCGACCACCTCTCCACCTATGCGTTGACCGTGGAGCGGGGGACGCCGCTGTCGCGGGCCGTCGCCGCGGGCGCGCCGGCACCGGATCCCGACCTGCAGGCGGAGATGTGGGAGGTGGGGGCGTCCCTGGCGGCGGGGGCGGGGCTCGTGCGGTACGAGACGTCGAACCACGCCCGTCCCGGGCATGCCGCGGTCTACAACCTGCTGACGTGGGCCCAGGGCGACTACGCCGCCTTCGGGACCGGGGCCCACGGCCATCGCCGGGGCCGCCGGACGAGGAACATGCGGCGCCTCGACCGCTACCTCGAGGCCGTCGAGGGCGGCGGAACGGCCGTCCAGGGCGTCGAGGAGGTGACCGGGTGGGCGGCCGAACAGGAGCGGCTGCTGCTCGGGCTCCGCCGGACCGCCGGCGTCACGGCAGGCGCCGGGGGAGCCCGGCTCCTCGGTTCGCCGGAGGGACGGCGCCTCGTGGAGGCCGGCGTCCTCGAGGCCGTCGGCGGCCGCCTGCGGGTGGCCCGACCGCTGCTCGGCGACGAGGTGGCCAGGGCGGTCCTGGCACTCGATCCCCGAGAGTGCTAACCCAGCGACGCCCCGCTGGTACCATCCCGAGCGATGCTCGATGATCGCAAGGCCGCCATCCTCGGCGCCCTCGTCGAGGAGCACATCCGATCCGGGGAACCGGTGAGCTCGAACGCGATCCTTCGGCGCGCCCGCCTCGACTGCTCCGCGGCCACCGTCCGCAACGAGATGACCCACCTCGAACGCGAGGGCTTCGCGGTGAAGCCGCACACCTCGGCGGGGCGGATCCCCACCGAAGCCGGCTATCGCTACTACGTCGACCATCTCTCCCCGGGGGCGCTCCGATCGACGACGCGCACCAGGATCGACGACTTCTTCGCCTCCATGCACGTCGAGCTGAGCCGGCTGCTCCGCCAGACATCCGACTTCCTCGCCGAGATCTCCCACTACCCGTCGGTGGTGCTCGGCCCCGGCCTCGTCGGACACACGATCCGCGACCTGCACCTCATCCCGGTGGAGCCGGGCGTGGTCCTCGTCGTCCTCGTCACCGACGGCGGCCGGGTGAGCCAGTCGCTCATCCGTCTCAGTGAGCCGGCCACCCACGACGAGGTGGCCCATGCCCAGGTCGTGCTCGGGGAGCTGTTGTCGGGCACCACCGTTTCGACGGAGACGGTGGAGCTCGGCGACGACACCGAGGACGAGCTGCCCACGATCGCCGTCGAGGTGGCCAAGCGCGCCCTCACCCGGGTCGTCGAGTTCTCCCGGGCGAGCCGCGAGGTGTACCTCGGCGGGACGAGCCACATGGTCGAGTTGTGGGAGGACCTGGCCAAGCTGCACCGGGTGCTCGCGCTCGTGGAGCGGGAGGCGAGCCTCTTCGACCTGCTCGGCGTGGACGGCGAACCGGGGACGACCGTCCGGCTCGGACGGGAGATCCAGGCCGGCGAGGAGGACCTGGCGGTCGTGTCCAAGGACTTCGGCGTCGAGGGGTCGGGCGGTCGCGTGGGGCTGCTCGGTCCGATCCGGATGGACTACCGGCGGGCGATCCGGGTGGTCGACGAAGTGGGCGAGGCCCTGGACGACAGCCTCGGCGGAGGCTGAACGTGGCCGACTACTACGACGTCCTGGGGGTGTCGCGCGACGCCACCCAGGAGGAGATCAAGAAGCGCTTCCGCCGCCTCGCCCGGGAATCCCACCCCGACGCCAACCCGGACGATCCCGAGGCCGAGCACCGGTTCCGGGAGATCGCCCAGGCCTACGAGGTGCTCGGCGATCCACAGAAGCGCGCCGCCTACGACCGGGGTGCTTCCTTCGACATGGACGACCTGTTCTCGTCCTTCGCGGGCATCGACGACCTCCTCTCGCGGTTCTTCGGCGGCGGAGGCGGGTTCGGCTTCGACATGGGCGGGCGATCGGGGCCCCGAGCCGGGGCCGACGTCGGCGTCCGGGTGGAGGTCTCGCTCGTCGAGGCCGCCACCGGCGCGACGCGGGAGGTGGAGTACCGGGCGGCCACCGTCTGCGCCACCTGCCAGGGATCGGGCTCGGCGCCCGACGTCCCCCTGGAGACCTGCGAACGGTGCGGCGGCCAGGGCCAGCTGCGGGTGACCCGCCAGACCTTCCTCGGCGCGACCATGTCGATCGTCGCCTGCGACCGCTGCGGCGGACGGGGCCGGACGATCACCGAGCCCTGCCCGACGTGCTCCGGCGAGGGCTCCACGGTCGAGGACCGCACGGTGACCGTCGACGTCCCCGCCGGGATCGAATCGGGATCCCGGATCCGCATCACGGGCGCCGGCGCGGCCGGGGAGCCGGGCGGCCGTCCCGGTGACCTGTACGTGGAGGTGACCGTGACCCCCGACCCGCGGTTCGAACGTCACGGGGCCGACCTGGTCCACCGGGCGTCGGTGGGGCTGTCGGAGGCGGCGCTGGGCACCACGCTCAGTGTCCCCGTCGTCGACGACGACCCCGTCGAGATCGACCTGCCGGCGGGGACCCAGCCGGGCGCGGTCTTCAAGATGTCGAAGCTGGGGATGCCCCGGCTCCGTCGCCGGGGCCGGGGCGACCTGCTGGTCGAGGTGGTCGTCGAGATCCCCTCCGACCTCTCCGAGGCCCAGGAGGAGGCGCTTCGGGCCTATGCCGAGGCGTCCGGCGAGTCCCCGGCGGAGCCGAAGCGACGCTGGCGTCGACGGGGCTGATTCGCGGCGCGTTCGGCGACCGCTCAGGGTGCAAATCCGCAGCGTGGCGCTCGGTGCTGGCATCGCTCACGGATTGTGGCTACCCTTCGGGACGGCACGCACGGCGTGACCACCGCCCACGGTGGTCGCGAGACCCTGCGGGAGGAGGAAGCTGGGAGTGTCGGCCACGTACAACGAACTCGTCGGCGCCCGGCTCCGTTCGATCCGGCGCCAGCGCGGGCTCTCGCTCCAGGACGTCCAGCGGCTCTCCAGCGGAGAGTTCAAGGCAGCCGTCGTCGGCGCCTACGAACGAGGCGAACGATCGCTCTCGCTGCCCCGCCTCCACCGGCTCTCGGCCTTCTTCCAGGTGCCGATCACCCAGTTCCTCCCCCAGGAGGACCAGAAGGACTCGGCGCTGTCGACCCTGCCCAGCGGCGGGCTCATGATCGACCTCAACGCCGTCGAGCGCCTCGACGGCCAGGAGGCCGAGATCTTCGACCGATTCCTCCGGGCCATCCAGATGATGCGCCAGGACTTCAACGGCAAGGTCCTCACGATCCGCCGCGACGACATCAAGCTGCTGGCCCTCCTGCTCGAGATGTCCGAGGACCAGTTCGCCGAGTGGCTCAGCGAGCTTGGCCTCACGAACGGCTGAGCCCCGGCGCGGTCGCCCGCCGACACAGCCCCCATCACCGCCCCACCGGTACACTGCCTGTCCCATGATCCCCGCGAAACGAGGATCTTCGTGACGAACGCGTCACTCTCGGAGACCGTCGTACGCGTCTCCCGCGACCACCACATGCTGGCGCTCCTCGGCGAGCGCGACACCCACCTGCGCTCGATCGAGGACGCGTTCCCCGACGTGCAGATCGTCGCGCGCGGCGACGAAGTGCATCTGAGCGGCCCCGAGGACCTCGTCCGCACCGTGAAGACCGTCCTCGAGGAGCTCCTCGTGCTCGTCGAGGAGGGGCAGGCCCTCGACGCCGACCGGGTGCGACGCGTCATCGACCTCGTCCGCAACGACGTGCCGAAGCCTTCGGAGGTGTTCACCGGCGGGATCGGCGTCGGCCGGGGCAAGGTGATCCGGGCCAAGACGTACAACCAGAAGCAGTATCTCGACGCCATCCGGTCCAACACCGTGATCTTCGGCGTCGGGCCGGCCGGCACCGGCAAGACCTACCTGGCGATGGCCCTGGCCGTCGAGGCCCTGAGCACCGGGTCGGTGAGCCGGATCATCCTCACCCGTCCCGCCGTGGAGGCCGGGGAGCGGCTCGGGTTCCTGCCCGGCGACCTCGCTGCCAAGGTCGACCCGTACCTCCGTCCCCTCTACGACGCGCTCTTCGACATGCTCGGGCCCGAGGAGACGGCCCGGCTCATGGAGCGGGGCACCATCGAGATCGCCCCCCTCGCCTACATGCGGGGCCGGACCCTCAACGACGCCTTCATCGTCCTCGACGAGGCCCAGAACACCTCGCGGGAGCAAATGAAGATGTTCCTGACCCGCCTCGGCTTCAATTCGAAGATGGTGGTCACCGGAGACGTCACCCAGGTGGACCTGCCGTCGGGCCGCGACTCGGGTCTCGCCCACGTGCGGCGGGTGCTGCGCGGCATCGCCGGCGTCGGCTTCGTCGAGATGACGTCCGACGACGTCGTCCGCCACCGCATCGTCGCCTCGATCATCGACGCCTACCGCCTCGCGGAGGAGTCCGCCGGGACATGAGGCTCACCGGCCGGTTCTCCGGTCTCGCCCGCCTGCTCATCCTGGGGATCACCACGGTCTTCACGGCGCTCGTGCTCGTCGTCGGCCAGACCGAGGAGGTCGAACCGGTCTCGCTCCTGCAGGACCAACCCTCCCCCCAGACCTTCGTCGCCCCCCGGCGCATCACCGTCGTCGACGAACAGGCCACGAACGCAGCGCGCGAGGCACAGGCCAACGCCGTGCAGGAGGTCTACTCGGAGGACACGCAGACCACCGATGCCGTCCTCGAGAGCATCCAGGTGTTCTTCGCCAACGTGCGGGAGGCCGCCGAGCCCATCGTGATCGACGTCGAGGATCCCGACACGGTGGTGCCCCCGTCGACGACCACCACGACGTCGACGACGACGACGACCGTCCCCGAGGAGACCACCACGTCGGAGGGCGAGACGACGACCACCACGGCGGGCACCGACGAGGGCGCCGCCGAGGGTGACGAGTCGACGACGACCACCAGCAGCACGACGACGACCACCACCACGACGACGCTGCCCCCCACGACCACGACCACGGCGGTCCCGCCGCCCCCGCGGCGGGTGCAGATCTCCGAGCTGCGAGCCCTCCACCCGCTCGTCGACGCCAACACCATCACCGTGATGGTCGACGTCGTCAACGACGACTGGGAGCGTGCCCAGGAGGGCGAGCCGGAGGTCTTCCGCTTCGTCGAGGACGAGACGCTCACCCTGGCCCGCGACCTCCTCGAGGAGGGCATCCGCTCCACCGAGCTGGAGGCGGTCCGGACGTCGCTCGTCACCGACCCCCGCGAGCTCGTGCTGTTGCGCGACCTCCCGCCGCTCCAGCGGCAGGCCGCAGAGGCCGCCGTCGCCGACCTCGTCGCGACGTCGCTCCAGGCCAACGAGATCTTCGACCTCGCCGCCACCGAGGCCGCCCGCCAGGAGGCGGCCGCCCAGGTCACCGACGTCACCGTGGGCTTCTTCGCCGGGGAGGCCATCGTCCGCGAGGGCGAGCGGGTCTCGACCATCGAGATCAAGGCGATCGAGGAACTCGGCCTCCTCGAGGCCGATCAGGAGTCGCCGCGCCTCACCGCCATGGCGCTCGTCGCCGCCCTGGCGATCGTGCTCGTGGCGATCACGATGCGCCGGATCGGCTCCCAGTACTGGCAGCAGCCGAAGCTGGTCGGGCTCCTCGGCCTCCTGGTCGTGCTGGCCGCCGTCGCCGCTCGCATCCCCGAGATCATCAGCCGCGACACGGTCGAGCTCGGGTTCCTCGTGCCCGTCGCCCTCTTCGGCTACCTCGCGTCCAGCCTCTTCAACGCCCGGGTGGCGGTGCTCATGGCCCTGCCCGTCTCGATGTTCATCGGCCTCGCCACCGGCGACGTGGGGCTGGCGCTGTTCGCCGCGGGCGCCACCCTCGCCCCCGTCCCCCTGGTCTCGGCCATTTCGAGCCGCAGCGAGCTGAACGTGGCGGTCGTCGCCACGTCGTTGCTCCTCGCGCCGCTGGCCGGGGCGCTGTCGTGGTTCTTCGCGACGCCGGGGGCGAACCACTTCCTGGCCGCGTTGTTCGGCGCCGCCGGCGGGGTGGTGGCGGGTGTCGCCGCCCTCGGCGTCCTTCCCTTCCTCGCCAACCTCTTCGGCGTCACGACGACCCAGACCCTCCTGGATCTCACGGACCGCAACCACCCGGCGCTGCGGCTCATCGAGGAACAGGCGCCGGGGACGTTCAACCACTCGATCATGGTCGGCAACCTGGCCGGCAAGGCGGCCCGGTCCATCGACGGCAACCCCCTCCTCGCCCAGGCGATGGCCTACTACCACGACCTCGGCAAGACGACGAACCCCAAATACTTCGTGGAGAACCAGTTCGGCGTGTCGAACCCCCACGACCGGCTGCCGCCGGAGGAGTCCGCCGCGCTCATCCGCAGCCATGTCGCCGAGGGCCTGCGGCTCGCCCGCCAGCACCGCATCCCGCCCGACGTGTCCCAGGGCATCCTCACCCACCACGGGACCAGCCTGATGCGCTACTTCTATCACAAGGCCATCGACATCTACGGCGAGGGGACGAACCCCGTCGACTACCGGCACCGCGGGCGCAAGCCGAAGTCGAAGGAGATGGTCATCGTCATGCTCGCCGACGCCTGCGAGGCGGCGACCCGCTCGCTCGTCCAGCACGAGGACCCGACGTCGGAGAGCCTCCGAACGCTCGTGGAGAGCGTGATCGCCGAGAAGGTGGAGGACGGTCAGCTCGAGGAGTCCGACGTCACCTTCGGCGAGCTCACCCGGGTGAAGGAGGCGTTCGTCGACGCCCTCATCGGCTACTACCACACCCGCATCCCGTATCCCGGGTTCCCCGGATCGAAGAGCCCCGCGACGCCGTGACCGTGTTCATCTCCGACGAACAGGACGAGCCCCTCGACCTCGAGACGCTGCGCACCATCGCCGAGGGCGTGCTCGACGCCGAGAGGCTGCCCGAGGGGACCGAGGTGGCGGTGATGCTCGTGCCACCCGACCAGATGGCCGAGTACAACCGGCGCTTCATGGAACGCGAGGGGCCCACCGACGTGCTGGCCTTCCCGGTCCTCGACCTGGAGCCCGGGTCGCTGCCCCGGCCCGTCGCCAACGAACCGCCCCTCGTGCTCGGGGACGTGTTCCTGTGCCCCGACGAGATCGTGCGGCGGGCGCAGGCCGAGCGGATCGACGACACCGCCTTCCTCGAGCTGCTGCTCGTCCACGGCATCCTCCACCTCCTGGGGTACGACCACTCCGACGAGCGGTCCGCTCGTCGGATGGAGGAACGGGAGGAGCAGATCCTCGTGTCCCTCGGACGGGAGCTGCCATGACGGTCGTGGCCTTCGTGGTGGCCGCCGCCATCACCGTGTTCGCAGCCGCCCTGCGGTTCGGCGGCGCCTCGCTGGTCCGCACCCCGCGGGCCGACGCCCTCCACGACGCCGCCGAGGACGTCGCCGGCGCCGACGCCGTGGCGCGCCTCCTCGAGGACCGCGCCGCCATCCAGCCCTCGCTGGGACTCGTCCACGCCGCGCTGCTCGTCGCCGCCGCCGTGCCTGCGGCCTGGGCCATGACGACCGTCGCCTCGGGGTGGACCCTGCTCGCGCTGCTGGCCGGGCTCGGCGTGGCCCTCGTGCTGTTGGCCGAGTCGCTGCCGCGGTCCTTCGGCCGGGCGCGCCCCCGGGTGCCGGCCTACCGCCTGGCACGAATCCTGGAGCCGGCGGTGCGCATCGGCGAGCGCGCCAACGACCTCATCGAGGTCGAGGACGACGAGGAGTCGGACTCGACCAGCGAGGAGGACGACGACGACCCCTACGACGCCGAGGAGATCCAGCTCATCTCCTCGGTCCTCGAGTTCACGGACGCCATCGTGCGCGAGGTCATGGTCCCCCGCATCGACATGATCACGGTGTCGGCCACCGACGACACCGACGAGGCCCTCGACGTGGTGATCGAGGAGGGCCGCTCCCGCGTCCCCGTCGTCGGCGGGTCCCTCGACGACATCGCCGGGGTCCTCTACGCCCGCGACCTGCTGTCGCTCATGGACGAGGGGTCCGAACCGGTGCCGGTGACGGCCATCATGCGGCCCGCCCACTTCGTCCCCGAGACCCAGCGCGTGTCGGACCTCCTGCGCGAGCTGCAGGGCAGCAAGGTGCACCTGGCGATCGTCGTGGACGAGTTCGGCGGGACGGCCGGCCTCGTCACCATCGAGGACCTCGTCGAGGAGATCGTCGGCGAGATCGTCGACGAGTTCGACGTCGAGGAGCCCATGGTCACCCCGCTGGCGGGCGGGTCCTTCCTCGTCGACGCCCGGATGCACGTGGAGGATTTCGCCGCCATCCTCGGCGCCGAACTGCCCGCCGACGAGTGGGACACGATGGGCGGACTCGTCCTCGGCCTCGCCGGACGGGTGCCCGAGGAGGGCGAGCGGTTCACCCACGATGCGCTCGTCTTCACGGCCGAACGGGTGCAGGGGCGGCGCGTGGCCCGCGTGCGCGTCGAGCCCGCCGTCTCGTGAAGTCCGGCTTCGTGGCCGTCGTGGGGCGGCCGAACGTCGGGAAGTCCACCCTCGTGAACGCGCTCGTCGGGCAGAAGGTCGCGATCACCTCGCCCCGGCCGCAGACCACCCGGGCCACGATCCGCGGGGTGCTGACCACGGGCGACACCCAGATCGTCTTCGTCGACACGCCGGGCCTCCACCGCCCGCGCACCGCCCTCGGGGAGCGGCTGAACCGGCTCGTCGACGGCACGCTCGCCGAGGCGGACGCCACCCTCTTCGTGCTCGACGCCACCGGGGAGATCGGTCCCGGCGACCGGCTCATCGCCGAGCGGGTCGCGGCCACGGAGCGCCCGGTCGTCGTCGTGGTGAACAAGACCGACGCCGCCGGACCCGACGACATCGGGGTGCGGCTCGCCGAGGCGGGGGAGTGGGACTTCGCCGCCTACGTGCCGCTGAGCGCCCTCCACGCCGAGGGCCTGGACCCACTCGTCGAGGAGCTGCAGGCCCTCCTGCCCGAGGGCCCCGCCTACTTTCCCCCGGACATGGTCACGGACCAGCCGGAACGCTTCCTGATCGCCGAGCTGATCCGCGAGAAGTTCCTCGGCCGCCTGCGCGACGAGCTACCCCACTCGCTGGCGGTGACGATCGAGGACCTCGAGGAGCAGGACAACGGCGTGCTGCGCATCGACGCCCGGCTCATCGTCGAGCGCGACTCCCAGAAGGGGATCGTGATCGGCAAGGGCGGCTCGCTCATCAAGGAGGCGGGCACCGAGGCCCGCCGGGACATCGAGTCGCTCCTCGGCACGAAGGTCTTCCTCGACCTGCGCGCCCGTGTCGAGAAGGACTGGCAGGAGCGCCCCACCGTCATCGACCGGATGGGGATGTAGGGACGGTCGGGCCGTTCGGTCTACTCGCCGATGGCGTCCAGGGCCCGTTCGAGACGGCGGCGCGACCCGAGGTCGACGAGGAAGCCGGAGGTGGCGAGGCAGGCGAGGATCCCGCCGAGGACCCCCCAGCCCCCGGCGCCGTCCACCGACAGGCCTGCCACCACGAGGCCGAGCCCGAGGGCCAGGCCGACGTGGAGGAACCAGCGGGGGCGCGTGCGGGCCCGTTCGGCCATGGCGACGAGCTCGTCGCGGCGTTCGCGGAGCTCGTCGAGGTTGGCGGCGGGCAGCTCGCGGGTGGACGTCGCCCAGAACCAGAAGGCCGACAGGGTCCCGACGCCCGCAGACAGCAGCGCCAGCGACCCCAGCGCCTCGATCACCAGGCGTCGATCGTGGTCGCCAGGTCCCGGTCGAGTTCGGTGAGAGCGCCCTCGGAATGGGTGGAGAGCGCCAGCGTCACCTCGTTCCAGCGGATGTCGATGTCGGGGTGGTGGTCGGCCACCTCCGCCGCCAGGGCGACGCGTGTGACGAAGCCCATGGCCTCGTTGAAGTCGGCGAACTCGAAGGTCCGCGTGATGGTCTCCCCGTCCAGGCTCCACTCGGGATGCTCGGCGAGGAAGTCGCTGCGCTCGGTGTCGGTGAGTGGTGTGGGCATGGATCCACCCTACGTGCCGCGGCGGGGCTGTCGGGGCCGGGTACGCTCGGCCGGGCATGGGCCTCCGCCACGACCAGGGCATCGTCCTCCGCTCGTTCCCCCTCGGCGAGTCGGACCGCATCGTCGTGCTCCTCAGTCCGAACCACGGCAAGGTCCGCGCCGTGGCGAAGGGGGTTCGCAAGACGAAGAGCCGCTTCGGGGGACGCCTCGAGCCCTTCACCCACGTCGACCTCGTGCTCTACGAGGGGCGCAACCTCGACACGATCACGCAGGCGTCGGTGATCGAGGCGTACCCGCGGCTGCGGGGCGACCTCGACCGCGTCCTGCCGGCCGGGACGATGGTGGAGGTGGTGGATGCGGTCACGCAGGAGGCCGAGAGCGCCGTGCGTGCCTTCCTCCTGCTGCGCCGGGGACTCGACGTCCTGGAAGCCGCTCCGCCGCACCCCGACCTCGTGGCGTCGTTCCTCCTGCAGATGGCCGACGTCGTCGGTGTCGCACCGGCCCTGGAGCACTGCGCGGGCTGCGGGTCGCCCGACCACGTCCAGCGGTTCTCCTTCCCCGAGGGCGGCGTGCTGTGTGAGCGGTGCCGGACCCCGGGGGCGGTGATGCTGCGCGACGGTCTCGTCACGTACCTGGCGCGGCTCGCCGCCGCCGACCTGGCCGAACTCCCGGTGGCGGATCCGACGCTGTCGCGCGATGCCATCGGGGTGACCCGGCGGTTCATGGAGTACCACCTGGACCGGCGCCTGGCCAGCCTGGCGGCCATCGATGCCTGACCTGCCCCGCCACGTCGCCATCATCATGGACGGCAACGGGCGGTGGGCGAACGCCCGCGGCCTGCACCGCACCCAGGGGCACGCCGCGGGGGAGGAGGCGCTCTTCGACGTCGTCCACGGGGCGCTGGAGCTGGGGATCGGCTGGCTCACCGTCTACGCGTTCTCGACGGAGAACTGGTCACGCGATCCCGACGAGGTCGCCTTCCTCATGCAGTTCAACGAGGACCTGCTGCTGCGGCGCAGGGACGAGCTCGACGAGCTGGGGGTGCGGGTCGTCTTCATCGGTGACCGCTTCGACGCCCGCGTCACCGATCGCCTGCGCGGCCACATCGAGGACACGGAGGCGCTGACCGCCGACAACGACCGCCTCACCCTCGTCTTCGCCTTCAACTACGGATCCCGTCTGGAGATCACCGAGGCGGCGCGCCGGATCGCCCGCCTCGCCGCGGACGGCCGTATCGAGCCCCACGAGGTCACCGAGGCGGTGGTCGCCCGGAACCTGTACCTGCCCGGCATGCCGGACCCCGACCTCGTGATCCGCTCCAGCGGGGAGCAGCGGGTGAGCAACTTCCTGCTGTGGCAGTCGGCGTATGCGGAGTACCTGTTCCCCGAGACCCTGTGGCCGGACTTCCGCCGTGAGCACCTGGCCGAGGCGGTGGGCATGTACATGCGGCGGGAGCGCCGCTACGGCGGCGCCGTCGACCGCTCCGGCTCGGCCTGACGCCGCGACGGTCCGCCTACCATCCGCGTCTCTCTCCCACAGGAACCGCACCGATGACCGACGTCACGCTCGACATGATCGCCAACCTCGCCAAGAAGCGGGGGTTCGTGTACCAGGCCTCCGAGATCTACGGCGGGATCCGCTCGTCGTGGGACTACGGGCCGCTGGGGGTGGAGCTGCTCCGCAACGTCCAGGACGCCTGGTGGGACACGATGGTCCGCCGCCGCGACGACGTGGTGGGCATCGACTCGTCGATCATCCAGGCGCCCCGGGTGTGGGAGGCGTCCGGCCACCTGGCGTCGTTCACCGACCCCCTCGTCGAGTGCACGAACTGCAACAGCCGGTGGCGCCTCGACAAGCTCGACGACCCCGAGCAGTGCCCTTCCTGCGGCACGCGAGGAGCGTTCACCGAGCCGAAGCAGTTCAACCTGATGTTCAAGACGTTCATGGGGCCCGTGGAGGACTCGGGCGCCGTCGTCTACCTGCGGCCCGAGACCGCCCAGGGCATCTTCCTCAACTTCCAGAACGTCCAGCGCACCTCGCGGCTGAAGCCCCCCTTCGGTATCGCCCAGCTGGGCAAGTCCTTCCGCAACGAGATCACGCCGGGCCAGTTCGTCTTCCGCACGTACGAGTTCGTGCAGATGGAGATGGAGTTCTTCGTCCCGCCCGACGAGGCGGAGGAGTGGTACCGGTACTGGCTGAACGAGCGCATGCAGTGGTACCTCGATCTCGGGATGACCGAGGAGCACCTGCGGCTCCGTCCCCACGACGAGGACGAGCTGAGCCACTACTCGGCGGCGACCAGCGACGTGGAGTACCTGTTCCCCTGGGGCTGGGACGAGCTCGAGGGCATCGCCAACCGCACCGACTTCGACCTGCGCCAGCACGCGGAGCACAGCGGGCAGGACCTCCGCTACTTCGACCAGGCCGCCAACGAACGCTGGTTCCCCCACGTCATCGAGCCCGCCGCCGGTGCCACCCGGTCCGCCTTCGCCTTCCTCCTCGACGCCTACCACGAGGAGGAGGTCGACGGGGACACGCGCACGGTGCTGAAGCTCCACCCGAAGCTGGCGCCGGTGAAGGTGGCCGTGCTCCCGCTGTCGAAGAAGGACGACCTCGTCGAGGTGACCCAGGAGGTGGCCGCCGGGCTGCGGGCCCACTGGCCGATCGAGGTCGACGTCACCCAGTCGATCGGCCGCCGGTACCGCCGTCAGGACGAGATCGGGACGCCGTACTGCGTCACCGTCGACTTCGACACCCTCGACGACCGGGCGGTCACCGTCCGCGACCGCGACACGATGGCCCAGGATCGGATTCCGATCGAGAACCTCGTCGCCTACCTCGAGGAACGGTTTCGCGGCCGGCTGTAGGGGGAACCTCGGACTCGCGTCCGCTACAACCCCTCGGCGGTGAGGTCGTGGTCGACGCGGTGGAGCTCGGCGGCGAGGCGGTCGGCGTCCCAGCCCAGCTCGGCGGCCATGGTGCGGCCGATGATCTCGAGCGAGCCACGGGCGTGATCCTCCGTGAACCAGGCGAGGCGGGTGCGGCGCTGGACGACGTCGGTGATCGTGGCCGCGGATTCGTTGCGGACCATGTGGACGACCTCGGCGAGGGTGAGGAGGTCGCCGCCGACCGTCTCCAGGAGTTCGGGACGGTCGTCCATGAGGCGCAGGACCGCCTCGGCGGCCGTGCCGTAGCGGCCGAGGAGCGTTCTGTCGTATCCGTCGGGCAGGCCCATGCGGGCCACCGCTGCCTCGACGCGCACCCGCACGGCATTGGTGACGCCGGCGCCGACGATGGGGACGTGGTCGGTCCGGCTGTGGATGCCCTTCTCGCCGAGGTGCTTGAGGACGCGGTCGACGGCGTCCTCGGCGATCTTGCGGTAGCCGGTCAGTTTGCCGCCCGCCACCTGGACGTAACCGGGATGGAGTTCCACCAGCACGTGCTCTCGCGACGCCCTGGCGGTGTCCTCGTCGGGTGAGCCGGCCAGCACCCGGAGTCCCGACCACGAGGAGAGGATCGCGGGATCGTCGACGTCGAGGTACTCCTCGACGTGGCGGACCATGTAGGCGACGTCGTCGGCGTCGGTGAGCGGGTGCTCGGGGTCCTCGTGGTACGGCGTGTCGGTGGTGCCGACGACGGCGTACCCGTGCCAGGGGACCAGGAACATGACCCGCTCGTCCTCGGTCTCGGGGAGGACGAGGGCGGCATCGGTGAGCCCGAGGGCCGTCGTGGTGGTCGTGAGGTGGGCTCCCTTCGACAGGATGAGGGGCAGGGGTTCGTCGCCCGATCCGGGAGGCGGGGCGAAGGCGCCCGTGGCCGAGACGACCGTGCGGGCCTGGATCGTCCAGGTCCGTGCGGACAGCCGGTCGAGCAGGTCGATGTCGTAGCGATCGCCGACGTGGCGGAGAGCGGTGGCCTCGACGTAGGTGGCGGCCACGCCCCCGTGCTCCACCGACGTGGCGGCCAGCATCGCGGTGAGACGGGCGTCGTCGGTCTGGGCGTCCTGGTAGCGCACGCCGTGGCGGAGGCCCTCGGTGCGGATCTTCGGGAACCGCTCCCGGAGCTCGTCGACGGACAGCCGGCGTTTCTGCTGCATCCGGCCTCGGCTGCCGAGCCGGTCGTAGAACCACAGGCCGAGGCGGAGGGCGATCGGGAAGACGAGGGGGTGGCGCGCCCACTTCGGAGCGTCGGCGAAGCCGCGGCCCCGGTAGACGGGGATGACGAAGTCGAAGGGCTCGTAGAGGTAGTCGGCGATGCGCGCGAGCACTTTCTGTTCCTTCAGGCTCTCGCGCACGAGCCGGAACTGGAGTTGAGGGAGGTACCGGACGCCGCCGTGGAGGAGCTTCGTCGATCGGCTCGACGTCCCCGAGGCGAAGTCGTCCCGCTCCACGGTCGCCACCCGCAGCCCCCGCGTGGCGGCGTCGACGGCGATCCCGGCCCCCACCACCCCCCCTCCGATGACGACGAGGTCGAACCCCCCGTCGAGGCGGTCGACCTGGTGGCTGCGGGCGAACCGGGCGGTGCTGAGGCGATCGGTCATGCGATGCATTCAAGCGGCGGTTCCCACCCAGTCCAGCCGCCGGAGGTCCCCCTTCCGGTGACTAGTCACATCGGGTGCTTCCAAATGAGTTCCACGACCGCCTCGAAGGACTGAAGCCGCGGCTCGCCGGCGCCGACAGAGGAGTGAGAGCGAATCGAGAGAAGAGTGCAATGACTACTCAGAACCAGCAGCATCGGTCGCCGGCCTGGATGCTCCTCGTTCGCGTCCTGGCACCGGTGGCGGCCTTTCTGGTCGTCGGGTTCACGGTGGTGGGCGCGACCCGGGCGGCCTTCTCCGGCACCACCGACAACACCTCGAACACGTTTGCCGCCGGCACCGTCGTCATCACCGACGACGACAGCGGCTCGGCGATGTTCACCGCCAGCGGCATGAAGCCGTCCGACTCGGTGACCGAGTGCATCGCCGTCTCCTACGACGGGTCGATCGTTCCCGCCGACGTGAAGCTCTACGTCGCCTCGGGCGGCCTGGCGGGCACGAACCTCGACGACTACCTGACGCTCACGATCGAGGAGGGCACCGGGGGCGCCTTCGGCGACTGCACCGGCTTCACCGGCTCGCAGATCTCGACGGGGACGATGGACGCCTTCGCCGCGG